>JBILNT010000073.1:0-15342 GCA_044374875.1 Rubrivivax sp.
CGACCACTTGCCCTTGAACGACTCGTCGGTCACGTCGACGAACTTGCCGTTGTGGAAGGCGGTCGTCTTGAAAGGCTGGACTTGCGTGTTGATGATGCTCATGGCTGTGTTCCGGTAGGGTTGCAGGAAAGGAAGAATCCTTGGACAGCCGAGACTTTAGGTGCGCTGCAGCATTTAGTGGATCAATTGCTCAAATGACAGTCATTTGAAGATCCTATTTGGCTGACTCAGCTGCAGCGGACGAGTCCAGCCTGCCAGGCTCGCCGGGTGAGCCACCCTTGCCCCTAGACTGGGGACCGCGACGCCCGCCACGCCACGCAGATGCTGCACATCCACCAGTCGAACCGCTTCGAGCGCCTGCAGGCCCTGCTGCTCGAGCGGCTGCAGCGCGGCGGCGTCTTCGACAGCGACCAGGTCGTGGTGCCAAGCACCGCAGTGCGCCGTCGACTCTCGCTGGCGGTCGCCGACGCCCACGGCATCTGCGCCCAGGTCGAGTTCGCGTTCCTCGCGCGCTGGCTCTGGCGCCAGATCGCCCGGGTGGTGCCTCAGGTGGCCGCGGAGTCGCCTTTCGACGCCGAGGTCCTGGCCTGGCGGGTCTACACCGCGTTCGGCGACCGTACTTTCGTCCAGACCCACCCCCGCCTGGCGAACTACCTCGACGCGGCCGACGACGTGATGCGGCTGGAACTCGCGAGCCGCAGCGCCGCGCTGCTGGAGCAGTACATCACCTACCGCCCGGACTGGCTCGATGCCTGGGCCGAGGGCCGCGCCGTGCTCGACGGCGCCGGGGATGCCGCCATCGCCGCCGACGAGGCCTGGCAGGCGGCGCTATGGCGACGCATCGGCGCCGAGACCGGCGCCACGCCGGTGCACCCCGGTGAGGTCTTCGCAGCGGCACTCGTGCGACTGGGCTCGACGCTGGTGACCGAGGCGGGCCTGCCGGCGACGGTTCACGTCTTCGCCCTGCCGTCGATCCCGCCTCAGCACCTGCGCTGGCTGATCGCCATCGGCCACGCGTGCGAGCTTCACGTCTACGTGCTCAATCCGTGCCGCGAGTACTGGTTCGACCTCGTCGACGGACGCCGGCAGGCGCGGCTCGCCCGCGACGGCCGCGCCGCGGGCCTCGAGGAAGGCCATCGGCTGCTCGCCTCTTGGGGACGGCAGGCCCAGACCGCGATTGCCCTGCTGCTCGAGGAAGCGGCCGGCCGCAGCGTCGACCACGACGCCTGCGAGCCTTGCGCAGGGACCAGCCTGCTGGCGCGGCTGCAGGACGGGATCCTCGAGCTGAAGCCGCCGCTGCCCGGTACGCTGTTGCTCGCACCCGACGACCGCAGCGTCGAGGTCCACGTCGCGCACTCGCTGACGCGGCAGCTCGAGGTGCTGCACGACCAGCTGCTCGGCATGTTCGCCGACGATCCAACGCTGCGGCCCGGCGACATCCTCGTCGCCGCCCCCGACATCGAGGCCACCGCGCCGCTCGTGGAGGCGGTGTTCGGCACCGCGCCGGCACCACAGCGCATCCCGTTTGCCATCACCGGCCGCGGGCGCAGCCGCGTCAACGCGCCGGCGCGCGCCCTGCTCTCGCTGCTGTCGCTGGCATCGTCGCGCGTACCGGCCAGCGAGCTGTACGCGCTGCTGCAGCAGGACGTCGTGGCTCGGTGCTACGGCCTCGACGCTGGAGCCCTGCAGGAACTGCACGCCCTGCTGCGCGCCTCGGGCCTGCGTTGGGGCCTGGACGCGGCGCACCGCGCGGACTTCGACGTCCCGGCGAGCGCGAGGCAGACACTCGAAGACGCGCTGCAGCGGCTGTTCCTCGCCTACTGCCTGCCCGAAGCGGCCGAGTTGCCTTTCGCGGGCCGTGTGGCGGCGCCCGTGGAGGGCGACGGCCGCGTCGACGGCGAACTGCTTGGCCGACTGTGGCGCTTCGCCGACGCGCTGCGCACGCTGCACGGCGAGCTTGCCCAGCCGCGTACCGGCGCCGCCTGGGCGGCCATGCTGGCAGATGTGCTCGAACGGTTCCTCGACCCGGGCGACGACCAGATCGAGGACATGCGCGAGCTGCGCGAGGCCGTCGCCGCACTGGCCGAGGACATGGCGCGGGGCGGCTGCACCGAGCCGCTGCCGCTGGCGGTGCTCAGGCGTGCGCTGGAGGACCGGCTCGACGCGCCCGCGCGGGGCGGGGTGCCGACCGGCGCGGTGACTTTCGCGTCGATCGCCAGCCTGCGCAGCCTGCCCTTCCGTGTCGTCTGCGTGATCGGGCTCGACGACGGCGCATTCCCCACCCGCCAGCGTGCGCCGGAGTTCGACCTGATCGCCGCCCAGCCACGTCGCGGCGACCGCCAGCGGCGCGACGACGAGCGCAACCTCTTCCTCGACCTGCTGCTCGCCGCACGCGATCGCCTGCTGCTCGCCTACACCGGACGCAGCATCCGCGACAACGCACCGCTGCCCCCGTCGGTGCTGGTCTCGGAACTGCTCGACGTCGTCGTCCCCGCCACGGCTCCGCCCGATGCGGATGCGGCGGCCCTGGCGTCGGCACGCGCCCGCCTGGTGGTCGAACACCCGCTGCAGCCGTTCTCCACGGCCGCCTTCTCGCGCGCCGGCGACGAACGCCTGCGCAGCTTCGACCGCGAGCTCTGGCAAGCGCTGTGCCAGGGCATGGCCGCGCGCGCCGCGCTGCCCGCGGCCACCGGGCCGTCGTGCGACGGGGTCGCTGGCGCCAGCGACGAGGACGACGACGATGGAGACGACGTGTCGCCGCTCGATTCGGGTGGGCAAGCCCCCTTCGTCGCCTCGCCGCTGGCAGCGCCGGATGCGCGGTGGCACAGCGCGCCGCTGGCCGACCTGGTCTCCTTCTTCCGGCTGCCCTGCCGCCACCTGCTTCGCCGGCGCCTGGGGATCGAACTGCTGCGCGCGGAAGACGAACTCCAGGACGACGAGCCCTTCACCGCAGACCGGGCGTCGTCTGCCGCCCTGGGTCGCCGGCTCGTGCCGGCACTGTTGGCAGGCACCGACGAAAGCGCCGCGTTGGCACTGGCCCAGGCCGGCACCGAGCTGCCCGAGGGGCCGCTGGGCGCGCAGGCGCTGCGCGCCGAGCTCGCGGTGGCCCGACGCTTCGCACAGCGGGTGGGTGCCGCCCTGGCGGCGCCGACGCTGCCGGTGTTCGAGGCCACGGTAGCGGTCGATCTCGACGGGCAGTCGTGGCAGGTCAGCGCCGCCTTCGCCGACCTTCGCGCGAACGGCCTCGTGCGCTGGCGCTACGGCGCGCTGCGCGCCGCCGACCGACTGGAAGCCTGGCTGCACCACCTCGTGCTCTGTGCCGCTGCGCCTGCCGGGGCGCTGGCCCGCACGGAATGGCATGGCCTGGACGGCGTCCTGGTGCTCCGCGCACCCGACGACCCGGCGGCGCTGCTGGCCGACTTGCTGCGGATCTACCGCACGGGGCTGACGCAGCCGCTGCACTTCTTCCCCAAGGCGTCGCTGGCCTACGTCGAAGGCGGCGGCGACCTGCTCGCGGCGGCCGGCGCTTTCCGTCCCTACGGCGACGCTGCCGCCTGGAGCGAGAGCCACGACCCTGCGGTCAGGCTGGCGCTGCGCGGGATCGACGACCCGCTGGACGGGCAGTTCGAGACCTTGGCACGGGTCGTGTTCGAGCCGCTGCGCGCCCACGACGTCACGGCGGGAGGCACGACGTGAACGCACCCCGCCCGCTCGACGTCTTCGAGTGCCCGCTCGACGGCATCACGCTCATCGAGGCCTCGGCCGGCACCGGCAAGACCTGGAACATCTGTGGCCTGGTTCTGCGGCTGCTGCTCGAGCGGCGGCTCGAGGTCCGGCAGGTGCTGGTCGTGACCTTCACCAACGCCGCTACCGCCGAGCTGCGAGACCGCATCCGCGCCCGCATCGCGGAGACGCTTCGGCACCTTCGAGGCCGTGGCGACGCCTCGGGCGACGAGTTCGTCGCCCGCCTGCTGAACAGCCAGCGCCGCCGCACCGGCGCCACCGACGACGAGATGCGCACACGCCTCGAGGCGGCGCTGCAGACCTTCGACGAAGCCTCGATCTTCACGATCCACGGCTTCTGCCAGCGCGCGCTGGCCGACACCCCCTTCAGCGCAGCGCTGCCGATGCGGCAGGACCTGCTGACGGACGACGACGCGCTGCGCCTGGAGGTCGTGTCCGACTTCTGGCGCCGACACGTCGCCATCGACACCCTCTCCCCCGAGCTGGCCTCGGAACTCGCGGCCCAGGGCGACTCGCCCCTGCGCTGGGCTCGGGTGCTGCGCCGGCACGTCGCCCGGCCGCTGCTGCGCGTGCGCTGGCCCGAGCCGCGGGAGGCGGCCGCGCCCGACGATGTCGCCGCGCTTCGGCGCACGCACGAAGAGTTGCGAAAACTCTGGGCTGTCGAGCGCGAGACGATCGCCGTCATCGTGCGCGGCGCCATCGGCAACCTCAACGGCAACAGCTACAAGCCGGCGAGCGTCGAGACGGCCATCGATTCATGGGACGCCGCGCTCGCGGCTGACGATCCCTTCTGCGTGGCGGGCAAGCTCCCGAAGCTCGAGCTGCTCGCCCGCGACAAGCTCAAGCCCAACAAGGGCAAGCCTGCACCACAACCCCACCCCTTCTTCGAGCGGGCGCAGCATTGGCTCGACACCCGCGCGCGCCTGGGGCGGGGCCTGGCACTGCGGCGTGCCGCGCTGCTGCGCCGCATGCTGGAGGAGTCGCCCGCACGGCTGGCCGCGCTCAAGCGCGAGCGCCGCGTCGTGGCCTTCGACGACATGCTCGGCAACTTGCACACGCGCCTGGCCGGGCCCGGTGGCCAGGCCCTGGCCGCCACCCTGCGCCACCGCTTCCCCGCGGCGCTGATCGACGAGTTCCAGGACACCGACCCGCTGCAGTTCGCGATCTTCCGCACCGTCTACGGTGACGGCCGCCTGCCGCTGTTCCTGGTGGGTGACCCGAAGCAGGCGATCTACAGCTTCCGCAACGCCGACCTGCCCACCTACCTGCAGGCGCGCGAGCTGGCCGGCGAACGCTGGACGCTGACCCACAACCAGCGCTCGACGCCCGCGTTGATCGGGGCGCTCAACGCGCTGTTCGGCCGCAACCCGGCGGTCTTCATGCTCCCTGGCCTCGACTACACGGCCGTGCAAGCGGGCAGCAAGCCGCGAAAGCCGCTGCTCGATGCCAGCGGCAATGCACGGGCGCCGCTGCAGATGTGGACACTGCCGCTCGACGCCGAGGGGCGCGCGCCCACCAAGGGGCAGGCGCGGCAGGCCTGCGTGCAGGCCACCGCGGGCGAGATCGCACGACTGCTGGCCGCCGCGCGCCGGGGTCAGGTCAGCCACGGCGGACAGCCGCTGGCCGGCAGCGACATCGCGGTGCTGGTGCGCAGCCATCGCCAGGGCAGCCGGATGCGGCAGGCGCTGGCAGCGCTGGGCGTCGACAGCATCGAGCTCTCGCAGGCCAGCGTCTTCGCGACCGGGGTGGCGGAGGAACTGGTGCAGGTCCTGGCCGCCGTGCTGGAGCCTGGACACGACCGCGTGCGCCGCGCGGCGCTGGCCACGACCCTGATGGGCCGCGACGCAGCGGCGATCGCGGCGCTCGACGACGACGAACCGGCGCAGCTTGCGCTGCTCGAGCGTTTCGCCGCCTGGCGCGAACGCTGGCTGGCGCGGGGCGTCGGCGTGATGCTGCGGCAGTGGATGGCCGACGAGGGCGTGGCGGGCAGGCTGCTGGCGCAATCGGCTGGCGAGCGCAGGCTCACCGACCTGCGCCACCTGTGCGAGGTGCTGCACGAGGCCTCCTTCGAACATCCCGCCCCCGAGGCGCTCCTGCGCTGGCTGCAGGCGCGCCGCCAGGATCCGCGCAACGACGAGGAGACCCAGCTGCGGCTGGAGTCCGACCGCGACCTGGTGCGCATCGTCACGATCCACAAGTCCAAGGGCCTGGAGTACCCGCTGGTGTTCCTGCCCTTTGCCTGGGACGCCGACAGCGGCGGACCCGTCGATGCCAAGGCCCTCGAGTACCACGACGACGAAGGTCGGCCGGTGGTGGACTACCGCGGCCTGGCCGGCGCGCCGGACGACGCGGACGACATCCGGCATCGCATCGCTCAAGAGCGCGCCGCCGAGGACCTGCGCCTGCTCTATGTGGCGTTGACCCGCGCCGTGCACCGCTGCACCGTCGTGATCGGGGCCTACGCAGTGGGCAACAGCACGAAGCGCAGCCGGGCCGCCCTGCCCCACTGGCTGGTCGACGAACGCGGCATCGATCCCGCGGGCTGGCTGCAGTCGCCGCCGGAGGTGGCCGAGACGATGGCGCGCTGGCACGCGCTGGCCGACGCCAACCCGGGCCTGATCGCGGTCTCGGCGATGCCCGACGAGGCGCCCCGTCCCTTGCCGCCCCACGCAGCGCAGACAGCCTCGATCGTGATGCGCGAACCCGCCCCGACGGTGCCGCCCGCGTGGCGGCTCGGCAGCTACAGCAGCCTGATGCAGGGTGCACGACACGAAGGCGCGGCCATCGATCACGACGCCCGCGCCCCCGCGCGAGGCGACGCGATTGCAGCCGCCGCCGACATCGACGAAGACGACATCCTGCGCTTCGCGCGCGGCCCGGTCGCGGGCGAATGCCTGCACGCCGTCTTCGAGCAGGCGGACTTCACCCGCGCCGAAAGCTGGCCGCCTGCCGTCGAGCGCGCGCTGCAGGACCACTTCCCCGACGACCCGGCACAGCGGCCCCGGCAGCGGCGCCAGCTGTTGCGCATGCTGGGCGACGTGCTGGGCACCCCGCTCGATGCCCTCGACCGGCCCCTGTGTCTGACAGGCGTCCCGACGTCACGCCGCGTCGCGGAGCTGGAGTTCCACCTGCCGTCGCCGCAGCTCGACCTGCGCAAGCTCCGGGAGATGCTGGCGCGTCGCGGCGCGACCATCGCCGTTGGGGATGGAGGGCGGCTCGCCGGCTACCTCCGCGGCTTCATCGACCTCGTCTTCGAGCAGGAAGGGCGCTTCCACGTCGTCGACTGGAAGTCCAACCACCTCGGCGAGCGCCCCGCCGATTACGCGCAGGCGACGATGGCCGCGGAGATGACCCGTCACGGCTACCACCTGCAAGGGCTGCTCTACGCCGTGGCCGTGCACCGGCTGCTGCGACGACGCATCGCGGGCTACCGCTTCGACACCCACTTCGGCGGCGTGCACTACCTGTTCGTTCGTGGCATGCGTCCCGGCTGGCGCCAGCCGGACGGCCGCGCCAGCGGCGTGTTCCGCCTGCCACTGGACGGCGAACTCGTCCAGGCCACCAGCGCGCTGCTGGAAGGAGGCACGGCATGAGCCGCAGTCGGCGGAACTTCGACGCTGCCGCCGAGCTGGCCGACGGCTTCGCTCGCCACGTGGCCCGCTGGGCGACCCCGCAGCACGGTGCGCTCGCCGCCCATGCCGCGCGACGACTCAGTCTTGCCACGTCGGACGGACACGTCTGCGTCACACTGGACGAGATCGCCACGACGCTCGACCCGGTCGGGACGGCCGACGAGGTGCGGCGCTCACTCCTCGCCAGCGGCGTGGTCGGCCGCCACGACGCACCGGCAGCCATGCCGCTGGTGCTCGACGCTGCCGACAGGCTCTACCTGCACCGGATGTTCGACCTCGAACGCCGACTGGCGCAGCGCGTCGTTGCCTCTGCGAGCATGCCGGCGCAGGAAGTTTCCGACGCGGCCTCCTCGGTGCTCGCGGGCATCTTCGGCGACGGCGGCCACGAGCAGCCGGACTGGCAGCGGGTCGCGGCAGCGCTGGCGCTGCGCCAGCGGCTGGTGGTCATCAGCGGCGGGCCCGGGACGGGCAAGACGACGACGGTGGTCGCCCTGCTGGCCGGCCTGCTCGCGCGCGAGCCCGGCGCGCGGATTGCACTGGCCGCGCCCACGGGCAAGGCCGCCGCCCGCATGGGCGAGGCCCTGGCCGCACGCGCCGACCACCTGCCGGCCCCCCTTCGCACGCGTCTGCCCGGCGAGGCGTTCACCGTGCACCGCCTGCTCGGCGCGTCCCCCGAAGGCTTCCGCCATCATGCCGGCAACCCGCTGCCGCTCGACGCACTGGTGGTCGACGAAGCCTCGATGCTCGACCTCGAGCTCGCCACCCGCCTGTTCGAAGCCATGCCCAGGCAGGCGCGCATCGTGCTGCTCGGCGACAAGGACCAACTGGCCGCCGTGGAGTCGGGGGCGGTCTTCGCCGAACTGGGCGCCGACCCGTCGCTTGGGAATGCCTGCCGCGATGCGATCGCGCCGGCGGCCGGCTGCCGTGCGGCGCTGATCGCGGCCCCGCCTGCCGCGTCGCCGAGCCCGCTTCGCGACGTGGCCGTCTGGTTCCAGCGCAACTACCGCTTCGGCGCGGATTCCGGCATCGGCCGCGCGGCGGTCGCGATCCGCGACGGCCGCAGCGACGAACTGCTCGCACTGCTCAATGGAGGCGCCACCGACCTGCACTGGATCGCCGAAGCCCCGGCCCAGCTCGGCGAGTCCGCGTTCGCCGCGCTGGGTTCGGGCTATGCGCCCTTCGTGGAGGCGCTGCGCCGCGACCCGCGCGACGCCGCGGCCGCGACCGCCGCCTTTGCCCGCTTTCGCGTGCTGTGCGCGATGCACGACGGGCCGCAGGGCGTCGACGCCGTCAACGAGCATGCGGTGCGGCACGTCCGGGCAGCGCTCGGACAGACCGTGGGCGAGCGCTCGCGATGGTTCATCGGACAGCCCGTGATGGTGCTGCGCAACGAGCCGGCGCTGCGTCTGTTCAACGGCGATGTCGGCATCGTGCTGGCCGGCGCCGACGGCGAGCCGGTGGCCATGTTCGCAGCCCCCGACGGCGGCTGGCGCGCGATCCCCCCGGTGCGCCTGCCGGCCCACGACACGGCCTTCGCCATGACGGTGCACAAGAGCCAGGGCTCGGAATTCGACGAAGTGCTCGTGATGCTGCCAGACCGCGCCCGCCGCGTGGCCAGCCGCGAGCTGCTGTACACGGCAGTGACCCGCGCCCGCAGCCGCGTTGTTCTCGCTGCCAGCGCCGCGGCGCTGACCGCTGCGGTGGCGCGGCCTACCCGGCGGGGCACGGGGCTGCTCGACCGCCTGCGTGACGCGATGGCCACGGCGAAGGCGGTCGCGATGCCGGCCGCCGACCCCACCGGCTGAGGCGGTTCAGGCCCGCGACGGCACAACCGCGGCGCGAAGGCGGCCCTTCCTCACTGCAGCAGACCGAGCTGCAGTGCCCGCAGCACCGATTGATGCTTGCTGGCGGTGCCGAGCTTGCGAAAGATGTTGCGGAAGTGGAAGTTGACCGTGTTCTCGCTGATAGAGAGCAGCTGGCCGACGGCCCAGGCGGACTTGCCGGCCATCGTCCAGCGCAGGATCTCCAGCTCGCGCTTCCCGAGCTTGGGAACCTCGGTGTTCGCCGCAGCCGGCGTCAGGAAGCGCACGGCCGCGGACTGGGCGTGGACGGCCAGGAACTGCAGGTCCGCCATCAGGCGCATGAGCTGCGCCTCGTCCTCGGGCAGGGGTCGCTCCCGATCCACCCCGAGCAGGAAGTGCCTGTTGCCTGGCAGGTGCAGCGCGACGGCGATCCCCGTCTTCAGGCCGAACTGCGCCTGCGTCTCCCAGAGATCACCCACCCCTTCGCAGACGTAGGTCTGCTGGTCGTAGACCAACGGCACGGAGAGCTGCTTGAGTCGCCGCAGGACCGGATCGCGCAGCGAGTCCTCGAGCGTGAGCGCCGAGGGCTCGTAGGCGGCCGGGGTGTTGGCGATCGAGACGAACTGCGGACGATCGGCGCCGCCGGGGTCCTCGTGCACGACGGCCGCCGCAAAGAAGGCGAAATCCATGTCGTGCGTCCACGCGAGCAGCCGTGACCGCAGCGTCTCCACGTCGGGGGCCTGGCTGACCTCGAGATAGCGGTTCAGTTGCATGGCGTGCAGGCAATCGTGTGGGCGTGCAGGCAGCCCGCACCGGATTCCCTCTGGATCCGAAGTGCGAGCTTTGCTTGGATTATTGACTTAATCCGAATTCCGATGCGCGGCCCGAAGAGATCGCTCGGCACCGACGCGCAGCGTCGGGCTACAAGGCTTTGTAGCTGCCCGCGCGTGGACGAAGGCGAACAATCGTGCTCAACGGAAATTCTCAATGCGGCTCGACGGCGTGGCGTACCGGCCTCGCCTCCCCGCGAACCCGGAGCCCGAAGAGCATGACCCTCACGAAAGAACAGGTCTTCGCCGCAGCGGACGCGCTCGACGAGGCAGGCGTCAAGGCGACGGTGCAGGACGTCCGTGCGCGTGTCGGCGGCGGCAGCTTCACGACCCTCAGCGCGTGGCTGAACGACTGGCGGGTCCGGCGCGCCGCGGACCTCCTCGTCTCGGAAGACCTGGCAGCGGCGCGGGCGCGCGTCGAGCAGCTCGAGACATCGCGGCGCGAACTGCAGGCGAGGATCCAGGCGCTGGAGATCGCGTTGTTGTCAGCCCAGCGCCGGCTCGCCCCCGAAAGCTCCGGGCCAGACAACGGTCACGACGGCCGGCGAGTCATGCGCGACTGGAACGTGCTGGTGAACTCCCGCTGAAGCCGAAGACAGGCGCCGCGCCGGCGCCCGTCGACGAGCGACGTGATCAGTCGCTCGTGCACCGCCATGGTTCGTGCCGCAGCGGCTTCTCGCACCGATGGTGGAGCCGACGGTTCCTGTCATCGCGCGGTCAGGGCCCTTGACCGAATCGGCGGCGCCCGGGCAACGCGGCCCGCGTGGGCGCATGCCCGCGAATGAAGTCGGCGGTCGGGGTCGCCTCGCTGGCGGCCCCGGTAGCACAGCCCAAGGGGCCGCGCTGGTCAGACGACGAAGAAATCCGATGCCGTCACCACCGTGCCGGCGTCGAGCACCGCGAAAAGTACCTTGGGCGCTGCGCCGTTGCCGTCGGCGTCGAAGTACAGCGTCCCGCTGGCCTGGTCGTAGACGATGCGATCGTCGGCGTCGGCCGCGTCGGTGCCAGCCCGGAACCGGCCCGCGGCGAGCTTGCCGGGCGTGCCGATCCCCTTGAACACCCCGTCGTCGAGCAGGAAGCTGTCATCGACTGCGCGAAAGCCCAGCACGCGGTCGACGTTGGCACGGCCCGGAAAGGCGTCGAAGCCGATCAGGTCCTGTCCGGCGCCACCGTCGAGGGTGTCCATCCCGGCGCCCCCGAAGAGCACGTCGTTGCCTGACCCGCCGACGAGCCTGTCGTTGCCAGTGCCGCCTTCGAGCGTGTCGGAACCGCTCTCGCCGAAGAGGCCGTCGTTGCCGCCGTTGCCGAGCAGACGGTCCCCGCCCGTTCCAGCGCGAACCAGGTCGGCGAAGTTGTTGCCCTCGACGGTGTCGTTGCCGGCCAGGAGGTTGGTCAGCAGCATGCCACCGGAGAAGTCGTCGTTGATGTTCAGCCGGACGTTGATGCCGTACATGTCCAGGATCGGCTGGATGCGCGCGTTGACGTAGTACACCGACTCGATCACGTAGAACGGGTGATGGTCCTCGCTGACGAAGGCGGTGGCGTAGAAGCTGCCGCGGTTGTACGAAAAGGTGTACGACCAGGTGTCCCAGTCGTACTGCGACACGTAGGGTGCGCCGTCCACCTGCACGCCTGAACCCGCGATCGGGATGAACGACGAAGTCGCGTTCTCGATCCGCAGACCGCGTCCGGCGGCGTCGTAGGCTTTGATCCAGGCCATCGTTTCTTCTCTCTTGTGGTGATCTTCGAAGGGCATGTCCTGTCGCCACCCGACGCCAAGATCGCCCGGCGGGGATGCAGGACGCGGATGGCCGCTGTCAGCGCAGCGGCTCGAGGCGCCACGGCACGCCGGGCGGCATCAGTTCCAGCAGCCAGATGTCGAGCGTGGCCCGCAAGGCGGGCTCGGGCGCGTCGACTGCCAGCGCGCGGATTGAACCCGCGCGCATCGCCCCGATGCCCACGGGCACGGCCAGCGCAGCGGTCATGCCGGGTCTTCGGTTGCCGGGTCGATGACGCAGTCGAGCGCCGCGGCCAGCCGCCTGGAGCGGGGGCCGCCCCAGTCGTCGGTGGTGAATCCGCCGAGCCAGCGCTGGAACACCGAGTCGGCGCGCCGGCGCGTGGCCTGATCGATCGGATCGGCGTGGGCTGCGAGCCCAGGCAGCAGTTCCTTCGCACCCTCGATGCCGGGGCGGCTGGCCACCCACAGGGCCAGCAGCAGCCAGCGGCTCGGCGTGTCGACACCGGTCTTCATCAGATCGCGCATCGCGCCCAGCAGCGGCGGCGCGGGCGCGGCGTCGCGCATCACGGCCAGAAGTCCCTGGACCTTTCCGCCATTGGCAAGGTGCCCGTGGATGCGGGTGGCCAGCGCGCGCAGGGTGTGGTGCTGCGTCTCGGGTTCCTCGGGCCGGGCGGCCGCCTTGCGCAGGAATGCGGGTATCTCGATTTCCGACAGCGAACAGGCTTCCATGGCAGCGTGCTGCGGAACCGCGAGGCCATCGACGAGCTGCGCGTCGCGCGATGGCCTTGCCGACCGCCACACGGCTGGCGACACCAGCGACTCGGCGCAGGCCTGCACGCTGCCGCTGCCGCCCCACCCGGCCGCCAGCATCGACCGCACCCGGTGCATCCGGGCCGTCTGCTTCGCCTTGCCTTCCTCGTCGCGCTGGTTCACCAGCACGCAGTGGGTCTGGTCGGTCAGCAGCTGATGGCGAAGCGCCAGTTCCAGTGCCTCCTCGCGCGGCAGCATGGGCAGCCGCCGCGCTGCGAGTACCCGCGCCAAGTCGTCGCCCTCGGCCGGCATCGTGGCTCGAACCCGGGCCACCTCGACCGGCGCACCCTCCTCGCCTTCGGCCAGCAGCCGCGCCGGCGCCATGTCGACGAAGTGCCCGTCGAAGCCTGCCAAGGCCAGCACCGTCTCGTTGCCGAACACGGCATTCGGCAGCGCCACTTCCCACGCTGGCGAGCCCCTCCAGTCGACCCGGGGCCGCCGGAACGGCTGCTGGCGGATGCGCGCCACCATGCGCTCGGCCGCCGCTTCCAGCGCCTCACCGGGAGTGGCGAACTCGCAGGCCCCGCCGGTGGCCTGGGCGAGCCGGCGCAGCACCGCCTCGGCCGGCGAACTGCCCACGCCGATCACGAAGATCCGGTGGCCGCTGCCCCGGGCCGCGTCGATCACGCCGTCGATGTTCCAGACCTCGCCGTCGGTGATCATCAGCACGTCGGCACCGCTCTGCGGTACCGGGTGCGCCGCGAACACCCCGCGCAGCGCCCCTTCCATCTCGGTGCCGCCCATCGAGGCGTCGGTCGCGTCGATCAGCCGGCGCAGCTGGCTCAGCACCGCCGACGCGCAAGGCCGGGCACTCAGCACGTGCTCGACCTCGTAGCCGAAGCGGCTGAAGCTCACCTCGTCGGTGGGTTGAAGACCGCTCGCCACGCCGTGCAGCGCGCGCCGAGCCGAACCGATGCTGTCGCCGCCCATCGACCCGGAACAATCCACCAGCAGCCGCAGCGCGATGCGGCTGCGTTGCGGTGCGGCTGGTGCCTGGAACGCGGCCAGCACCACGCTGCGGCCCTCGCCATCGCGGCCCGTCACCAGCAGGTCGGGGTGAGGCTCCTGGGGCGTGACCACCAGCACCACGTCGCGGTCGAGCGTCGCGCCCGGCTCCAGCACCACCCGGGCACGGCTGCCCTCGCGCTCCACGCGGTGCGGGTGTGTCGGGCACTCCAGCGTACCGCTGGCCAGCGCGCCCGTGACGGCGAAGCCCAGTTCCAGCGGGTACTCGGCCGTGAGAGACACCGCGGGCTCCTGGTGCGGCAGCAGGCCGCCCTGGCGCGCGTGGCCGTAGCGCGGTGCGAGCGTGGTGGGCAGCGCCACGCGCAGCCGCCCCTGCTCGAAGGCCAGCAACTGCGCCACGCTCACTTCCAGCACCACACTCTCGCCGGGCAGCAGGTTGCCGATGCTGGCCGTGTGCACCCCGTCGGGCGCGGCCTCCAGCAGCACCGGTGCGTCGCCGTCGGCCAGCGCCTTCTCGTAGACCGCCTCGGCCTGCTGGCGCGGCAGCACCGAGGCTTCCAGCCGCTTGTCGCCGAACTCGGCCGCGAAGCCGGTGAGCACACCCTGTGCCGGCAGCGGGAACGAGTACACGACTTCCAGGGTGCGTGTGCTGGCGTTGCGGTAGGTCTGGCGCAGCGTGAGCGTGAACAGCACGCCCTGCAGCAGCCCCTGGGCCTGCACCCCGGCGAGCACGGGGTGGGGCGCGTCGTCGTCGCGGCAGCGCAGCGCGAAGGCGTTGTCGATCGCCGTGGTCTTCGTCTTCATCTTCTTGTTCCCTGAGCTCGTTGTTCGTTGTCTTGAGATGAACTCAGCCGGTCTGTCGCCGGCCTGGTTGCGCATCACACGCCTTCGCGATGAGCCTGCTGCGTCGCCGTCAGTGCACCTCCTCGTTGCCAGTGCCGCGCACGCGCCGGAAGGCGGCTTGCACCTCGCGCACCAGCGAGCGCACCTGCTCGGGCGTGAGCCCCGCGCGACCCGGTTCGATCTGCAGCTCCAGCCCGTCGGCCAGCGTCACGCGGCTCCACACCTCCACGGTGCCCGGCGCCACGGTGCGCGGCGGCGGGTCTTCCGCCGCGCCGCCGCGAAGCTCGCGGATGCGCTCCAGGCTCAGTCCCGCCTCGCTCCAGCGGCGCACCCGCAGCAGTTGCTCGAGGTGTCGCTCCAAGTAGTGCGCGCCGCGCTTGGCGCCCTCGGGCCGGTCGAGCAGGCCTTCCGAGATGTAGAAGCGCACCGTGCGCGCCGTCACGCCGGCGAGCGTGGCGAGCTCGTCGAGAGAGAAGCGGCGCGTGGCGGAAGCAGCAGGCATGCCTCACTATATGCCATTTGAATGAGCCTGTGCACTGTCTCAAAAAAATGATCTCCCCGAGCAGCTTGTTGTTGGAGGTGCTGTCGATGTCGCCGGTGGCGCTCTGCTCTTGCCTTGCTGCGCGTTGACTGGCGACGGGCTCAGGCTAGGAGCCTGGGGGCTCAGAAACCGAACTGGGTGGATCCACAGCACCCCTGAACCCCGTGGCGACACTCACGCGGGCTGACAGATTCAGGGTCGATGCCACGCCGAGGACACTGCACCGTTGGTCCTCGACAAGACGCCGAGGCATCATCAACACTGCCCGCAGTCGAGGACCTCCTGCCGACAGATGCGCCGCGCCCGGGCAGCTGTCACCGACCGCCGTATAGGAGCCACGGCGTGATCGGCATGTAGGAGCCAGTCGCGGATCGGCGTAATGGATCCACTGCGTGATCGGCGTAATGGAGCCAGTGCCGGATCGGCATATAGGAGC
>JBILNT010000074.1:0-15297 GCA_044374875.1 Rubrivivax sp.
GGTGGTGGTCGTCTTGCCCGAGCCCTGCAGGCCGGCCATCAGGATCACCGCGGGAGGCTGCGTGGCGAGGTCGATGTCGGCCACGCCGGCGCCCATCGTGGCGGCAAGCTCCTTGTGGACGATGCCGACCAGCGCTTGGCCCGGATTGAGCGAGCCGACCACTTCCTGTCCGAGCGCCTTGTCCTTGACGCGGGCGATGAAGTCGCGCACGACGGGCAGCGCCACGTCGGCCTCGAGCAGGGCCATGCGCACCTCGCGCAGCATGTCCTGCACGTTGCTCTCGGTGATGCGGGCCTGGCCACGCATCGTCTTGACCAGCCGAGACAGGCGGTCGGTGAGGGTCGAGGCCATCGGAAGGGTTGGCGGGCACAGCAGGACTGCGCCGCGAAAGTACACTGTGCGCATGATTTTATCTGCGGGGTCTGCGGGGCTCGGGGGCACTGGCGGCATGGCGCTGGCGGTGGCTGCACTGGCGGCCTATGTGGCGGCGGCCTGGCCGACGCGCTCGCCCGCGCGCTGGGCTCCTTGGGCCTTGGTTGCCGGCTGGCTCCTGCATTTCGTCCTGCTGGTGCTGGACATCGGCGGATTCGGGCAGACGGCCCCTGGCGCACGCCTGGGCTTCGCGCCCGTGCTGTCCATCACCGTGTGGCTGGTGATCGCGGTGCACGAGGTGGAGAGCCGCCTGTTTCCGCAGGCCTCCGTGCGCCTGGCGCTGGCACCGGTGGGTGCCGGTGCGGTGCTGATGATGCTGCTGTTCCCCGGTGAGCCGCGGGTGTTCGGGTCGGCCCTGGCGCCGCTTCACTTCGCGCTGGGCGTCGGGTCCTACGGGCTCTTCGGTGCCGCCGTCCTGCATGCGCTGATGCTCGACGGCGCGGAGCGGCGCCTGCGACCCAGGCCGCCGGGAACGCCGGCGCCGAGGGGGCTGTTCAGCGGCGCGATGGGGCTGCCGTTGCTGCAGCTCGAACGGCTGACCTTCCGCTTCGTGCAGGCCGGTTTCGTCGTCCTGACGGCCACCCTGCTGCTCGGCGCCCTGACGGCCCCGGTCTGGCGGTGGGACCACAAGACGGTGTTCTCGCTGCTGGGCTGGCTGGTCTTCGCGGGGCTGCTGGCGGGCCGGCACTGGCGCGGTTGGCGCGGACGCCGTGCCACGCGCTGGCTCTACGCCGGTGCCGTGCTGCTGCTGCTGGCCTACGTGGGCTCGCGCTTCGTCGTCGAGGTGCTGCTCGCGAGGCCCGCCGGCTGAGCGCCGGGGTCCGCGCATGGCCAAGCTGCTGCTCGTCGTCGCGGTCGTGGTCCTGGGGGCGTGGCTGCTGTTCGGGCGTCGCCGTGGGGGCCGCGATCGCGTCGACACCTCGAGCCGGCGTGGCAGCCGGCCGCCTGCTGAGCCGGCGCCGATGGTGGTCTGTGCGCACTGCGGCGTGCACCTGCCGCGGCAGGACGCCGTGCTCGGCGGCTCGGGCACGCCCTTCTGCAGCGAAGCCCACCGGGATGCCGGCCCGCGCTGACGCCCTCGCCGCGCGGGTGCGCTCGTGACCGGGGTGCCCCGCGAACGACGGCGTGGCGAGCGACGCCAGGGCGGCCGGCGCGCCACCGACGAGTCGCTTTTCGGTGTCGTCGGCGCCGTCGACTCTCAGAGTGCCCGCGACTCGATGTTCGGCGCGGGCTGGGCCAGCGCCAGCGCCGATGATCCCGACAGCCGCTTCCTGGCCCGCGAGGCGCGGCGAATCGTCTCCACGCGCGACAGTGCGTTCACCCGCATCGAGCGCACCTACGTGGCGGCCCGCGCCGCCGTCGGCACCGGCTTGGTGGTGGCGGCCGTCACCAGCGACCTGATCGGCAGCCGTGCCCCGCTGGACTCGACCCTGCTGAGCGCCGCCTACGCGCTGCAGGCGATCGTGCTGTGGCTGTTGCCCGGACTGCGCTCGCAGCCGTCGCGCGAGCCCGTGCCGGCCTACCGGCGCCGACAGTGGCTGTCCACGATCGGCGTCGATCTCGTGGCGTTCTCCGCCCTGCACCTGCTGGCCACCGGCAGCACGCTGAACCACGCGGCGCTGCTCGTGCTGCCGGTGCTGATGGCCGGGGTCCTGACGCCGCGCCTGCTGGCCCTCGGGACGGCGGCCGGCGTCACCCTGCTGCTGCTGGTGGTTGCCGCGAGGCTGTCGATTGGCGGGCAGGACATCACCCAGCCGCTGCTGCAGGCGGGTCTCGCCGGGCTGGGGCTGTTCGCGATCACGCTGCTGGCGGGCGAGCTCGCCGGGCGGCTTGCGCGCGAGGAACTCGCCGCTCGCGGCAGCCTCGAGCTGGCGCGGCAGCAGGCGCAGCTCAACCGGCTCGTGATCGAGGAGATGGCCGACGGCGTGCTCGTGGTCGATCGCCGGCTGCGGGTCCGTGCAGCCAACCCCGCGGCGCGGTCGCTGCTCGTGGCGCAGGGGCAGGGGCCCGTCGCGCCATTCATGCTCGCCGACCGGCCTGCGTGGGAAGCGCTGGCAGCGGCCGTGACCGAGGCCCTGGCCGAGCGCAGCTGGCCCGAGGCCGGGCGCGATGTCGTGCTCGCCTTCGACGGGGGCCACAGCCGGACGGTGCGCCTGCGCGTGCGCTTCACGCGGCGTCGAGCACTGGACGACGAGGACGGCGTGGAGGCCGAGCAACCGCTGGTGGTGCTGCTGCTCGAGGACGTGCGCACCGCGCAGGCGCGGCTGCGGCAGGAGAAGCTCGCCGCGATGGGCCGCGTCTCGGCCGGCGTGGCGCACGAGATCCGCAACCCCCTGGCGGCGATCGCGCAGGCCAACGCGCTGCTCCTCGAGGACGAGCTCGCGCCGACGCAGCGCCGGCTGGCCGCCATCGTCGCCGACAACGTCGAGCGGCTGCGGCGCATCGTCGACGACGTGCTCGAGGTCGCCCCGGGCGTCGCGCCGCAGCTGCAGCACATCGATGCCACCTCGGTGGTCGGCACGGCGGTGGCCGAATGGGCCCGCACGAACGGGGTGGGCATCGGCCCCGACCGCCGCCTGCGAACGGAGCTGCCGCCGCTGCCCCTGGTCGTCGTGTTCGACCCCGAGCACCTGCGCCGCGTGCTGGTCAACCTGCTCGACAACGCGCGGCGCCACGCCGACGATTCGGCCGGGGCCATGCTGCTGCGCCTGGCGGCGGTGGACGACGGCCACGCCGTGCTCTCGGTGTTCAGCGACAGCGCCCCGCTGCCGCCCGAGGTGCAGGGCCACCTCTTCGAGCCCTTCTTCTCGACGCGCAGCCGCGGCTCCGGGCTCGGCCTGTATATTTGCCGAGAGCTTTGCGAGCGCTATGGCGCCAGCATCGAGTACCGCTCGCGGCCAGGCGCCGAGCGCCTGCGCAACGAGTTCGCCGTGACGATGCGGCGCGAGGCGGCCGAGACATCTCCTCCCTGAGGGCACCATCGCAGTGACCGCCACGTCCAAGCACCGTCTGCTCGTCGTCGACGACGAACCCGACCTGCGCACGCTGTACGAACTGACGCTGCTGCGCGAGGGTTACGACGTCGAGAGCGCGGGCTCGGTCGACGAGGCCTGGGAGCAGCTCGGGGCTCGCCGCTTCCACCTCGTGATCACCGACATGCGACTGCCCGACGGCACCGGGCTCGAACTGCTGGCACGCCTGGAAGCCGCCGGCCGCCCCGAGAAGAGCATCGTGATCACGGCCTACGGCTCGGCCGAGAACGCGGTCGAGGCGCTCAAGGCCGGCGCCTACGACTACCTGACCAAGCCGGTGGACCTGCGCCAGTTCCGTGCCGCGGTGGGATCGGCGCTCGGTCGCCCGGTGCCCGCGCCGCTGCCGCCTGCCGAGGCGGCGCCACGTTCGCGCGAGCCGCTGCGCGAGACCCGCACGCCGGCTGCGCGCCAGGCGCTCGACCGCCTCGTCGGCACGTCGTCGCCGATGGGCGAGGTGCGCGCGCTGGTCGACAAGGTCGCCCGCAGCATGGCGCCGGTCCTGGTGCACGGCGAGTCGGGTACGGGCAAGGAACTGGTGGCGCGCGCGATCCACGAGGTCTCGCCGCGTGCCGGGATGCCGTTCGTCGCGGTCAACTGCGGGGCCATCCCCGAGAACCTCCTCGAGGCCGAGTTCTTCGGCTACCGCAAGGGGGCCTTCACGGGCGCGGTCGAGGACCGCGAGGGCTTCTTCCAGGCCGCCCAGGGTGGAACGCTCTTCCTCGACGAGATCGGCGACCTGCCGCTGGCGATGCAGAGCAAGCTGCTGCGGGTGATCCAGGAGCGCGCCGTGCGCCCGATCGGCGCGACCGCCGAGCTGCCGTTCAACGTGCGCATCGTCAGCGCAACGCACAAGGACCTGGCAGCCGAGGTCCAGTCCGGACGTTTCCGCCAGGACCTCTTCTACCGCCTGAACGTCATCCAGATCGTCGTGCCGCCACTGCGCGAGCGGCGCGCCGACCTGCCGGCGATCTGCGCCGCGGTGCTCGACCGCATCGCCCGCGACGCCGGTGTGTCACCGGCGCCCGTGCTCAGCGACGACGCGATGGCGGCGCTCGGGCGCTACACGTTTCCGGGCAACGTCCGCGAGCTCGAGAACGCCCTGCACCGGGCACTGGCGCTGTCCGGCGGTGCCCGGATCGAGCGCGGCGATCTCGGCCTGGCCGGGCTCGACGCCGACGATCCGCTGGTCGAACGCGGGGTCGCGCGGCCCGCGCCGACCGTCGCGGCATCGAGCGTCGTCCCCGCGGGGGACGCCCGCGCCGAGCCGCTGCCGAGCAACCTGGAGACCTACCTCGACGGCGTCGAGCGCGACATCCTCGAGCGGGCCCTGGAACGGCACCGCAACAACCGCACGGCGGCGGGTGCCAGCCTGGGCCTGTCGCTGCGCCAGATGCGCTACCGCATGGCGCGCCTGGGCATCTCGGTCGGCGACCCGGCGGCCGAGCGCGGCGAGTGACACGCAGCCTTCGGCCGCACTGGAGCGGCGGCTGGTGGAGCGCCGCGCGGCGCGTCGATTCGCCGAACTTCGGCGCCCGCCCGCCCGCCGCCGCGGTCACGCTGGCGGTGATCCACTCGATCAGCCTGCCGCCGGGCGAATTCGGCGGGGATGCCGTCGAGCGGCTGTTCACCAACCGCCTGGACTGGGACGAGCACCCCTGCTACGGCAGCATCCGGGGCCTCGAGGTGTCGGCGCACTTCCTCGTCCGCCGCGACGGCGAACTCGTCCAGTTCGTCTCGTGCGACGAGCGGGCCTGGCACGCCGGCCTTTCGACGTGGCGGGGGCGCGACAACTGCAACGACTGGTCGGTGGGCATCGAGCTCGAAGGACTCGAGGGCCTGCGCTTCGAGGCCGCCCAGTACCGGATGCTGGCGCGCCTGCTGCGCGCGCTGGCACGCCGGTACCCTGTCGGCGACGTGGTGGGGCACGAGCACGTCGCGCCGGGCCGCAAGGCCGATCCGGGCCCGGGGTTCGACTGGGACCGGCTCGCCGCCGCCCTGGCAGGCACGACGATGCGCGTGCCCTCCGCCGAAGAGTCGCCGCAGGAGGCGCGCCAGCGCTGAATCATCGATCACGGCGCGCGCAGGCATGCGGCCTGGCGGGCCGATCCGTGGTGTCCTGGCAGACGCGGCAAGGCTCGCGCCCGCGATGTGCCGCCCTGCCGCGGCCTTCGCTGCGACGAGCCCCGCGGGCCTTCTCCGGGAGACTGTGGTGCGGGGCGCTGTGAATCGGGGAAGGTACCGAGCGGCACACTAGCGGTAGTGCCTTGCCCGGGGTGGCACCCCCAGATATAGTGCTCTTCCGTGCTATTCTTGCGCCGCCTTCGATGCAGGTCGTGACACACTCGCCGCATGCCGTCGCCCAAGGCCGGGTGCCATGCCCGATGGCGCGTTCGCAGGGCCGGCGAGTCCCGACGCGCGCGACGACGCGGGGCCGCTCCCGGGGTCGCGCGACAGGATGATCGCCCAGGCACGCGCATCCAGACACCTCACCGACACCATACAACTCATCTAGGGAAACGCATGCAATCCGACCTGACCATCGCGCCCGAGTCCGTCACGGCCGCCCGCGTCCAGGCTGCGGCCGGCGCTGCGCCTGCGGCGTCGGCCTACGCCGGCTACCAGATCATCCGCCGCAACGGCGCGGTGGTCGGCTTCGAGCCGAACAAGATCGCGGTGGCGCTGATGAAGGCGTTCCTCGCCGTCCACGGCACCCAGGGTGCAGCGTCGGCCAGCGTCCGCGAGACCGTCGAGACGCTGACCGAAGGCGTCGTCCGTGCGCTGCTGCGTTCGCGGCCGAGCGGCGGCACCTTCCACATCGAGGACGTGCAGGACCACGTCGAGCTCGCGCTGATGCGCAGCGGCCATCACGAGGTGGCGCGGGCCTACGTGCTCTACCGCGAGCGCCGCTCGCAGGAGCGCGCCCGCCAGGGCGTGCCGGCCCAGCCTGCCGAGCCCGCGCTGCACGTCACCGACGGCGGCCAGCGCATGCCGCTGGACTTCGGCCGCCTGCGCGCGCTGATCGAGTCGGCCTGCGCGGGCCTGGGCGGCGACGTCGACCCGGCCCCGATCGTCGCCGAGACGCGGCGCAACCTGTACGACGGCGTGCCGATCGACGAGGTCTACAAGGCGGCGATCCTGGCCGCGCGCACGCTGATCGAGAAGGATCCGGCCTACACCCGTGCCACGGCGCGGCTGCTGCTGCACACGATCCGCCGCGAGATCCTCGGCGAGGAGGTGCGCCAGGAGGACATGCAGGTCCGCTACGCCGAGTACTTCCCCCAGTTCGTCAAGCGCGGCGTCGAGGCCGAGCTGCTCGACGACAAGCTGCTGCAGTTCGACCTGCCGCGCCTGGGCGCCGCGCTCAAGGCCGAGCGCGACCTGCAGTTCGACTACCTGGGCCTGCAGACCCTGTACGACCGCTATTTCCTCCACGTGCGCAAGCGGCGCATCGAGATGCCGCAGGCCTTCTTCATGCGCGTGGCGATGGGCCTGGCACTCAACGAGGTCGATCGCGAGGCCCGCGCCATCGAGTTCTACGAGGTGCTGTCGACCTTCGACTTCATGTCGAGCACGCCGACGCTCTTCAACTCGGGCACGCGGCGCTCCCAGCTCTCGAGCTGCTACCTGACCACCGTGGCCGACGACCTCGACGGCATCTACGAGGCCATCAAGGAAAACGCGCTGCTGTCGAAGTACGCCGGCGGCCTGGGCAACGACTGGACCCGCGTGCGGGCGCTCGGCAGCCACATCAAGGGCACCAACGGCGAGAGCCAGGGCGTCGTGCCCTTCCTCAAGGTCGTCAACGACACCGCGGTGGCCGTCAACCAGGGCGGCAAGCGCAAGGGCGCCGTCTGCGCCTACCTGGAGAGCTGGCACCTCGACATCGAGGAGTTCCTCGAGCTGCGCAAGAACACCGGTGACGACCGCCGGCGCACGCACGACATGAACACCGCCAACTGGATCCCCGACCTCTTCATGCGCCGGGTGATGGAGGGTGGCGACTGGACGCTGTTCTCGCCGTCGACCTGCCCGGACCTGCACGACAGGTTCGGCCGCGACTTCGAGCAGGCGTACACGGCCTACGAGGCAGCCGTCGACCGCGGCGAGCTCAAGCTCTACAAGCGCATGCCCGCCAAGGACCTGTGGCGCAAGATGCTCTCGATGCTGTTCGAGACCGGCCATCCCTGGATCACGTTCAAGGACGCCTGCAACGTTCGCAGCCCGCAGCAGCACGCCGGCGTGGTGCACTCCAGCAACCTGTGCACCGAGATCACGCTCAACACCAGCGACTCCGAGATCGCGGTGTGCAACCTCGGCTCGGTCAACCTTGCCCAGCACCTGAAGGACGGCCCCGACGGCAAGGTCATCGACCAGGAGAAGCTGCGCAAGACGGTGTCGACGGCGATGCGCATGCTCGACAACGTCATCGACATCAACTACTACGCCGTCAAGAAGGCGCGTGACTCGAACCTGCGGCACCGTCCGGTCGGCCTGGGCATCATGGGCTTCCAGGACGCGCTGTACCAGCTGCGCATGCCCTACGGCTCCAACGCCGCCGTCGAGTTCGCCGACCGCTCGATGGAGGCCGTCTGCTACCACGCCTACTGGGCCAGCACCGACCTGGCGGCCGAGCGCGGGCGCTACTCGAGCTACCGCGGCTCGCTGTGGGACCGCGGCATCCTGCCGCAGGACTCGCTGGACCTGCTCTCCGAGCAGCGTGGCGGCTACGTCGAGGTCGACCGCTCGTCGACCATGGACTGGGGCGCGCTGCGCGAGCGCATCCGCGTCCACGGCATGCGCAACTCGAACTGCGTGGCCATCGCGCCGACGGCCACCATCTCCAACATCATCGGCGTCGACGCATCCATCGAGCCGAGCTTCGCCAACCTGTCGGTGAAGTCCAACCTCTCCGGCGAGTTCACCGTCATCAACGAGTACCTCGTGCGTGACCTGAAGAAGCTCGGCCTGTGGGACGACGTCATGGTGATGGACCTCAAGCACTTCGACGGCTCGCTGCGCGCGATCGACCGGGTGCCCGAGGACATCAAGCGCCTGTACGCGACTGCGTTCGAGATCGACACGCAGTGGCTGGTCGAGGCCGCCGCGCGGCGCCAGAAGTGGATCGACCAGGCCCAGTCGCTGAACATCTACATGGCCGGCGCATCCGGCAAGAAGCTCGACGAGACCTACAAGCTCGCGTGGCTGCGCGGCCTGAAGACGACCTACTACCTGCGCACGACCAGCGCCACCTACGCCGAGAAGTCCACCGTGGGCAGCGGTTCGCTCAATGCGGTGTCGATGGCAGGCGGCGCCACTGCTGGCTCGATGGCTTCGGCGCCGGTGTCCGCTGCACCCGTGGCCGCCGAGCCCGCCAGCGACATCAAGTTCTGCTCGATCGACAACCCCGACTGCGAAGCCTGCCAGTGAGCCGGCACCGGCCGCGAGCGATCGACTTCATCGTCGCACGGGCCGGTGCACGACTTGCCGTGGCCGTCGTCCTGCTTGTCTATACAACCATGGACAAGCTGGTCACGGCACGCCCCGCGGGCGCCTGGCGATGGTTTTCGATGCAGGGTCGCAACAACGATGACATCGGCATGTCAACAAGTGCTTGGTGTTATCAAACAACACTCGGATAATTCCGAATCACAGGACATACATCCATGCTGGTCTGGGAAGAAGAAGCTCAAGTCCCGTCCCTTCAAGATCGCGGCGTGACGACCCCGCCGGTCGGTCTGTCCCCCGAGTTTCCTGGCGCGTCCTCCAATGCGGTTGCCGCGGCTGCCGCCCGTGCGATGCCCCAGCCTGCCCTGCAGGCGGTTCAGCCGACGATGGCGCCGGCCTCCGCCCGCCCTGCTGCCCCCGCGGTCGTTCGCCCGAGCCCCGCGCCCGCGAGCTCTCAGCGCCGCGTGAACGTCGCCGACAAGCGCATCATCAACGGCCAGACCGACGTCAACCAGCTGGTGCCCTTCAAGTACAAGTGGGCGTGGGAGAAGTACCTCGCGACCTGCGCGAACCACTGGATGCCGCAGGAAGTGAACATGTCCCGCGACATCGCCCTGTGGAAGGACCCGAACGGCCTGACCGAGGACGAGCGCCGCATCATCAAGCGCAACCTCGGCTTCTTCGTGACGGCCGATTCGCTGGCGGCGAACAACATCACGCTGGGCACGTATCGCCACGTCACCGCGCCCGAGTGCCGGCAGTTCCTGCTGCGCCAGGCTTTCGAGGAGGCGATCCACACCCACGCCTACCAGTACATCGTCGAGTCGCTGGGCCTCGACGAGGGCGAGATCTTCAACGCCTACCACGAGGTCTCGTCGATCCGCGACAAGGACGAGTTCCTGATCCCGTTCATCGACGCGATCATGGACCCGAACTTCCGCACCGGCACGCCCGAGGCCGACCAGACGCTGCTCAAGAGCCTGATCGTCTTCGCCTGCCTGATGGAAGGCCTGTTCTTCTACGTCGGCTTCACGCAGATCCTCGCACTGGGCCGGCAGAACAAGATGACGGGCGCAGCCGAGCAATACCAGTACATCCTTCGCGACGAGTCGATGCACTGCAACTTCGGCATCGACCTGATCAACCAGATCAAGCTCGAGAATCCGCACCTGTGGACCCCGGCCTTCAAGGCCGAGATCCGCGGCCTGTTCGAGAAGGCCGTCGAACTCGAGTACCGCTACGCCGAGGACACCATGCCGCGAGGCGTGCTGGGCCTCAATGCGTCGATGTTCAAGGGTTACCTGCGCTACATCGCCAACCGGCGTGCGACGCAGATCGGCCTCGACCCGCTCTTCCCGAACGAGGAGAACCCGTTCCCGTGGATGAGCGAAATGATCGACCTGAAGAAGGAGCGCAACTTCTTCGAGACGCGCGTCATCGACTACCAGACCGGTGGCGCGCTGAGCTGGGATTGAGCCAGGCAGCCGGCGGCCCGCGTTGAACGGGCGCGCGCAGGCGCACGAGACTGGCACGAGAACTGAAACGCCTACAGGAGAACGGCCCGGTACAGACGCCGGGCAGTGAGACGACGAGGTTCCCGAATCGCGGGCTGCGATGTACCGACGCCAGAAGCGGTGCGCAGGCCCGTTCCCCATTCATCGCACCGGGGCGAATGCCGCAGGTTCCTGTCTGCGCAAGACCGACGGGCGATGAATCCCGCGCTGTATCGAGCGGCGCGGTGGTCTCAGCAACTTGATCAAGGAGATCGTGATGGCAACTGCGAAGAAGGCCGCTCCGGCCAAGAAGGCCGCCCCGGCGAAGAAGGCCGCCCCGGCGAAGAAGGCCGCCCCGGCGAAGAAGGCTGCCCCGGCGAAGAAGGCCGCCCCGGCGAAGAAGGCTGCCCCGGCGAAGAAGGCTGCCCCGGCGAAGAAGGCCGCCCCGGCGAAGAAGGCCGCCCCGGCGAAGAAGGCTGCCCCGGCGAAGAAGGCGGCCCCTGCCAAGAAGGCCGCTCCGGCCAAGAAGGCCGCGGCGAAGAAGGCCCCCGCGAAGAAGGCTGCAGCGAAGAAGGCGGCAGCCAAGAAGGCCCCCGCCGCCCCTGCCCCTGCTGCGCCTGCTGCGCCTGCGGCGAAGACGGCCCTGAGCCCGGCAGCCGCCTGGCCCTTCCCGACGGGCAACAAGCCCTGAGTTCCTTGCGGCGGCTGGTGCCAGGCACCGGCCGCCGGGGAGCGACCCAGCCCGGCCTAGCGCCGGGCTTTTTCGTGGGCGTTCGTCGGGTGCGCCGCCTCGCGCCCTGAGCTCTCGTCCCGGGCAGGGGTGCGGCCGCGGATGCAGCTGCGAACGACGCGCAGCGGGGAGTCGGGTCCCGGGGAGGGATCAGGCCTCGACGGCGATACCGTCGAGCCGATGGTTCTGGCCGCCGCGACAGGCGATCTTTCGCGCCCCGACGCGATTGCCCAGCCGTGCACAGCGTTCCAGGCTCCAGCCGCGCTCTAGACCGTAGAGCAGGGCGGCACGGAATGCGTCGCCGCATCCGGTCGGGTCCACGACTTCGGTGGCGGCCGCCCCCTCGACGTGGGTGCGCTGGCCATCCACCCACAGCTCGCAGCCGTCAGAGCCCAGCGTGACGACGATGCCCGCGAGGTGCGAGCGTGACAGCGACGGCAGGTCGGCGCCTATGCGTTCGCACAGCATCCGTGCCTCGTAGTCGTTGACGGCGACCCAGCGCGCCATGTCGACGAAGCGGCGCAGCTCGGTGCCGTCGAATTGGGGAAGCTGCTGTCCGGGGTCGAAGATGAAGGGGATGCCAGCGGCGTGCATCTGCGAGGCGTGCTGCCACATCGCCTCGCGCCCGTCGGGCGCGATGATCCCGATGCGCAACCCGTCGCGCGCGGGAACGGCGATCTCGTGGGCGTTCTGCATCGCGCCCGGGTGGAAGGCCGTGATCTGGTTGTTGTCCTCGTCGGTGATGATGATGGCCTGCGCGGTGTACTGCTGGCCGTCCATGCGCACGAGCGAGGTGTCGACACCCCAGGATTGCAGCCTGGCCAGGTAGTCGCCGCCGTCGTTGCCGAGCGAGGCCATGACCACCGGCTCGCCGCCGAGCGCATGCAGCGTGTAGGCGATGTTGCCGGCGCATCCCCCGTACTCGCGCCTGAGCGTCGGCACGAGGAAGGACACGTTCAGGATGTGGACCTGCTCGGGCAGGATCTGCTGCGCGAAGCGGCCCGAGAAGTTGGTGATGGTGTCGAAAGCGAGGGAACCGCAGATCAGCGCGGGCATGGGGTCTCCGGCAGGACGTGGGATGGCCGCCCGGGTGGCGGGCTCTCAGGGATAGAACAGCTCGATCGTATAGCCGGTGACCGGCCCCGCGGCGATCTGCAGCACGGCCTGCAGCGGCACGGTGCCGGTGGGCGGAACTTCCGTCGACGCGACGCCGAGGTCGGCGAGGGACAACACCTTGCGAGCAACGACGCTGCCCTCGGCATCGGTCAGCGCCAGGTCGATAGACGGTGCGGCCAGCGCCAGCGTGGCGCGGTTGCGCAGCACGACCGACAGCTTGTACAGCGCCGTGCCCTCGGTGCGGACCAGCCCGCTGCTGTCGACCACCAGCCCCTCGATCAGCCGGGGCGCCTCGATGCGGCAGCCGGTGATCTCGCAGGCGTGCTCCAGCGCCGGACGAAGCGCCGCCCACCGTGCCGCCGCGATGTCGCGGTACTCCAGCAGCGCCTGCGACGCGAGACCGAGGACTGCCGCCAGCGAGACCAGTCCCAGCGTGACCCGCACGCCCGGGCGCCGCCACCGCTGCGCCTTCTCGGCCTGGCGCACGAAGGTGGGCACCGCGTCGGCCGTGGTCCCTGCGGCGTCGTCCGAGGGCCGTGGTCGCGTCGGCTCGGCACGGGGCGGCGCGGAGGACGCCGTGGCGGGTTCGCGGCTCACGAGGCGCTCGCGCTCGGGCGCATGCAGTTCCGGCTCGCGCTCCCTGGGCGGCAACACGGCGTCGGGTTCTCGCCATGGCGGCGTGTCGTCGGCTTTCCTCGCGGGCGGGGCGGCGCCGATGCCCGCGCCCTCGGTGTCGCGCGACGAGGGGCTGGCGAGCGGCTGCAGTCCTTCGGCGGAACGCCCTTGGGCGGCACCCTGCCCGGCGGTGCTCCGGGGCGTCGCGCCCGACGGCATCTCGACGAGCCTGTCGGCCGCGTTGAACACCTCCGCGCAGCGGCCGCAACGCACCCAGCCCCCCGAGACGCGGAGCTGGTCCTGCACGACGCGAAACACGGTGCCGCAGGAAGGGCAACGGGTGGCCAGTGTCATTCTTCGATGATGCCACGCGACGCGTGCCCGCCCGCCGCGCGGGGCGTCACGTCGGCCGCAATCCGGCCAGCAGCGACCAGCCGTCCTCGCGGTCGGCCACCTCGAGCGCGATCCAGGGCGCGTAGGCCGCCTGCAGTTCCTCGACCTGGCGGTCGAGCAGCCCCGCCAGCACCAGGGCACCGCCCGGCGCGACGTGCCCCGCGAGCAGCGGCGCGAGAAGCCGCAGTGGCGTGGCGAGGATGTTGGCCAGCACGAGCGGGTACAGGCCCTGCGCCCGCTCGGGCGTTCCGACGGTCTTCAGCGCGGTGGCGTTGGCCGCGGCGTTGGCGCGCGTGGACTCCACGGCAGCCAGGTCGATGTCGACGGCATCGACATCGCGCGCGCCATGCATCGCGCTTCCGATCGCCAGGATGCCCGAGCCGCAGCCGTAGTCGAGGACGCGATGCCATGTCGCGGCACGCGCCGGGGCCTGGCGCGCGATCCAGCGCAGGCACATGCGGGTGGTCGGGTGCGTGCCGGTGCCGAAGGCCAGCCCGGGGTCGAGTCGGATCACCTGGCGCGCTGCCGCAGGCGGCTCGTGCCAGCTCGGCACGATCCAGAAGGTGGGCGTGATCTCGACCGGCGCGAACTGCGACTGGGTGATGCGCACCCAGTCGTGCTCGGCCAGCGGCTCCAGCGCCTGCAGGTGCACGCCGGCCTCGCCTTCGCGGGCCAGCACCAGCGCGGCGGCGCGGTCGGCAGCCGCTTCATGCTCGAACAGCGCCCGCAGGGTCGAGCGCTGCCAGCCGGGTTCGGGTGCCGGCATCCCCGGCTCACCGAACAGCGGCTGCTCGTCGTCGGTGCCGGCGTCGGCGTCCTCCACCGACACCGACAGCGCGTCGAGCTCGTCCATCAGCAGGTCGGACACCGGCTCGACGAGCTGCTGCGGCACGCGCAGGACGAGTTCGAACATGCTCATCGCGCGACGTCGATCAGCGCTTGTGCTGCCCGAGCCAGCCCTCGAGGTAGTGGATGCTGGTCCCGCCCTCGATGAACTTGGCGTCGACCATCAGCTCGCGGTGCAGCGGGATGTTGGTCTGGATGCCCTCGACGACCGTCTCGCTGAGCGCCGAGCGCATGCGGGCCAGGGCCTGGTCGCGGGTGTCGCCGTGAACGATCACCTTGCCGATCATCGAGTCGTAGTTCGGGGGCACGAAGTAGTTGGTGTAGACGTGGGAGTCGACGCGGATGCCGGGGCCGCCCGGCGGGTGCCACATCGTGATGCGCCCGGGCGACGGCGTGAACTTGTACGGGTCCTCGGCGTTGATGCGGCACTCGATGGCGTGGCCGCGCATCGTGATGTTGCGCTGCGAGAAAGGCAGCTTCTCGCCGGCGGCGACGCGGATCTGCATCTGCACGATGTCGATGCCCGTCACCAGCTCCGTCACCGGGTGCTCGACCTGCACCCGCGTGTTCATCTCGATGAAGTAGAACTCGCCGTTCTCGTAGAGGAACTCGAAGGTGCCCGCGCCGCGGTAGCCGATCTTCTTGCAGGCGGCCGCGCAGCGCTCGCCGATGCGCTCGATGACGCGCCGGGGGATGCCCGGTGCCGGTGCTTCCTCGATGATCTTCTGGTGACGCCGCTGCATCGAGCAGTCGCGCTCGCCCAGCCACACCGCGTTGCGGTGCTGGTCGGCCAGCACCTGGATCTCGACGTGGCGCGGGTTCTCGAGGAACTTCTCCATGTAGACGGCCGGGTTGCCGAAAGCCGCGCCCGCTTCGTTGCGCGTGGTCTGCACGGCATGGATCAGCGCTGCCTCGGTGTGCACCACCCGCATGCCGCGCCCGCCGCCGCCACCGGCGGCCTTGATGATCACCGGGTAGCCGACGGCGCGCGCGATGCGGATGATCTCCTTCGGGTCGTCGGGCAGGGCGCCCTCCGATCCCGGCACGCACGGCACGCCCGACTTGATCATCGCCTGCTTGGCGGCCACCTTGTCACCCATGACGCGGATCGCGTCCGGCGTCGGGCCGATGAAGACGAAGCCGCTCTTCTCGACCCGCTCGGCGAAGTCGGCGTTCTCGGAGAGGAAGCCGTAGC
>JBILNT010000075.1:0-15199 GCA_044374875.1 Rubrivivax sp.
ACGGGAAGGCCTGGCCGATGATCGCGACCTTGATGCCGTTCATCTCGCGGATCACGTAGGGCGCGAACACCGGGTCGCCGAAGTCGTTGGTCCTGACGTTCTGGGCGACGAAGCCGAGCTTGCCCTTGAAGTCCTTCTCGACGATCTCCTTCACACGTTCCATGCCGTAGGTGAACTCCCAGTGGCCGGTCATCACGTCCACCGTGAGCAGCTTGCAGGCGTCGACCATGTCCTGGGCGTTGGTCCACAGCGACGTCGCCGAGCCCTGCCAGGTGTCGCCGCCGTCGAGCAGCAGCGCGCCTGGCCGGCTGGCCTTCAGGCGCTTGACCAGCGTGGCCAGGTGCGCGAAGCCGCCGACCTTGCCGTAGCGGCGCGCGGCCTTCTCGAAGTCGAGGTAGGTGTAGGCGTGGGCCAGCGCGCTACCCGCAGGCACGCCAGCCTTCTTCAGCAGGTGCGTGCCCACGAGGTGCGGCAGCTGGCCTTGCATCGAACCGATGCCGAGGTTGACGCTCGGCTCGCGGAAGTGGATCGGCCTGAGCTGCGCGTGGCAGTCCGTCATGTGGAGGAAGCTGACGAAGCCGGCGCCGGTGCCCAGCGGCGGAAGGTCGTACAGCCCCTGTTCCGCGGTGGCGGCATCGGCCTCGCTCCAGCGGCCCAGCGACATGCCGGCCACGCCTGCTGCCGCCAGGACCTGCAGGAACTCGCGCTTGCTCAGGTTCATGATTAAGTATTCGCTTATGTTCCAGGCAAAAAACAGGGCCTGGGTGGACCAGGCCCCGCGTCGCTTACTGGTTGACCGGAGACTTCGGGTCGAGCAGCAGCGCCATGATGTGGGCGATCTGCTTCTCGTCGAGAAGCCCCGCGTGGCCGAAACGCGGCATGTTCGAGCAGGCGTTGTAGGTCTTCGAGTTCCAGATCTTCATCCACGTGTACTCGATGATCGGCTGCGCCGTCTCGGCCGTCACGTCGCGCACGCCGCGCATCTTCCCGTAGTTGTAGAGGCTCGGGCCGATGGTGCCGAAGGAGATCTCCTCCTTGGAGATCTGGTGGCAGTTGTAGCAGTTGCCGCCGTTGGCGCTGGTGGCCGTGGAGGTGTCGGTCCAGGTCATGCCGCGGCCGCTCTGGGCGATTCGCTCGCCCTGCCGCCAGTCGCCGATGTACTGGCCGCCGGTCGGCCACTTCACGGTCTGGCGCGCCTGCATCATCACCTGCTCGGCGACCGCGTCGGTCGGCGCCTTGTCCGACGAACAGGCCGATTGCCCGAGGTCCTGCTGGATGCGGTCGACCTTGGCGATGCCCTGGTCGCGGAACGAGGCCTTGATCGAGGCCAGTGCTTGCGCATCGAGTTCCGCGCCCGAAGGCAGCGTCGAGCACCCGGCCGCCACGATGGCCGCGGCGACAGCGGCACCCACGATGATCGTCTTCCTGGTCATGTCTGCCGCTCCCTTCAGCGCTTGATCGACGGCGCGATCGACTTCGCGCCCTTGGCGTTGACGCCCATGTAGCTCGCCAGCGCGACCGTCACGTCGGACGCGAAGGTGGGGTAGGGGAAGCGCTGCTGGCGGAAGCAGTCGTTCAGTCGCAGCTGCATGCCCCACATCTGGCCGTTGCTGACGCGATAGGCGGGCCAGGCGGCGAAACCGACGCCGTCGCCAGGGTTCTTCGTCAGGTCGGGCAGGTCCTGCAGGCGGATCCGCTTGCCCGCCTCGCCGTGGCAGGAGGCGCACGAGAAGTCGTGCGAGCCGCCGCGGAAGTAGAAGACGCGCTTGCCCACCTCGTACATGCGGCGCTCTTCCGGATGGCCTTGCGGCAGGTTGAACGGCATGCCCTTGGACATCGAGGCGACCCAGGTCGCCAGCGCGGTGACGTTCTCCTGCTCGCCACGCCCGAACGGCGTCTTCGCGATCTCGGCGCCGTTGAAGCCCTGCAGCATCTCCATGCAGCTGACCAGGCGCGATTCCAGGTCCTGCACCTTCTGGGTGTCGGGGAACCAGCGCGGCAGCTCGACGAACGCGCCCTTCACCGCCCCCGGGCCCTTGCCGAGGTCGCACTTCTCCAGCGACTCGTTCTTCGGCCCGCGCTTCTTCTTCCAGAGATCCTCGCCCTTGGCCTCGAAGAGCTCGGCCGGGTTGCCGTCCTCGAGCATCTTGCGGTATTCGGCAATGCCGTCGGCGGTCGATCTGTCCTGGGCGTGCGCCACGCTGCCAGCCGCGATCGCGGCGAGCAGCCCCCATGCGAGCGTCTTCATCGTCGGTGTGTCTCCGTCTGGTGCAGGAGGGTGCGTGCCCGCGGCGTCATGGCGCCGCGGTGTCGTTCTGGCAAGACGTTTGCCCCGCGTCGGGCGCGGGGTGGGGCGGTCAGCTGACCGTCGCCTCGTCGGTGCGGGTGTCGCCCTTGTTGTCCTTCCAGGTCACGGCGATCTTGTCGCCGGCCTTGCCGCCCTTGACGCTGAACTGGAGGAAGGGGTTCTTCGCCACCGAGGGCCCCCACTGGGCCGTCATCACCGGCTTGCCGTTGTGGGTGGCGGTGACTTCCTGGATGAACCAGGCGGGAATGGTCTTGCCGGCCGAGTCCTTGCGCTGGCCGGTTTCCATCTCGTGGCTCATCAGCACGCGGACGGTGACCTTGTCACCGGCAGCCTGCGCGCGAATGCGCATCGGGTCTCCCATGATCGCTACTCCTTCAGATTGCTTTCGTTTTGGTCCGGAAGCCTTCGCGGCCACCGGCGGTGCCGGCCAGGGGCGCGCGGGTCAACCGCCGCAGCCGCCGAGCGTGACCTTGATTTCCTTCTGTGCGAACAGGACCTTGCCGTCGCCCATCATTGCCACCGCGAAGACGTTCGACGACTGGCCCATCTTCACGCGGGTGTTGAAGTTGGCGTCGACCGCGTCGGTCACGTCGAAGACGGACGCCAGCACGCTGGGGTTCTTCTCGACCAGGATCAGCATGCGCCTGACGCCAGGCAGCGTGGTGGCGCAGCCCACCGGCACGACGGCGCCGTTCTCTGCGATGTCCGGTCCGGTGATCGTCACGTCCTTGCTCTCGACCGGGGCGGCGCCGCCCAGTGCCTTGGCGGCATCGGCCATCGTCTTGGCCTCGAACGCGGCCTGGCTCCAGGCTGCATGGGCTGCCGTCGGAAGCATCCCGGCCGAGGCCAGCACGCCGGCGACGGTTGCGCTCCGGGCGAGCATCTCGCGTCGGGTTTGCATCAGTCTCTCCTTATATAGAGGTGCGGAATGATGGGGCAGCGTCCTGCCCCGGTGGATTCGGGGATACCCTCCAAGCGTAGCGCGGGCGGCCGATCAGCGCTTGGCGCCCTCGGCGAGCCACTTCGCGAGCGTCGCGGCGTCGCCCTCGGAGATCGCCTGGGGCGGCATCGGGATGCTGCCCCACACGCCCGCGCCGCCGACGCGGATCTTCTGCGCCAGGTAGGCCTGGGCGTCGCCGCGCCCGGCGTACTTCTTCGCGATCTCGGTCATGCCCGGGCCGACGATCTTCTTGTCGATGCCGTGGCAGGCGAGGCAGTTGTTGGCGGTCAGCAGCTTCTGGATGGGGGCGAAGGACGCCGCGTCGCCACCGGCCGCGGGCGTGGCCGGTGCCTTGGGGGCCGCCGGTGCCGCAGGCGCCGCGCCGGCGGGCTTGGTGGTGTCCGCGCCGTGCTGCGCCCCGACCATGCGGTTCTGCTCGGCCAGGTTGCCGTGGGCGTTGCGGGCGAAGTCGGGCAGGAACGACGCGACCGTCGGCTCCGCGGCGCAGTCCTTCATGCAGGCGACGGCGCGCACGTCCGGCTTGCCGCCGTTGCCCATCGACTTGCCGGGCCACATGCCGTGGTCGGTCGTCTTGCCGTTTCGGTTGGGCAGCAGCGCCTGTACCTCGGCGATGTTGGCGTCGGACAGCACGAAGTTGTCCGGCAGGATCCCGCCCATGTTGAGCAGGTAGGCCGTGACCGCGTAGACCTCCTCGGTGGACAGCGACTTCGGCGCGTTCCACGGCATGGCGCGGTTGATGTAGTCCCACAGCGTCGAGACCGTCGAGACCTTCATCAGCGTCGTGCGGCCGGGGAACGACGGGTCGAGCAGCCTGGCCACGCGGCCGGTCCTGATGTCGTCCTTCGTGGTGCCGCCGACCAGCGGCGCGAACACCTCGTTGCTCTCGCCGAAGACACCGTGGCACGACGCGCACTTCGACTCCCACACGTCCATGCCCTTGGCCACCGAGCCCGAGCCCTTGGGCAGGCCCTTGAAGTCGGGGCGCACGTCGATGTCCCAGGCTGCGACTTCCTTGGGCGTGGCCGGCCGACCGATGCCCGGGAAGGAAGCCGCCTGCGCCAGCGCCGCCGCGCTGCACAGCAGCGCGGCCGTGGCGGTCAGCGCCTTACGAAAGCTGGACATTCCTGACCTCCCCCGACTCCTGCACCAGCCACGTCTGGATCGCGTTGTTGTGATAGATCGAGCGCGTGCCGCGCACGTTGCGCAGCTGGCGATAGGTCGGCTGGACGTAGCCGGTGTCGTCCATCGCGCGGCTCTGGATGAGCGCGGGCTTGCCGTCCCACACCCAGTCGAGCGAGAAACGGGTCAGGCACTTGCTCATCACCGGTTCCTGCAGCCGGGCGGTGCGCCAGTTGCGGCCGCCGTCGACCGAGACGTCGACCTTCCTGACCTTGCCACGGCCCGACCAGGCCAGGCCGGTGATCTGGTAGAAGCCCTTGTCGAGCAGCACCTGGCCGCCCGACGGCGTGGTGACCACGCTCTTGCACTCCTGGATGCTGGTGTACTGGCGGTGGCGGCCGTCCGGCATCAGGTCGACGTAGTGCATCACCTCGTCCTTGGCGGCGTAAGGCTTGTCGCCGACCTCGATGCGCCGCAGGTACTTCACCCAGCTCACGCCTTGCACGCCCGGCACCACCAGGCGCAGCGGGTAGCCGTTCTCGGGGCGCAGCATCTCGCCGTTCTGGCCGTAGGCCACGAGCACCTCGCCGTTCTCCACCATCTCCATCGGGATGGTGCGCGTCATGCTCGAGCCGTCGGCGCCTTCGGCCAGCACGTAGCGGCCGCGCTTGTAGTCGACGCCTGCCATGTCCAGCAGGATCTTCAGCGGCACGCCGGTGAACTCGCTGCAGCTGATCATGCCGTGCGTGTACTGGCAGGTTGGCACGGCCACGTTGCCCCACTCCATGCCGGAGTTGGCGCCGCACTCGATGAAGTGGAAGCGGCTGACCGACGGCAGCCTCATCAGCTCGTCCATCGTGAAGACCATCGGCCGGCGCATCAGCTTGTCGTCAGAGCCGTTGAGCATCAGGCGGTGCCTGCTCGGGTCGATGTCCCACCAGCCCTGGTGGTGGCGCTCGAAGTGCAGGCCCGAGGGCGTGACGATGCCGAACAGGCTCTGCAGCGGCGCGAACGAGACCGAGGCCTGCGTCGTCTGCGTCAGCCCGGGGCTCTGGCGGCGCTGCACGTTGGCCTCGTACTTCGACGGCATGCCGTAGCCGTCGGTCACCACCGGCTTGCCCAGGCCGGTGGTGTGCTCGGGCAGCTTGAGGATGTTGGGGTCGCCGCCCTCGCTGGGCACCGGGTTGGACTGTGCCAGCGCCGCGCCACCCGCAGCGCCCGCGGCCGCGGCGGCGAAGGCGTTGCGGATGAAGTCGCGCCGGCCGGCCTTGGCTTCGCGGAAGACGGTGCGCACGCCTTCGGGCGCGACGAAGTTCTCCGGCGCCTTGATCAGGCGGCCACCGGGGCTGTGGGGGGCATCGCTCACGGGTGGGTCCTCGCGGAAGGAAAGCACTTGCAGTCGGCCGGAAAGTGGCGCGCAGGCACTTATCCAAATATCAGCATTGACAAATATAAATGCCGGTGCTGTTGCCTGATCGAGGGGAAACCCTATACCCGCTGGGGTAGATGCGTCAGGGCTGGCCGACGATAGACGCGGTGGCGACCAGTTCCTCGAAGAGCGCCATCGAGACGCTGCCCGAGACCGCGTACGGGTCCAGCGTGGCGGTCTCCGAGTACTTCAGCAACAGCGCCCGGTTCAGCCGGGCCATGTTGACCTGGCCCATGGACCAGCCGGCGAAGCGGCGCTCGCCGATCTCCTCGTAGCTCAGGAGTTCGACGTTGGAGTGACGCGAGTCGGCGACGATGCGGTTGTAGAGACGGTTGACCGGGGCCCGGCCGCCCTCGAGCACCTGCAGGAAGATGCCCTCGCTGAAGCACAGCACGCCGGTGATGCCCGTGGCCGGGTTGTTGGCCTTGGACTTGCGCAGGATGGCCAGCAGTTCTTCCTGGTCGACGGAAGCCACGGCGCGGCTGGCATACATGAGTCGCACGAGCATGGTGTGACGCTTTCGCTACGAAGGGGGCGGGTGGGTGGGGGCGATCAGGCGGCCGTCTTGCGCGGCAGCAGCGAGAGGAATTCGCGGCGCAGGTTCGGGTCCTTGAGGAACGCGCCGCGCATCACGCTGTTGACCATCGCCGAGTCGGTGTCCTTGACGCCGCGCCAGTGCATGCAGAAGTGGTCGGCCTCCATCACGATGGCCAGGCCGTCGGGCTGCACGCGTTCCTGCAGTTCGTTGGCCAGCATCGTGACGGCCTCCTCCTGGATCTGCGGCCGGCTCATGATCCAGTCGCAGATGCGCGCGTACTTCGAAAGCCCGATCAGGTTCGAGTGCTCGTTGGGCAGCAGCCCGATCCAGACCTTGCCGAAGATGGGGCAGAGGTGGTGCGAGCAGGCGCTGCGCACGGTGATCGGCCCGACGATCATCAGCTCGTTGAGCCGCTCCACGTTCGGGAACTCGGTGACCGAGGGCATCGGGTGGTAGCGCCCGCGGAACACTTCCTCGACGAACATCTTGGCCACCCGCTTGGCGGTCTCGTTCGTGTTGTGGTCGCTCTCGGTGTCGATCACCAGCGAACGCAGCACGTCCTCGAGCTTGCCCTGGACCTCGCGCTTCAGCTCGGGCAGCTCGCCCTCGCGGATGAAGGCCGAGATGTTGTCGTTGGCGTGGAAGCGGCAGTTCGCGCCGACAAGGCGGTAGCGGATGCGATCGGAAACCGGCAGCGCAGCAAGTTCCTCCTCGCTGCGAAAGATCGGTGCAGGTGCCCCTGGGGCGGGCTTTGGGGAATCTGCCATGTAAACCTTCCGTGACACGGGTCGGTGATTGTGCGCCGAACGGATTGACCGCGCCACCGAACGGATAGACTGGCCTGCGTGACCGCCGCCAATCACCCCGTGCCGCTGGCGCGCCTGCTCGACGCCACGGCCGATGCGGTGGCGGCAGTTCGCGCCGGGCGCTCGCTCACCGACGTGCTCGGGCGCGTCGCCCCCGACCTGCGGCCGGGCGTGCAGGCGCTGGCCTTCCATGCGCTTCGCTGGCTGGGCGGGGCCACCGAGGTTCGCGCCGCGGTGGCGCCCAAGACGCCCCCGCCGCAGGTCGACGCGCTGCTCGTCACCGCCATCGCGCTGCTGTGGCCCGTGCCGGCGCCGCCCTACGCGGACCACACGGTGGTCGACCAGGCGGTCGGCGCTGCACGCCAGCGCACGCCTGCCGCCGCGGGCTTCGTCAACGCCGTGCTGCGCCGCTTCGTGCGCGAGCGCGAGGCGCTGGTCGCCGCTGCCCGTCGCTCGCCCCTCGGCGCGTGGAACCACCCGGGATGGTGGATAGAGCGCGTGCGTCAGGACTGGCCGCAGCATTGGCAGGCGCTGCTGCTGGCGGCCAACGAGCACCCGCCGATGACGCTGCGCGTCAACGCCCGCCGGGGCACCGGCGCCGCCTACGTGCGGCGGCTGGCCGCCCAGGGGCGCGCTGCCAGTGTCCTGCCCGACCCGGCGTTCGCAGGGCAGGCCGTGCTGCTGGCCGAACCTTGCCCGGTGCAGCGCTTGCCCGGATTCGGCGAAGGCGAGGTGTCGGTGCAGGACGCCGCCGCCCAGCGCAGTGCCGCCCTGCTGCTCGAGGGCGACGGCGCATCGGGCGTCTTGCCGCTTGCGGCGGGCGCGCGCGTGCTCGACGCCTGCGCAGCCCCGGGCGGCAAGACGGCCCAGTTGCTGGAGCGCGCCGACCTCGACCTGCTGGCCCTGGACAGCGACCCCGCGCGGCTCGTGCGCGTGCAGGAGACGCTGGGGCGGCTGCAGTTGCGCGCCGAACTCAAGGCCGCCGACGCCCGCGACACCCGCGCGTGGTGGGATGGCCGGCCCTTCGACGCCATCCTGCTCGACGCGCCCTGCAGCGCCTCGGGCATCGTCCGGCGCCACCCCGACGTGCGCTGGCTGCGCCGCGCCGACGACATCACCGCACTGGCGCGGGTGCAGGCCGGGCTGCTGGATGCACTGTGGCCCCTGCTGCGCCCGGGCGGCAGGCTGCTGTACGCCACCTGCTCGATCTTCCGCGCCGAAGGCCAGCACCAGATAGAGGCGTTTTTGCAACGTCCGCCCGGCAAGCAGGCGCGCCTCGACCCCCGATCGCCCGGACACCTGCTGCCGCTGGCCGACAATCGTCCTGGTGCCGTCTCGCCCGCGGAGGACGGCTTCTACTACGCGCTGCTCCACAAGCCCACCTGAGCGACCCCGCCGAGATGCACCCGCCGCCGGTCCGCCGACGCAAGCTGCTGCAGGGCCTGCTGGGGCTCTCGCTGCCTCCTTGGCTGGGCGCGCGCGCGATGGCGCAGGGGATCGAACTGCCGGTGCTGCGCCCCGTTCGCCGCGACGGCGAACTGGTGCTCGAGTACGACGTGCGCATCCAGCTCTCTCGTGCCGTCGAGGAGGCTCTGGGCCGCGGCGTGCCGGTGCACTTCGCCGCCCGTGCCGACGTCTACCGCGACCGCTGGTACTGGCGCGACGAGCGCGTCGTCCGCGCCACGCGATCGTGGCGGCTCGCTTACCAGCCGCTGACGGCGAGCTGGCGCGTCGGCCTCGTCGGCGGCCTGAACCAGAGCTTCGCCACGCTCGAGGAGGCCATGCTCGCAATCACGCGCAGCACCCAGTGGCGGCTGGTCGACCTGTCCCAGCTGGACCCGGACGGCCGCCACTACGTCGAATTCAGCTTCCGCCTGGACGACAGCCAGCTGCCGGGACCGATGCAGATCGGCCTGGGTGGCACCGCGGGCTGGTCGCTGGCCGTCGAGCGCAGCGTGCGCGTCGAGTGACCGCCATGACGCGTGCCGCCCGCTGGACGTGGATCGTGGCGCTGGTGGCCACCACCGGCGGCGTGCTCGTGCTGGCTTTCGTGCTGTCGCTCGGCACGCAGGCAGGCAGCGCCTTCGAGCGCCACTTCCGCTGGCTGTTCTGGGCCAACGTCGCCGTGGCCGCGGCGTTGCTGCTGGTCGTCGGCTTTGCCGTCGTGCGACTGGCCGTGCGCGTGCGGCGGGGCAAGTTCGGCAGCCGGCTGCTGATCAAGCTCGCCGGCATCTTCGCCCTCGTCGGCGCACTGCCCGGGCTGGTCATCTACACCGTTTCCTACCAGTTCGTCTCGCGCAGCATCGAGGCCTGGTTCGACGTGCGCGTGGCCGGCGCCCTGGACGCCGGACTGGCGCTGGGCAAGGGCACGCTCGACGCGCTGGTGGCCGACGTCGGCAGCAAGACGCGGGTGGCTGCCGAGCGCCTGGGTGAAGGCAGCGCCGCCATCGTGCCGCTCACCCTGGAGCGCCTGCGCGAGCAGATCGGCGCGCGCGAGGTCGTGCTGCTGGGGCCGCAGGGGCAGGTGCTGCTGGCCGCCGGCGGCTCGACGGCCACGATCGCGCCCGACCGGCCGGGCGCTACGCTGCTGCGGCAGGCCCGTCAGCTGGCCTTGGCCAGCCAGATCGAGGGGCTCGACGAGGAATCGCTGACTGCCGGCCCGGGCGGTGACGGAGCGCGGGTGCGGGCGCTGGCGCGCATCCCTGGCCGCGCGATCCAGCTCGTGGGCGGCGAGGACCGCTTCCTCATGGTGCTGCAGCCGGTGCCGCGCGCGCTGGCGGCGCAGGCCCTGGCCGTGCAGGCGGCCTACAGCGACTACCAGCAGCGTGCGCTCGCCCGCGACAGCCTGCGCCGCATGTACATCGGCACGCTGACGCTGTCGCTGGTGCTGGCGGTCTTCGGCGCCGTGCTGCTGGCTATCCTGCTGGGCAACCAGCTGGCGCGGCCGCTGCTGCTGCTGGCCGACGGCGTGCGACAGGTGGCGGCCGGCGATCTCGGCGCCAAGCCGGTGTTTGCCTCGGGCGACGAGCTCGGCGGCCTGACGCGCAGCTTCGCCGACATGACCGCCCAGCTGGCCGAGGCGCGCGGCCAGGTCGAGCGCGGCGTCGCTCAGCTCGAAGGCGCGCGCACGCGGCTGCAGACCATCCTCGACACCCTCACCGCCGGCGTCATGGTGCTCGATCGCGAGGGCCGCATCGACACCGTGAACCCGGGCGCGACCCGCATCCTGCGGCTGCCGGTGGCCTCGTGGCGCGGGCGTCGCCTCGCCGAGGTTCCCGAACTCGAGACCATGGCCCGCAGCATCGACCAGCGCTTCGAGACGCTGGTCACCAGCCCCGAGGCCGGCGAGCGCGACCACTGGCAGGAGTCGTTCGAACTCGCGCGCGGCAACGGCCACACCTTGACGCTGCTGGTGCGCGGTGCGCTGCTGCCGGGTGACAGCCGCCTGGTGGTGTTCGACGACATCACCGAGATCGTCTCCGCGCAGCGCTCGGCCGCCTGGGCCGAGGTGGCGCGGCGGCTGGCGCACGAGATCAAGAACCCGCTCACGCCGATCCAGCTCTCGGCCGAGAGGCTGCAGCACAAGCTCGAATCCCGCCTCGAAGGCGCCGACCAGGCCTTGCTGCGTCGCTCGGTCGCCACCATCGTCAGCCAGGTGCAGGCGATGCAGCAGCTCGTCAACGAGTTCCGCGACTACGCGCGGCTGCCCGCCGCGCAGCTGCGTCCGCTGGACTTGAACGCGCTCGTCTCCGAGGTGCTGGCGCTGTACGGGCACGCCCACGACAGCGGGCGCCTGGCGGCCCGCCTCGCGCCCGCACTGCCGTTGCTGCTGGGCGACGCGACGCAGTTGCGTCAGGTGGTGCACAACCTCGTGCAGAACGCGCTGGACGCGGTGGCCGACCGCGCCGACGGCCGGGTCGAGGTCGTCACTTCGGTCGTCAGGAGCGAGACCGGCGACTTGCGTGCGGTGCGGCTGGCGGTGCTGGACAACGGGCCTGGCTTTGCCGAGAAGGTGCTCAAGCGCGCCTTCGAGCCTTACGTCACCACCAAGGCCAAGGGCACCGGCCTGGGGCTGGCCGTCGTGCGCAAGATCGCCGACGAGCACGGCGCCCGCGTGTTGCTGGCCAACGTCGGCGGCGAATCCCCCGAAGCTGCGGTCTCGGGGGCGCGAGTTTCGCTATCATTTTCGCGGTTTGACGAGCAGCCGGGCGCCCCCCGCACGGCCGCGGCAGACCCCCCACCCGGCCCCTCCGCGGCCGCCGGGGACGCAACGCAGGTGCACTAGCACGCATGGCAACTATTCTGGTCGTTGACGACGAACTGGGCATCCGGGCCCTGCTGTCAGAGATCCTCTCCGACGAAGGACATACCGTCGAACTGGCCGAGAACGCAGCCCAGGCGCGCGCGGTGCGCGAGATGCTGCGCCCCGATCTCGTCCTGCTCGACATCTGGATGCCCGACGTCGACGGCATCACGCTGCTCAAGGAGTGGGGCAGCACCGGACAGCTCACCATGCCCGTCATCATGATGAGCGGGCACGGCACCATCGACACCGCCGTGGAGGCCACGCGCTTCGGCGCCAGCGCCTTCCTCGAGAAGCCGATCACGCTGCAGAAGCTGCTGCGCGCAGTCGAACAGGCCCTGGTGCGGCCCGCCGAGCGCGCGGGCGCGGCGGGCGGCAGTCAGGGGTCTGCGCCCGCCCCGCGGGCCGACAGCCCGCTGGGCGGCATGATGTCGGTCAACGGTCACGCCCTGCCCGAATCGTCGGCCGTCGTCGCCGGGCCCCAGCCCACGCAGATGTTCGATCTCGACCGCCCGCTGCGCGAGGCGCGCGATGCGTTCGAGAAGAGCTACTTCGAGTTCCATCTCGCCAAGGAGAGCGGTTCCATGACTCGCGTGGCCGAGAAGACCGGCCTCGAGCGCACCCACCTCTACCGCAAGCTCAAGCAGCTCGGCGTCGACCTCAGCCGCGGCAAGCGGGGCGCCGGCTGACCCCGCGGCGGCCGCTCGCGGTCGCGCTATATAATGCGCAGCTTTCCGGCCTGGTAGCTCAGTTGGTAGAGCAGCGGATTGAAAATCCGCGTGTCGGTGGTTCGATTCCGCCCCAGGCCACCAAACACAGAGTCGTTGTCCCTCAATGACTTAGCGAAAACGGCGGCCACTGATGTGGTCGCCGTTTTGCGTTGTGGACCCCGTTTCTGGCAGTGAATCTGTCAATCCAACGGGAAGCCGCTTCGCATGGGCTGCGTTGGCGTGCGCTCGACTGCGCTCGTCCACGGTCGTGCCCATCCGCTGCACCCGCGTGTTCGGTGCCTAGGGTGTGATGTCGTTCACGGCCGCGAGGACATCCCTGCCAGGGATATAAAGAATCGCCCGTCCGGTGCCTAGACCCAACTCCTAGTTGATTGGAGTTGTGATGAGGACACGAGATAGCAGCGGCACCCAGCGCGCCACCACCCAAGGCACCTTCCGCGCGGAGGTGGCCCATGGCTAAGGCAGCAAAGCCGTTCAAGGAAGGCGCGGGCTGGGCCATGCGCCGCCGGGTGATGGGCCAGGACATCTACGTCAGCGGCCACCGCACCTCGAGCCAGGCGCAAGAAGAGATGGCGCGCCGGGTCGATGAGCTCAAGAAGCGCGGCTCGCCCAAGGGCATGGGCCCCACCCGGACCACCGTGGGTCAAGCGCTGCAGGACTACGGGCTCGAGCGCTTGCCCTTCATGAAGGGCGCGGAGCAGGAGGCACGGCGCATCAACCGCTACCTCAGGGCGGCGGGTCTGGCCACCCTCGAGACCATCGAACTTCCTCTGGCCCGGGAGGAGCAAGACACGCCCAAGGGCCGCAAGAAGTCCTCGGACAAGGCGCGGCACTACTACGACGTCGTGCTCAAGGCCCCTGAAGTCGAGCGCAAGATTCCGAAGGGGCTCGGCAAGCACCGAGGTCAGCAAGCCAAGGAAACGTCGGTCGCGGACATGCTGCGAGACAACATTGCCTGCATGGCAGTGGCCGAGGTGCAGCGCCATCACGTGCAAGAGCTCATGGATGCCATGCGCAAGGTCAGGGGCCCCGCCACCGTTGGCTTGGAGCGCGCACTGCTGCGGGCCTTCTTCAACCACGCCAGCGACGTCTGGAACTGGAGCGAACCGGCGGGTAACCCAGCCATCAAGCTCAAGATGCCCAAGGTCGACAACACCCGCGACCGGGTGATGTCGACGGACGAACAGGAGCGGCTGGAGGAGGCGGTAAAGGACTGCCGCAACGCCCTCGTGGGGCCGACCCTGGTGCTGCTGCGCGAAACCGCCATGCGCTCGGGCGAGCCCCTGAAGTACGCCCTCTGGAAAGACGTCGACTGGGAGGCGCACCTCATCCGGCTCCCGGACTCGAAGAACGACAAACGCGAGGTGCCGCTGTCGCCGGCCGCCGAAGAGGCGCTGCGCCAGCTGGCGGAGCTCAACACGCCCGAGCCCGACGAACGCGTCGTGCAGATGACCTACAGCGCGCTGGCCAAGGCCTGGACCCGTGCGTGTGAGCGGGCGGGCATCACAGACCTGCACTTGCACGACCTGCGCCACACCGCAGCCACCCGCCTGGCACTGGAGACGGGCAACGTGTTTCTGGTCCGGGCGCTGACCGGCCACAAGACTCTCTCTCAACTGGAGCGCTACGTGAACGTCAAGGCCAGCGACGTGGTCGCCCTGATGCACGGTCGCTCGTCCGAACCGACCCATGCGGCACCCGCAGCAGAACTTCCTCGCGAGGAGCCCGTGGACGTGGTGGGCAACGTGATTCGTGCGGACTTCCGCAACCGCCGCGTGGCTTGACGTCTCTGGGGGCCTTGCCCCCATCAAACGAAGAGGGCGCCGAGCAGTGATGCTCGGCGCCCTTGTTCAATGGGTGCGAAGAAAAGCGGGGCGGCCCGCCCCGCGCGGCGCCTCAGCGCTTCCAGGCCTCTTGGATGCCGAAGTAGCGGCTCACCCAGCTGGTCAGGCAGGTCTCGGTCCAGTAGACGTACTTGCCGATGGCCCGCCCGGGCGGGAACTCGCGGGCCTTGACCATGTTCTCGAGCGTTCGCGGCGAGATGGACAAGCGGGCGCAGACATCGGTTTTCTTGAGCAAGACGGGGGCAGTGGTCGTGGTGATGGTGGACATCGGAGGGTTCCTTGAAGGGTTACCCGATGTCTATGAATCGCGTTTATTCCTCTTTGCCCCAACGCTAAAGGGCGCCATCACGCCCTAAAACGTCAGAGGGATAAAACGGGTACCTCAACTGGGATGCAGCAAGTTGGACTGCACTCACCCAGGAAACTCCATGAGCGACGAACCCGAAATCACCATTGACATCTCTGCCTTCGAAGCCTTCGACCTAAACCACGCACCACTCCTCGTGACGAAAGGGGGCGAAATCTGGGATGCCTGTCTGACGCTGGATGAGGACGGGGTCTGCGACTTCGAAGTGACCCCGCCGTGGAACAACGCCACGCGCGCAGCCATCTGGCACGGCCGCACCCGGTGCTGGAGCCTTCCTGGCCTGGTCAAGAGCGAGGCTCTGTCCGCGCTCTTCAACGACGCGGACACCATCGACCTGCTTCAGCGCGTGCACGACGGCCATGAAGTCGTCTGGGACGGAAACAACTGGGTCGGCAAGCTGGACGAGGACGCCCAGGAGGCCAGCGACGAGCTGGAGCGCCTCTGTACCGACCTCGAAGGCCGCTGCTGGCAGCTGTACCCAGCCGAGGAATACATCGCCGCTTGTGAGCTTTCCGACATCTGGCCAGCCGGCACGTCACTCAAGCAGGCAGCCCTCAGCATCAGGCGTGAGGCGATGTCAGAGGGCTTCATTGCGGGAGGTCAGGCCGAGGTGGAGGAAGCCCTGCTCCAGAAGCTTCATGAGTTGACCGAGGAGGACGAAGGATTCACCCCCACCGCAGAACAAGCGGCGGCCCTGGCGGCTGGATAGGCCTCGTTCCGGGGACCTAGAACATTGGGTCACGCCCCAAGAAGTGCCGACCACTGGGTGCGGCACAGGTAACGCAGACCCCTT
>JBILNT010000242.1:0-4308 GCA_044374875.1 Rubrivivax sp.
ACCACCGCCTGAACCTGCCATACCCGCAGCGCACGCAGCGCCGGCCAGCTTCAGGCCAGGTCCTGTCGCGCCTTCGCCAGAGGTTCTTCCACATTAACCCGGTGGTGACGGTGGCGGTCCGCAGCGATGGATCGGTGGAGTCGGTGAGGTGAGTGCAGTCCAGCGGCGTGCCCGGGATCGACGATGCGGTTCGCCGCGTCGTGCAGGGCCAGGTTCCGTTCCAGGACTTCCCGCCGGTGCTCGCGCGGGACGACGACGTCATCAAGATCCGTCGCACCTGGTACTTCGACACCGCGATCCGGCTGTACTGATCAGTCCGCCCGAACGCCGCTGGATGGCCCCGGCCGCGCAGTCCCTGCGCCGGGCACAATCGCCTCGTGGAAGACAAATCCGACCGTGACGAGATCGGCATGCGCCTGGCCATCGACCAGGCGCGCAATGCCTGGCTTGTCGGCGAAGTGCCGGTGGGCGCGGTGATCCTGCGCGAAGGCCAGGTCATCGCCACCGGCTACAACCGGCCGATCACCACGCACGACCCCACCGCCCACGCCGAGATCGTGGCGCTGCGGCATGCGGCCACCTTGCTCGGCAACTACCGGCTGCCGGGCTGCGAGCTCTACGTGACTCTGGAGCCGTGCGCGATGTGCGCGATGGCGTTGATGCACGCGCGCTTGTCTCGGGTGGTCTTTGGCGCCGTGGACCCCAAGACGGGTGCCGCCGGCTCGGTGGTCGACCTCTTTTCCGAGTCGCGCCTCAACCACCACACGGAACTGCGCGGGGGCGTGCTGGCAGCCGAGTGCGGCGACCTGCTGCGCCAGTTCTTCGCCGAGCGGCGCGCCCGGCAGCGGGCGCTGCGCGGTGCCCTGCCGGTCGCCGCGGAGCAGGCCGCTGCTGCCGACGGCTTCGCTGCGGGCGAGCCCATTCCCGCCGGGGATGCCACCGAACTGGGCGATCTTCCCTCGCCCGCCGGGGACGCGACACGATGACCACCCTGACCCTCTACACCCCGGCCGGGGTGCTCGTGCGTGCCGCAGGCCTGAAGCGGGCCGCGAAGCGCCTCGCCGCGCTGGGCTTCGAGGTCACGGTCGACGAGGCCGCTCGTGCGCGCCACCAGCGCTTCGGCGGCGACGACGACACCCGGCTGGCGGCCCTGCACCGCGTGGCGCGCGCCGCGCCCTCGGTGGCGATGGCCACCCGTGGTGGCTACGGTCTGACGCGGCTGCTCGACCGCATCGACTGGAAGCGGCTGGCCCGCAGCGTGGACCAAGGCACGCGCTGGGTCGGCTACAGCGACGTCACCGCGCTTCAGCTCGCGCTGCTCGCGCACACCGGTGCCGGCAGCTGGGCCGGGCCGCTGGCGGTCGACGACTTCGGCCGCGCCGACGAGGAAGGCGGGCTCGACGAGGTGACCCCCGAGGTCTTCCGCGAGGCCATGAACGGCGAACTCGAGGCGGTGGGCTTTCGCACCGAGGCCGGACACGACGGCCTGAGCCGCCGGGGCGTGCTCTGGGGCGGCAATCTCACGGTGCTGATCTCGCTGCTGGGGACGCCGCACTTCCCGCAGGTCCCCGGCGGCGTGCTCTTCCTGGAAGACGTCAACGAGCACCCGTACCGGGTGGAACGCATGCTGCTGCAGCTGCTGCAGGCTGGCGTGCTGGCAAGGCAGCGGGCGGTGCTGCTGGGCGCCTTCAGCGCCTGGAAGAAGTCGCCGCTGGACCACGGCTACGACCTCCGCGCCGCGGTGGCGCACCTGCGGGCGAACACCCGCGTGCCTGTCCTGACCGGGCTGCCCTTCGGGCACGTGCCGACCAAGCTGACCCTGCCGGTGGGGCGTCGCGTGCAGGTGCTGGTCGAGGGACGCGACGTGCTCGTGGGCTGGTAGCTGCAGGCCGGCTGCAACGTGCCTCGCCCGTGGAACCCCCTCGCTGCACCTCTGCGGGGCACACATAGAATCGCGCGTTGTCGGGCGGGGGCATCGATGGTCGAACGGGCGGGGCGCAGGGCAAGGGGCTGGCAGGCCATGCTCGCCGTCGCGTCCGCCCTGTGGCTGGCCGCCTGCAACAACAATCCGCTGCCAGACGACGTGGCGGCCTCGAACACGCTGGTTTCCGCGTTCGCGAACAGCTCGCCCCGTCACCTCGACCCGACGGCCTCGTACTGGAACAACGAGACGCCCTACACCTACCAGATCTACGAGCCGCCCTACGGGTACCACTACCTGAAGCGGCCCTACGAGCTGGTGCCGAAGGCCGCGGTGGAGGTCGCGACGCCGCGCTACCTGGACGCCAGCGGCAAGGAGCTGCCCGAAGACGCCCCTGGCGAACAGATCGCCGAGAGCGTGCACGAGGTCCGCGTCAAGCCGGGCATCCTCTACCAGCCGCACCCGGCCTTTGCCCGCGACGAGCAAGGCCGCCACCGCTACCACGCGATGAAGCCGGGCGAGGTGGGCGATCGGCGCAGCCCCTGGGACTTCGAGCACCAGGGCACGCGCGAGCTGGTCGCCGAGGACTACGTCTACGCGCTCAAGCGCCACGCGACGACCCGCATCACCACGCCGATCTACGGCATCTTCGCCGAGCACGTGATCGGCCTGAAGGAGTACGGCGAGCTGATCAAGGCCGAGGACGCGAAGCTGCGCCAGGGCCTGGACCCGGCCAGCCTGGACAAGCCCTTCCTCGACTTCCGGCGCTGGCCACTGGCGGGCGTCAGCGCGCCAGAGAAGTACCTGCTGCGCATCCGCATCCATGGCAAGTACCCGCAGTGGAAGTACTGGATGGCGATGACCTTCATGTCGCCCGTGCCCTGGGAGGCCGACGCCTTCTACGCCCAGCCGGGGATGGCGGCCAACGGCCTGTCGCTGGATACCTGGCCGGTCGGCACCGGGCCTTACATGATGAAGGAGTACGTGCAGGACCGCCGGCACGTGATGGTGCGAAACCCGAACTACCGCGGCGAGCCCTACCCCTGCGAAGGCTCGGAGCAGGACAGGGCCGCCGGCCTGCTCGATGACTGCGGCAAGCCCACGCCCTTCATCGACCGCATGATCTTCACGATCGAGAAGGAGGCGGTGCCGCTGAAGAGCAAGTTCCGCCAGGGCTACTACGACGTGCCCGAAATCGAGCGCACCGAGTACGGCGTCGAGTACGCCATCGACATGGAGGACTCCGAGCGCGTGCGCCAGGAGTACACCGCCAAGGGTTTCAAGCTGCCGAAGTTCGTCGACCTGTCGTCCTGGTACCTGGGCTTCAACATGCTCGACCCCGTGATCGGCTGGGGCGACACCCCCGAGCAGCGCGAGAGAAACCGCAAGCTGCGCCAGGCGCTGTCGATCGCGATCGACTGGGAGGAGTTCGTCCGCATCTTCCCGCAGAAGGGCGGCGAGGTGGCGATGGGGCCGCTGCCGGCCGGGCTCTTCGGCTCGCGGCATGGCACGGCCGAGGGCGTCAACCCGGTCACGCATCGCGTCGAGGGCGGGCGGGCCGTGCGCCGCTCCGTCGAGGAGGCGCGCCAGCGGCTGGCCGAAGCCGGCTACCCGGGCGGCCGCGACGCCAGGACCGGCCAGCCCCTGGTGCTGAATTACGACTTCTATGGCCAGCCCACGCCCGAGCGCAAGGCCGAGTTCGACTGGATGGTGCGCCAGTTCGCGAAGATCGGCGTGCAGCTCGAGATCCGCGCCACCGACAACAACCAGTTCCAGGACAAGGTGCGCAAGGGGCGCCACCAGATCTACTGGTCGGGCTGGCTGGCCGACTACCCCGACGCCGAGAACTTCCTCTTCCTGCTCTACGGCCCCAACGGCAAGAGCCGCAGCGACGGCGAGAACACCTCGAACTACGAGAACCCGGAATTCGACGCCCGCTTCGCGAAGCTCAAGCTGCTCGACGACGGCCCCGAGAAGCAGGCGCTGATCGACGAGATGACGCGCATCGCCCAGCAGGACGCACCCTGGGTCTTCGGCTACTTCCCCTACGCGTCGGGCGCGTTCCAGCCCTGGGTGCTCAACGGCAAGCCGGCGATCATGGTGCGCGACATGGGGCGCTACTACCGGCTCGACACCGCAGAGCGTGTGCGCCGCCAGGCCGAGTGGAACCAGCCGGTGTGGTGGCCCGTCGCCCTGATGGGCTTCGGCGTCGCGATGCTGGCCTTCCTCGCCTGGCGTGGTTTCCGTCGCCGCGAGCGCACCAACGCCCGCGGGCAGGTGCTGGCGGGGGACTGAGAGCCTGAGAGTTTTTCTCGCCATCTTGGTAATTGGCATGCAACTGGCTAATCTTTGACCATGAGCGAACCCCAGCACCAAGGCGAGGCGCC
>JBILNT010000244.1:0-4299 GCA_044374875.1 Rubrivivax sp.
CAGGTAGCCCATGAAGGCCTCGGCCATCAGGCACAGGAAGATCGCGCAGCCGAAGATCCAGACCAGCTCGCGCGGCTTGCGGTAGCTGCCGTAGATCAGGCCCCGCCACATGTGCAGGTAGACCACCACGAAGAACATGCTGGCGCCGGTGGAGTGCATGTAGCGCACCAGCCAGCCCCAGGGCACGTCGCGCATGATGTACTCGACCGACGCGAACGCCAGCGCGGCGTCGGGCTTGTAGTGCATCACGAGGAAGATGCCGGTGACGATCTGGATCACGAGGACCAGCATCGCCAGCGAGCCGAAGAAGTACATCCAGTTGAAGTTCTTCGGCGCGTAGTACTCCGACATGTGCACGCGATAGGCGTCGAACGCGGTGGGGAACCGGTTCTGCAGCCAGGTCGTGACCTGCACGGCGGTCGAGGCGCCCGCAGGCGCTTCCTTGAATTCAGCCATCACTACCTCTCGGGATTCGGGGCGGTCTTGCGCGGGCTCAGGCCTTCTTGTCCTCACCGATCAGCAGCACGGTGTCGGACAGGTACATGTGCGGCGGCACCTCGAGGTTGTCCGGCGCAGGCTTGTTCTTGAAGACGCGCCCGGCGATGTCGAAGGTCGAGCCGTGGCACGGGCAGAGGAAGCCGCCGGCCCAGTCGTCGGGCAGCGAGGGCTGCGCGCCAGTGGCGAACTTGTCGCTCGGGGAGCAACCCAGGTGCGAGCAGATGCCCACGGCCACGAGGAACTCGGGCTTGATCGAGCGATGCGGGTTCTTCGCGTACTCGGGCGTCGGGTACTGGGTGCGCTCCGATTTCGGATCGGCAACCTGGGCTTCGGTCTTCTTCAGCGACTCGAGCTGCTCCTTCGTGCGGCGCACGATCCAGACCGGCTTGCCGCGCCACTCGACGGTCAGCTTCTCGCCGGGCTGAAGCGCGCTGATGTCGACCTGCACGGGAGCGCCCGCGGCGCGGGCACGCTCGGAGGGCGCGAAGGTGCTCACGAAGGGGATCGCTGTCGCCACGCCCCCCACGGCGCCGGCGCCGCAGGTGATGGCGATCCAGGTACGTCGGCTGGTGTCGACCGCGGCGTCACTCATGGATGTCCTCGGAATGCTCAGGTGGATTCGGGTCAACCCGGGATTCTATCCGAGCGCACCTGACGCTCACTGACAGCGCCGGATGCCCGACTTGACTGTGGTCACGCGAGCCCCTACCGTGCGTCGGGTTGCCCCGCCACCCGGGGCGCGCAGGTCCAGTCAGGAGGGTACTCATGAGCGTCGTCAGCGAGTTCAAGGAATTCGCCATCAAGGGCAATGTCGTCGACCTCGCCGTCGGCGTGATCATCGGCGGGGCGTTCGGCAAGATCGTCGATTCGCTGGTGGGCGACATCATCATGCCGCTGGTCGGCAAGGTCGTCGGCGGACTCGACTTCAGCAACTACTTCATCCCCCTGGCCGGCCAGACGGCCACCACCCTGGTCGAGGCGAAGAAGGCTGGCGCCGTGTTCGCCTACGGCAGCTTCATCACGGTGGCGCTGAACTTCGTCATCCTGGCCTTCATCATCTTCATGATGGTCAAGCAGATCAACCGCCTCAAGCGCGAGGCCCCGGCCCCGGCGGCGCCGCCGGCGCCACCCGCGCCACCGCCCGAGGACGTGGTGCTGCTGCGCGAGATCCGCGACGCGCTGAAGAACCGCTGACCCCGCGACCCGCGCGGGTCGCGGGCCCCGCGCGCCGTCACGGGCGAGACGCATGCCCCATACTCGGGGGCGTGCCCGTCCAGTGCACGCCAACTCTTCGCGCATGCCGCCGCCCGCCGTACACCGCCTTCCGCTCGCGCTCGAGACCGCCGTGCAGCGGGTGAAGTCCGCCATGCGCGGCATCACCGAGCGCACCGTCGAGAGCCTGGGACTGGCAGCGCTGGCGGCACAGGGCACCGCGCAGCGCGACGCGCTGCTCGAGGCGCAGTTCGAGCTCAACCGCAAGTCGGCCATGTTCACGCTGGCCTTCGACGAGGCATTCGACGGCGCCGTGCGCCGCGAGGCGCAACCGCGCGACGCCTCGACGGGCGCCACCGACTGGGGCGCGCTGAGCCTCGTCGACGACGACGAGATCGAGCGCAAGGTGGCCTCGGAGCGCTTCGCGATGGACATCGCGCACGACTGCGAGTGGGAGCTGCGCGACCTCGAGGGCTACATCACGGCCATCGCCGGCCCGGCGCGGGCGGACGAGGCCGAGCACCGCAATCCGCTGCGCCCCGAACTCATCGCCGACGCGGTGCTGCGCGGCATCGAGGGCGTGTCGGCCAGCACCGAGGTGCGCCGGGCGCTGACGGCCGAGTTCGGTCGCTCGCTCGCCAACTCGCTTCGCGGGCTCTACCACGACGTGATCGCCGGGATGCGCGGGGCCGGGGTGCAGCCTGTCGGCCCCTCGGTGAAGCAGGCCGCCGCGCGCGCGGTCGACGGCACCCGCGGCAGCGGCGGGTTCGAGGCCTCGGCGCGTGGCGGCGAGGAGCGACCCGCGGCCGCCGCCTCGACCCACGGCGCGCCGCTTGCCGGCGGCACGGGCGGCAGCACGCGGGCTGGGGCGAGCGGGGGCGCCGACGCCGGCACGCTGCTCGGTCAGGTCGACCCGCGGCTGATGTCGCTGATGCGGCGCCTGGCGTTCAGCGGCAGCGGTGGCGGCAGCGGTGGCGGCAGCGGCGGCGGCTGGGAATCTTCCGACGGCACCGGCGCGGCGGCCTCGCTGCCGAACATGATCCGGGCCCATCGCGAGGAGCTGCGGCAGGCCTCGACCGGTGCGCTCGACCACATGGTCATCGATGTCGTCGGCAGCCTGTTCGACCAGATCCTGTCCGACCCGAAGGTGCCGCCGCAGATGGCGCGCCAGATCGCCCGCCTGCAGTTGCCGGTGCTGCGCGCGGCGCTCGGCGACCGCACGTTCTTCTCTTCGCGCCGGCACCCGGTGCGGCGCTTCGTCAACCGCATCGCTTCGCTCGGCGCAGCCTTCGAGGACTTCACCGAGGACCCGGGGCGCGCCCTGCTGGAGAAGGTGGGCGAACTGGTCCGGCAGGTCGTCGATGGCGACTTCGACCAGATCGAGCTCTACGAAGGCAAGCTCGCGACGCTAGAGCACTTCGTCGCCGAGCAGGGACGCCGCGAAGTCGACGCCCACGGCGACGCCGCCGGGATGCTGGCGACACGGGAGGACGAGCTGCGCCTGCGAGCGCTCTACGCGCAGCAGCTGCACAGCGACCTGCGGACGCTGGAGGCGCCCGACTTCCTGCGCGAGTTCATGGCCAGCACCTGGAGCCAGGTGCTGCTGCAGGCCTCGACGCGCGACGGTGCCGACAGCGAGCGCTTCAAGCGACTGCGGCAGGCCGGACGCGATCTTTTCATGAGCGTGCAGCCCAAGACCTCGCCGGGGCACCGCAAGACCTTCCTCGCCGAGCTGCCTCGGCTGATGCAGGCGCTCAAGGAGGGCCTGGACCTGATCCGCTGGCCCGACGAACGCCGCGATGCCTTCTTCGCCCAGCTGCTGCCGGCGCACGCCCGTTCGCTGAAGGCCCAGCCGCTGCGGCCGCTGGACTTCAACATGATGGCGCGGCAGGTCGACAGCGCGCTCGAGAAGCCGCACCCGACCCGGGCCGCGCTGAAGACCGCCCCGCAGCACATCCCGGTGCTCACCGACGAGGTCGTGATGCCGGCCTTCAGCGCCGAGGAGGCGGCCCGTATCGGCCTGGTGGCCGAAGCCGCGGTCGACTGGAACGGCAAGGTCGATCCCGACCTCGGCGAGGAGTCGCCGCCGCAGCCCGAGGACATGGCGATCCCGGGGCTGCCAACCGCCGCAGACCCGGCCGAACTGCTGGAGCCGACGCGCGGGCCCTGGCTGCCGGACAACCTTCAGATCGGCTTCGCGTACCAGATGCACCTGGAAGGCGGGTGGCAGAAGGTGCGGCTCGCCCATGTCAGCCCGGGGCGCAACTTCTTCGTGTTCACCCACGGCAAGGGCAACCTGCGCACCGTGTCGCTGACGCTGCGCATGCTCTCGCGGATGTGCGAGACCGGCCGGCTGCGCGCCTTCGAGAGCGCCTACCTGCTGGAGCGCGCCACGGCGCGGGCGCGCCGGCAGCTGTCGGCACTGCGCCCGGCCTGAGTGCCCGAGAGGCTCGCAGGCATTCAGCCTAAATCCGGCAGTTACCCAGTCGCCGGAAGTGCTGGCGGGGGCTCGGGTGGCCCGATGACCGGCGCGATCCGGTCGCTGATGTAGCGCAGCATGCAGCCCCAGGGGTCCATCGTCTGGAACTG
>JBILNT010000076.1:0-15133 GCA_044374875.1 Rubrivivax sp.
GTTCATCAGCAACACCAACCACGAGGAGAACCAGCCGGCCCACCTGACGCTCAAGGACGCCTCGGTGCCGGTGGCGGTGAACCTGTCGCGCTACGCGGGCCCCGAGAGCCGCTACTGCCCGGCCGGCGTCTACGAGTACGTGAAGAACGACGACGGCTCCGACCGCCTGGTCATCAACGCGCAGAACTGCGTGCACTGCAAGACCTGCGACATCAAGGACCCGACGCAGAACATCGTCTGGGTCACCCCCGAGGGCGGCGGCGGGCCGAACTACGCCGGCATGTGAGGCGGCGGGCGTGGACGCCCGCGCTGCGCAAGTCCCGGGTGGCGATGCCCGCACCCGTCGCGGTGTCAGCCGCGCTCGAGGCGGAAGGCGCCAACCTCCTTGACGAGTCGTGCGGCCTGATCCTTCAGGCCCTCGGCGGCAGCAGCGCTTTGCTCCACCATCGCCGCGTTCGACTGCGTCACCCGATCGAGTTCACCAAGCGCCTGCCCGATCTGGCCGATGCCGGCTGACTGCTCCAGGCTGGAGCTGGAGATCCGCTCGATGAGGGCCGCCACGCGCTGAGCGAGCGCCACCACCTCGCCGACGGTCGATCCCGCGTCGCCGACCAGGCGCGAGCCCACCTCCACGCGTTGCACGCTGGCGCCGATCAGGTCCTTGATGTCCTTGGCGGCCGTGGCGCTGCGCTGCGCCAGCATGCGGACCTCGCTGGCCACCACGGCGAAGCCCCGGCCCTGCTCGCCTGCGCGGGCCGCCTCGACTGCGGCATTGAGCGCGAGGATGTTGGTGCGAAAGGCGATGTTGTCGATCACCCCGATGATCTCGGCGATCTTGCGCGAGCTGGTCTCGATCTCCTGCATGGTCGTGACCACCTGGGAGACGACCTCGCCGCCCCTGGCAGCCGCCTGCCGCGCCCCGTCGGCGAGCTGGCTGGCCTCGCGGGCCGTCTGCGCGTTGGTCTTCATCGCTGCGGTGAGCTGCTCCATCGACGCCGCCGTCTGCTGCAGGCTGGCAGCCTGCTCCTCGGTCCTCTGGCTGAGGTCAGTGCTGGCCGAGGCGATCTGCACCGAGCCTCCGGCGACTTCCTGAGCCCCCCCTCGCACCGAGCCGACGATGCGCGCCAGGCTGTCGTTCATCTGCCGCAGCGCCTGCAGGAGCTGGGCAACCTCGTCAGCCCCTGCGCTGTCGATGCGGGAACTCAGAGCCTGAGAGTTTTTCCGCCGTGGCCGAAAGGCGCGCCAAAACGCCCCGTATCCAGGCGCAAACCACAGCCATAGCTCGGGCTATGGCGAGGATTTGCAACGACGAGACGAGGTGTTTTGGGGTGCAAGGCGGGCATGGGGGAAAGACTCTCAGGCTCTCAGCCCACCGCCAGCGCCTCGTCGACCAGCTCGACCCAGTGCTTCACCGGCACGTCGGTGCCGCTTTGCAGGTGCTGGATGCAGCCGACATTTGCCGAGGCGATGACCTCGGGGGACCTCGCCTGAAGGTGGCCGAGCTTGCGGTCGCGCAGCTGGTACGAGAGTTCGGGCTGCAGCACGCTGTAGGTGCCGGCCGAGCCGCAGCACAAGTGGGCCTCGGCGGCCGCCAGCTCGACCTCGAAGCCCAGGTCGCGCAGCCCGGCCTCGACGCCGCCGCGCAGCTGCTGGCCGTGCTGCAGGGTGCAGGGCGGATGGAACACCACGCGACGGCCAGCTCGCGGCCGCACGGCCTTGCCCAGGCGCGACCTCAGCTGCGGCAGCAGGTCGGGCAGCAACTCGGACAGGTCCTTCGTCAGCTCGGTGATGCGCGCCGCCTTGGCAGCGTATTCCGGGTCGTGCGCGAGCGCGTGGCCGTACTCCTTGACGGTGGCGCCGCAGCCCGAGGCATTCATCACGATGGCCTCGACCTGGCCCTGCGAGGTCAGGCCCTCGACCAGCGGCCACCAGGCGTCGATGTTGCGGCGCATGTCGGCCAGCCCGCCGTCGGGGTCGCCGAGATGGGTGCGGATCGCGCCACAACAGCCGGCGCCGTCGGCCACCAGCGTCTGGATGCCGGCGGCGTCGAGCACGCGCGCGGTGGCGCTGTTGACGTTGGGCATCATCGCCGGCTGCACGCAGCCCAGCAGCATCAGCACCTTGCGCGGGTGCTGGCGCGCCGGCCACTGGCGGGCACGGGCCGGCGCCGCGGCGGGCACCTTGTTCTTCAGCGCGGCCGGCAGCAGAGGCCGCACCATCTGGCCGAGCTTCATCGCGGGGCCGAACAGCGGCGAGGTGAGGCCGGCCTTGAGTGCGCCGCGCATCAGCTTCTCTCCGGTCGGGCGCTCGACGCGCTCCTCGACGATCTTGCGGCCGATGTCGACCAGCCGGCCGTACTGCACGCCGCTCGGACAGGTGGTCTCGCAGTTGCGGCAGGTCAGGCAACGGTCGAGGTGCTGCTGCGTGCTGCGCGTGACAGGCGCACCCTCGAGCACCTGCTTCATCAGGTAGATGCGGCCGCGCGGCCCGTCGAGCTCGTCGCCCAGCAGCTGGTAGGTCGGGCAGGTGGCGGTGCAGAAGCCGCAGTGCACGCACTTGCGCAGGATGGCCTCGGCTTCCTGGCCGTCTCGCGTGCCCTTGAATTCCGGGCTCAGGTTGGTCTGCATGGCGCGTGGGGGAAAGGATTGAAGTCCGCAGACTCTCAGAGTCCGGGATAGAGGCGGCCGGGGTTGAGGATGCGGTCGGGGTCGAAGGCCGTCTTGAGCTCGCGATGGATGCGGTCGAGCGGCGGTGCCAGCGGCGCGAAGGCACCCGTGGCGCGCTCCTTCGCCCGCCAAAGGGTGGCGTGGCCACCGGCGCGCTGCACGGCAGCCCGGACGTCGGCGGCCGCCAGCGTCGTGCACAGCCAGCGCTGCGCGCCGCCCCACTCGACGAGGCCGTCGCCCTGCAGGCCCAGCGGCGGGGTGACCTGCGGCACCGACAGGCGCCACAGCGTGGCGCCCTCGGCCACGGCAGCCATCGCCGCGACGAAGTACTCGTCGCGCTGGTCGCGAAGACCGTCCCAGAAGGCGGCGGCCAGCGTGTCGTCGACGAGTTCACCGCCCAGCCGCGTGCGCGCCGACTGCACCGCCGCCGCGGCACCGGCCAGGCGCAGCACCAGCGTGCCGTCCCACCAGGCGCTGGCCGCCAGCGGCAGCGGCTGGCCGCCCCACTCGTTGAGGCAACGGATCGCGGTGGCCTCGTCCATCTCGAAGCGCAGCGTGCTGGTGGCCGGCGGACGCGGCAGCACCTTCAGCGAGACCTCGCAGATCACGCCCAGGATGCCCAGCGAGCCCGCCAGCAGCCGCGAGACGTCGTAGCCGGCGACGTTCTTCATCACCTGGCCGCCGAAGCCGAGCAGCTCGGCGCGACCGTTGAGCAACGACGCGCCGAGCACGTAGTCGCGCACGCTGCCCGCGCTGGCGCGCGTCGGCCCGGCGATGCCGGCGGCGACCATGCCGCCCACGGTGGAAGCCGGGCCGAAGCGCGGCGGCTCGAAGGGCAGGCACTGGCCCTGCTCGGCCAGCGTGGCCTCCAGCTCGGCCAGCCGCGTGCCGGCGCGCACGGTCACCACCAGCTCGGTGGGCTCGTAGCTGCTGATGCCGACCAGGCCGGTGGTGTCGAGCACCTCGCCGGACGGCACTTCGCCGTGCCAGGACTTGGTGCCCCCGCCCCGGATCTCGAGCGGCGTGCGGGACGAGCGCGCCTCGCGGACACGCTCGACGATCTGCTGCAGCGCGGTGTCGTCCATGGTCTAGAAGCGCTCCAGCCCAGGGAAAGGCAGCAGGCCCTTGCGAACGGTCATCTTCCCGTACTCGGCACAGCGGTGCAGGGTCGGGATGACCTTGCCGGGGTTGAGCAGGCCGGCCGGGTCGAAGGCCCGCTTGATCGCGAACATCTGTTCGCGCTCCTCGGGGGTGAACTGGACGCACATCGAATTGAGCTTCTCGATGCCCACGCCATGCTCGCCGGTCACCGTGCCGCCGAGCGCGACGCTGGTCTCCAGGATGTCGGCGCCGAAGAGCTCGCAGCGGCGCAGCTGGTCGGGGTCGTTGGCGTCGAAGAGGATCAGCGGGTGCAGGTTGCCGTCGCCGGCGTGGAACACGTTGGCGCAGCGCAGCGCGTACTTGCGCTCCATCTCCTGGATGGCCAGCAGGATGTCCGCCAGCCGCTTGCGCGGGATGGTGGAGTCCATGCACATGTAGTCGGGGCTGATGCGCCCGGAGGCCGGGAAGGCGTTCTTGCGCCCGCTCCAGAACTTCAGGCGCTGTGCCTCGTCGCGGCTGACCTCCATGCGCGTCGCGCCGGCACCCGACAGCACCGACAGCATGCGGTCGATCTCCTCGGCCACCTCTTCCGGCGTGCCGTCGCTCTCGCACAGCAGGATCGCCTCGGCGTCGAGGTCGTAGCCGGCATGGACGAAGTCCTCGACCGCGGCGGTCATCGGCCTGTCCATCATCTCCAGGCCGGCGGGAATGATGCCGGCACCGATGACGGCCGCCACGGCGTCGCCGGCCTTTCGCACGTCGTCGAAGCTCGCCATCACGCAGCGCGCGAGCTGCGGTTTGGGCACCAGCCTGACCGTCACCTCGGTCGTCACCGCCAGCATGCCCTCGCTCCCGATCACCACCGCGAGCAGGTCGAGCCCGGCGGCGTCGAGCGCCTCGGAGCCGAATTCGACCGGTTCACCTTCGACAGTGAAGCCCCGGACACGAAGCACGTTGTGCAATGTGAGCCCGTACTTCAGGCAATGCACGCCACCCGAGTTCTCGGCCACGTTGCCGCCGATCGTGCAGGCGATCTGGCTCGAGGGGTCCGGCGCGTAGTACAGGCCGTGCGGCGCCGCCGCCTCGCTGATGGCGAGGTTGCGCACCCCGCACTGCACGGTGGCGGTACGGGAGAACGCATCGACGCGCAGGATGCGGTTGAACTTCGCCAGAGACAGTGTCACCCCCAGGCGGTGCGGCATCGCCCCGCCCGACAGCCCGGTGCCGGCGCCGCGCGCGACGACGGGCACCTGCAGCCGGTGGCAGGCCTTCAGCACGGCGGCCACCTGCGCCTCGGTCTCCGGCAGCACCACGACCAGGGGCTGCTCGCGGTAGGCGGTCAGGCCATCGCACTCGTACGGCACGGTGTCCTCGCGCTGCCACAGCAGTGCGTGCGCAGGCACGACGGCGCCGAGCGCGGCGACGACCTCGGCCTGGCGGACCGCCCGCTCGGGATCGGCCATCGCGGCGGCGGGCAACGGGGCGTTCATCGGGAAACCTCCGGGAGGATGGAGCGCCTCGGTTCATGGCGGACCGACGGCGCAGGCGACTGTAGCGAAGGTGTCGCCGCGTTCAAGACAAGCGCGGCGGGCGAAGGGTCAATTCGCCTTTGACCGCAATGCATTGAACGACCAGGAGGCTGCGCGCATTCAGTTCGCCGACCCGGTGAACACGGTCAGCACGCCGGTGTAGCCGTAGACGTGATGGCGCGCGATCTCGCCGCCGGCGAAGAAGCCGACGAGTGGCACGTCGCCCAGCGCGCGCTGCACGATGCGCAGCTCGGCCGAGGGGCCACCGAAGTGCGGCCCACCCCGGCCGGCACAGCTGACGTAGATCGCGCCGTGCACCGGGCGTGTCGCACCGGGCTCCATGGCCGCCGCATCCACAGGCAGGCCGTGGGCGGGCGCGGTCGCCTCCAGCGGCGACTCCAGCTCCTCGCGGATCTCGGTGCAGATGCGCACGAGGTCGCGCCGCGCCGCCTCGACGTCCCGACGACAGAACGCGAGCCTCATGCCCGGCTCGACGAACTCCCCGATCGCGATTGCATCGCGCCCGGGATCCAGGCCGACGAGGTTGCGCACACGAACGTCGCTGCCGAAGCGGCCCGGGCGCGCGGTGGCACCGTCGTGCGCATCGCCGAGGCCGACCAGCGTCGAGCGCAGCAGGGGCAGCGCGGCCCGCGGGTCGCTGCCGGGCGCAATGCCGAGGTCATCGAACAGGCAGCGCAGCGCAGGACGGCCGTCGAGCTCGACGACGATATTGCGCTCGGCACCAGTGACCGTCCGCGACGGGCCCACCGGCTGGCAGCCCTGGGTGACGCGGGACACCAGCGCGACGTCGGCGGTGAAGGCCACGCCGGACAGGCCGCCGCGCCACACGCCGTCGGCGAGGTGGACCGTGGCCGCGCGAGAGGAGGCCAGGCCGCCGAACAGATAGCCCGAGGTGGTGCGGTCGCTCATCTCGGCCACCAACTCGCCGAGGTCGGGCGTCGACGGATCGGCGTGGACCAGCGCGCTGAAGGGTTCGACGCGGGAGATCGGGTGCGCCCCCGAGAAGACCTCGAAGCGACCGGCTGGCATCGGGGCCAGCATCAGTGCCAGGCCTGGCTCGTCGAAGTACTCGACGCCGCTCGCGGCCACGCCGACGCCGATGCTGCCGACCCAAGAGATCCCCGGCCAGCGCAGCTTCAGCTCGGCGAACAACGCATCGGCATGCCCGGCGTAGGCATCGGTGAAGTATGCGAAGCCGAGCGTCAGCGGGCCCGCACCGCTGCCATCCTGGCGCGCTCGCTGCGCATCGATCTGGGCCGCGGCCAGCGCCAGGGCCATGCGCCAGTCGGGGTGGGTGGCATGGCCAACCAGGAAAGCGCTCATCGGTGAAGTGCTCCCAAGGGCGCCCTCTCAGGCTCTCAGCCGCTGCGGCCGCGGCGCGCGCTGGCGCCAGGGGTCGCGGTCTTCCGAGCCGTCGTCTTCCCGGCGCTCACGGGAGCCTTGGGCGACGGCTTCCGCGACGCCTTCCGCGGCGCCTTCGACGGGCCCTTCGACGCCGCCTTCGCGGGGGCACCCGCCGGGCGCGTCATGGCCTCGGCCAGTTGGCGGGCGGCATCGACAGGCACTTCCTTCAGTGCGTTGGCCGCGAGGTCGGTGAACTGGCGCGTCAGCGCGCCCCACCACTGCATGGCGTCGACCGCCGGCGCGGCACCGGCCGCGGCCGGATCGGAGGCTGCGCCGCCCTGGCTCCCGGCTTCTTCCTCTGCCGGCGGCCGGGCAGCGCCGCGCGCAGGCTCCGGAGCCGCTGCAGCGGCGGGGGCAGGGGCCGGCGACGACGCCGCATGCGGCCTCATCGTCATCGACTCGCGGATGGCGTCGATCGGCAGGTTCATCGTGCGCAGCGTCGACAGCGTCATGCGCTGCACCTCGAGCGCCTGGATCGTGGTACCCAGCATGCGGGCGTTCTGCTCGAGCCAGAACTGCACGGTTCGCAACTGCTCGATGCGCTTCTCGAGCTCCTCGGGATCGAGCGTCGGCGCGATCCACTGACTCATGTTGGGCAGGCCGGCGCCCGCGTTCTTCAGCAGGCCCTGCAGGAAGTCGAGGCCCGGAACCATCTTCGCGAAATCTGCGGCTGGCATGGTCTGTCTCCGTTCGCGGGCGGCTCCGCCATCCGGCTGCCCTCACACCGATTGTGCCCTCCACGACCGCAGCCGGGGCTGCGGCGCACGTCGCCCGGCAGCACGCGGGGACGACACGCTCCGGCCGTCGGATTTTCCTGACCCTGGCGTCAGCCGCGTCCGATTGTCGGCCGCGGCGCGACCCCCTAAGCTCACCCGCGCTCAGGGGCGCCGGGCCAGAAGCTTCACCATCGATGAAGCCCGCCGGCAGGCTCGCCGCCCGCTGCCGCGGGCGGCGCTTCGGCCAAGCCGTTCTCGATCGCGTAGCGCACGAGCGCCGCGTTGCTGTCGACACCGAGCTTGACCATCAACCTCATCTTGTGGGTGCTCACTGTCTTCGCGCTGACGTGGAGACGATCAGCGATGTCGCCCAGACGGATCCCGTTGACGATCATGCCCAGCACCTGGCGCTCGCGCGCCGACAGGCTGTCGTGGCGCGCCGCGGCCGTGCCGTCGTTGCGGAACACCATGCTGTCCACCAGCCGCGGATCGATGTAATTGCCCCGCGCCGCCACCCGCACGATGGCCTCGCGCAGAACGCCCACGCCGCTGCCCTTGGTGACTTAGCCCGCCGCGCCGGCCCGCAGCGCCCGCGTGACGACCTGCGCGTCGTCGAGCATCGACAGCACCACCACCGGCAACCCGGGCCGCAGGCGCCGCAGCCGCCCGATCAGCTCGACGCCGCCGGGCCCGGGCATGTTGAGATCCAGCAGCACGAGGTCGACCTCCAGCGCCTGGACATCGCGCAGCACCTCCTCGCCGCTGGCCACCGATGCCGCGATCCGCAGGTCGGGGTAGGCACCGAGCAGCTGCACGAGGCCGCTGCGGACGATGGCGTGGTCGTCGGCAATGAGCAATCGGATCATCGGGGTGCAGTGGGCGGATAGGGCATGGTCAGCCTGACGGCGGTGCCCTCGCCGGGCCGGCTGTCGATGTCGAGGACGGCACCGAGCCGCAGCGCCCGCTCGCGCAGGCCGAGCAGGCCGAAATGCCCCTGCGCACGAGCCGCCTCGACGTCGAAGCCACGACCGTCGTCGCGCACCTCCAACTGCAACCACGGGCCGACGAGAGCCAGACGGATGCGCACCGTCGTCGCCTCGGCATGGCGCGCCACGTTGGTCAGCGACTCCTGGGCGATGCGGAAGAGCGCCAGGGCGTGCCTATCCTCGAGACGGATGTCCCCGGCGGGCGCGTCGACGATGCAGGTCGCGGTCTCGAGGCGCAGCGTGAAGTCCTCCGCCAGCCACTCCAGCGCCGCCACGAGGCCGACGTCGAGCGCGGGCGGCCGCAGATTCAGCGCGACGTTGCGCGTGACCTCGATCGTCTCGTCGATCAGCGCGCGCACCGAATCGATGGCCTGGGTGTCCGCCCCGGCCACCGAGGCCTGAAGCCAGTCCAGCCGCATGCGCATGGCGGTGAGCCGCTGGCCGAGCTCGTCGTGCACGTCCATCGCGATGCGCTTCCTCTCGCGGTCGAGCTCGTCCTCGAGGTGGCCGCTGAGGCGGCGCACCTGGTCGCGTGCCTCGCGCAGCGCGATCTCGTAGCGCTTGCGCTCGGTGATGTCCTGCAGCGTGCCGGCCAGACCGGCCACGCGCCCGGCGCTGTCGAAGCGCGCCTCGCCACGCGCCACGGCCCAGCCCAGGGTGCCATCGCCGCGCAACATCTGCAGCTCGAGCTCGTACGAGGCCCCGGTCGTGATCGCGGCCTGGATCGCGGCGCGCAGGCACGCGAGGCTCTCCGGCATGAGGATGCGCCCCAGACCGGCGACGTTGACGGCCGGGCCCTCGGGATCCATGCGCAGCACCTCGTAGAGCGTCGGCGACCACTCCACGCGATCACCCTCGATACACCAGCGCCAACTGCCCACGCCCGCCAGACGCTGGGCCTGTTCGAGGTCGGCCGTGCTGCGGCGAAGGGCCTCCTCGGCGCGGCGACGCGCGTCGACGTCCTGCAGCGTGCCCAGCAACCGCCGCGACCGGCCCTCGGCAACGCGCTCGGTGACGTGGGCGACAGCCCGCACCCACTGCCAGCGGCCGCCGGCAGCCATGCACCGGAATTCGGCGTCGAAGCCGCCCTGTCCCGACTCCAGAACGGCACGGCGGGCGCGCTGGACCTCGACCAGGTCGTCGGGATGGACCAGCGGCTGGAAGCCCGCGGCAAAGGCGTCGCGCCACTCCGGTGCGTAGCCAAGCACCTGCAGGACGCCGTCGGAGAACCAACCCGTCTGCCAGGGCAGCTCGACGTCGAACACGCCGATGCCGCCGGCCTGCAATGCGAGCCGGAGTCGTTCGGCATCGTCGCGCCCTGCCAGATGTATGTCCGTCGGAGCGCCGCGCTGCGGCGGACCGTCCGATCGCGAATCCATGGGCGCCGATTATCGGAGCAACCCCGTTGACGCCGAAGACCTGCTGTCGGAGCGGGCCATCGACCCTCGGCCGTCGGGCTCGGAGCCGTCGACACGAACCGTCTGCTCGATGGCGCCGAAGAGGCTCTGGCCATGGGCGTCGGTGGCCTCGACGCGCACGGTGTCACCCGGCGCGAGCCACGCCGTGCGCGCCGGCTCCCCGGCCAGCGCCTCGCGGTCACGCTGCGCGGCGATGCAGGCGAAACCGGCCGCCGGGTCTTCCGAGTCCACCGGCGCCGCCACGAACACGGTACCGGCGCCGAGAGGGCGCGTCCGTGCGGCGTGCGAGATCAGCTGCCCGAAGGACACGTCCATCCCGCGGGCTGCCGGCAGACGGCCGACGCGGCGGTCGTTGCAGTGCACCTCGATCGCGCCGTCGAGCCGCCCGCATCGCCAGACATCGCCGAGCTCGTCAGGCGTGACCGCCACCGGCCCGAAGGCCGCCGACGGTCGCCCGAGCACCGACCCGTAGCCGCGGGCGAGCTCGGCCGGGATCAGCTCCCGCAGGCTCCACGCATTGCAGAGCATCAGCAGCCGCACGCCGTCGAGCGCCTGGCCGGCCGAGGCACCGCGCGCCACGTCGCCGGTGACGACGGCGAGCCCGGCCTCGAAGTCGATGCCCCAGGACGCGTCCGCAAACACCGCATCGTCCCGCGGGCCCTGCAGGTCGCCTGCCCCCAGCGCCAGGATCGGCGACTCCCCCATGTTCGCCGGCGGCTCGGTGCCGCGGGCGCGGTGGCTGCGCGCGACGTGCGAGAGCCATGCCATGCCGTCGACGCGGCCGACGGCCCGCGGCAGGGGTGCCATGCATTGCCGCGGCTCGAAAGGAAAGGCGTGACGGGCCTTGCCCCCGTTCAGGGTCGCGTAGAGGTCCTCGAGCTGTGGGGACAGGAAGTTCCAGTCGTCGAGCAGCTGCTGCATGCGGCTGGCGATGCCGCTGGCGTGGTGGGCCAGCGAGAGGTCGCGGGAGACGACGACCAGCTGGCCATCGCGCGAGCCATCCTTCAGGGTGGCGAGCTTCATGGGGGGGGAGCGGCCGGCGCCGGGGAGTTCCTGATGGCACCATTGTGGGGTGCATCCCACCTCCCTCGTCGCGCCACGGCCCGCCAGGCCCGCCCGTGGACCCGCTGCCTTCATTGCGCTGGCACTGGCCGTCTTGCTCGGGCATCTTGCCGTCGTCGGCAGCGTCGGCGCGGCGCTCGAGCGGCCGACGGCGTCGGGTCGGCTCGCCGTGGGGCCCGTCGTCCAGACCCTGCAGACCGTGCCCGTGCCCGTGCCCGTGCCGCTGCCAGCGCCAGCGCCAGCCGTCACCCGGGCCGCCGCAGAGGTCGCGCGCCCCGATCGCGGGCCGGCCACGGCCACGGCCACGGCGAAGGCCACGGCGAAGGCGACACCGACACCGACACCGACACCGACACCGACGGCGACACCGACACCGACAGCGACAGCAACGGCAACGGCAACGGCGCGAGTGCAGCCGGCCGCGCACCTCGCGCCTGGGCATTCCGACGCGCCGCTGCCGCAAGCCGGCCCCGCTGGCAACGCGGCTTCGCCAGCCGTCGGAACGGAGCCCGTCATCGGCGCCGCACCGCCGCCCGCCGAGGTGTTCAGCGTCGCCTTCGTCGCCGCGACGGCGGCGACGCCAGCATCGTCGCCCGCGGCGGCGCCGCCGGTCTATCCGACCCGCCTGCCGAGCGCGGCACGCCTCGAGTACGAGCTGCGGCGAGGCCCGGTCGGCGGCAGCGCAACGCTGCGCTGGCTGCCGGTCGCGGACCGCTACACGCTGTCGCTCGAAGGCAGCTCGCTGGGCTTCACGGTGCTCAGCCAGGCCAGCGAGGGCGGCTTCGACCGCGCCGGCATCGCCCCCCACCGCTTCGTCGACCGCCGGCGTGGCCGCGACGCCCGCGCGGCCAACTTCCAGCGCGACAGCGGCCGCATCACCTTTTCCGGCCCGGCGCTCGAGTACGTGCTGCTGCCCGGCTCGCAGGACCGGCTGTCGTGGATGCTGCAGGCGGCCGCTATCGTCAATGCGGCGCCCAACCGCTTCGTCCCGGGAAGCGAACTGTCGATGTTCGTGGCCGGCGCGCGCGGCGACGCCGACGTCTGGACCTTCGACGTCGTCGCCCGCGAGTCGATCGAGCTGCCGGCCGGCAAGGTCACCGGCGCGCTGCGCCTCAAGCGCGAGCCGCGCAAGCCTTACGACACGGAGGTCGAGGTCTGGCTCGACCCGGCACGGCAGCACCTGCCGGTGCGACTGCGGCTGGCCACGCCGCAGACCGGCGAGTCCACCGACTTCGCGCTGCGCTCGGCCGAACTGCGCTGAACGCGCACGGACACATCGCCGCGGGCGGGCAGCCATGGACGAACCCGCTTGAATCCGGCGGCACGGACCTCAGATGCACCCCAAGGAGGTTCACCGATGCACATGATCTACGACTCCGACAGCTTCGCGGTGGTGCAGTTCGACATCGCGCCTGCGGACGACATTCCCGGTGACACGCCGCGACGCGGCGGCTACGAGATCGTCGACAAGTTTGGCCACAAGGGGATCTTTCTTGCCGGCGACCTGGCCGACACCTTCAGGCGCGGGGTTCAGGCACTGATGGAACGCAACCCGAGCCAGGAGGACGTCGAGGAGTTCGTTGCCGCCTTTGCCACGCTGGCGCACCAGCCCGTACGCCTGCATTGATGCACTGAAGCCACGAGGCCCCCCGCGCATTCGCGGGGGGCCGTGCCGGCCAGGGCGGCACGCGCCCGTTCACCGGACGGACAATCGGCACCTGCCGACGATTCGCCCCGATGGAAGAGACAACCGCCCACGCCCTGCCGCAGGCCAGTCCGGCCCTGTGGCTGCTGTCCCTGCTGATCGCCTGCGCCGCGGCGCACTTGTTGATGGGCTACGTGCGGCACGCGCGCCGCGAAGGCCGTGCGTGGTCACGGCGGATGGCACCGTGGCTCGGCATGGCCGCTTTCGGCATCGGCGCGACGGCGGCCATGGCGCTCGCGCTGGCGAGCCAGGCCGTCGCCTACCCGTTCGGATTCCTGCGCCTGGGCGTCGGCGCGAGCGCCGTTGCCGCCGTCGTGGGCGCCGCGGCCATGGCCCTGCTGTCGGTGTCGTGGCTCAACGCGGCCACCGTGATCACGGCAGCCGCTGCGCTCGGGGTGGGCTGCACTGCGTCGGGCATGCTGCTGGTGAGATCCATCGGGCTGCTGCCCGGCCTGGAGTGGTCGTACCCGCAGCTGGGCGCGGGTGCCGCCCTGGCCTCCATGGTCGTCGGCGCGGGGCTCTGGCTCGGCCTGCTCGGCCCCGGTCTCGGCAGCCGGCATCGCCGGGCCTGGCGCGCCGCTGCGGCAGCCGTCGTCGGCGTCGGCGTGGTCATGGCGCAGCAGTTCGTGCTCGCCGCCGGCGACATGAGCACGCAGATCTCGTCGAGTTACCGGGACGACATCGGCAGCATGGCGCTGACCGTGGCGGCGGCCGCGGGCGTCCCGATGCTGCTCGGGGTGCTGCTGTTCGACCTCCACATGCGCGAGATGCGAGCCAAGCTCGAAGCCGTGGGTGCCCGCAGGCCGCGTCGGCAGCGGACCACGCGCCGGCGCGCCGCTACAGCTGCTCCCAGGGCAGGCCGTCGAAGCGCCAGCCGTTGACGCGGCTGCGGTGGAAGTTCACGTCGAGGTCGCCCTCGAAGCCGTGCAGCACCGACATCACCTCGGTGAACCCGGCCGCCTCCAGCGCCTTGCCGGCATCGAGCGAACGCCGGCCCGAACGGCAGATCAGCAGCACCGGACGGTCGCGGCGGCCGGCCTCGCGCAGCACGTCCTCGACGAAGCGCGCGGGCTGCGGCGTCAGCTCCGGGTACTCGTACCAGGAAATGTGCACCACGCTCGCCGGATGGCCCACGTAGAGGTACTCGAGTTCCATGCGGACGTCGACGAACAGGGTCTGCGGGTGCTGCTGCAGCCAGTTCCAGGCGTCTTTCGGGGAGAGGTGTTTCATCTTCTGTCGTGACTGGGTGCGAGGGTGGGCTCTCTACAATGCGAGGATGAGCGCCCGATCCCCCAGAACCTTCACGCGCGGGGCTGCCCTGCCCGCGATTCTGCGCCAACGCATCGCGATCATCGACGGCGCCATGGGCACGATGATCCAGCGCCACCGTCTCACCGAGGCCGACTTCCGCGGCCAGCGGCTGGCCGACCACCCACGCGACCTGAAGGGCAACAACGATCTGCTGGTCCTGACGCGGCCGGATGTCGTGCGCGCCATCCACGAGGCCTATCTGTCCGCCGGCGCCGACATCGTCGAGACCAACACCTTCGGCGCTACCTCGATCGCCCAGGAGGACTATGGCCTGGCGCACCTGGCGCGCGAGATGAACGTCGCCGCGGCCCGCCTCGCCCGCGAGGCCGCCGACGCCGCCTCCACGCCGGCGCACCCGCGCTTCGTCGCCGGCGCCATCGGCCCGACGCCGCGCACCGCCAGCATCAGCCCCGACGTCAACGACCCCGGCGCGCGCAACGTCGACTTCGACACCCTGCGCGCCGCCTACCGCGAGCAGGCCGAGGGGCTGCTGGAAGGTGGCTGCGACCTGTTCCTCGTCGAGACCATCTTCGACACCCTCAACGCCAAGGCCGCCATCTTCGCGCTCGACGAACTGATGGAGGCCAGCGGCGAGCGCCTGCCGGTGATCATCTCGGGCACCGTCACAGACGCGTCCGGGCGCATCCTCTCGGGGCAGACGGTCGCGGCGTTCTGGCATTCGGTGCGGCACGCCCGCCCGCTGGCGGTCGGGCTGAACTGCGCGCTCGGTGCCGCGCTGATGCGCCCCTACGTCGAGGAACTGGCCAAGGTCGCCGACGAGACCTTCATCAGCTGCTATCCGAATGCCGGCCTGCCCAACCCGATGAGCGAGACGGGCTTCGACGAGACGCCCGAGGTCACCGGCGCGCTGATGGAGGACTTCGCCCGGGTGGGGTTCCTCAACATCGCGGGCGGCTGCTGCGGCACCACGCCCGAGCACATCGCCGAGATCGCCCGCCGCGTCGGCGCCTTCAAGCCGCGCGCACCGGGCGAACGGCTGTTCAGCGACCTGCTGGCCGCCTGAAAGGCAGCGCGCTTCAGCGCGCCGCCGACGGCGCGGCAGCAGCAGCGGCCGACGCCGGCCGGTCGACGTGAAGCAGCCACAGGCGCGCGAGCTTCACGGTGGTCGCCGGCGCCGTGGACAGGCCGCCCAGCACGCCGCGAGCCTGTTCCGCCCGACCGGCCGCGGCCAGCGCCGCGCCCACGCGCAGCCA
>JBILNT010000077.1:0-15109 GCA_044374875.1 Rubrivivax sp.
TCGCCCATCACGATCGCTCCGATTGGGCGCCCGTGGCATGGGTCTGGCTCGCCGAAGCGCGTATCCTCGCTACCAGACTGGCAACGTAGAACATTACGTTTACACCCTCTCAGTCGCATAGGTCGAGGAATCGCAGGATGTGGGGAAGGTGGTCGTCGAAGTCGGACAGGGCGTGGTCGCCGCCTTCGAGCAGGCGAAGGCGGGCGCCCGCGTAGCGCGCGCTCATCTCGCGCCAGTCCAGCACCTCGTCGCCCTGGGCGACGACGGCCATGTAGCGCGCAGGGCGGGTGAGGGCGGCAGGGGCCAGGGCGCGCAGTTCGTCGACGAACCCGGCGCGGAAGAAGAAGCGCTCCGCGGGGTCGTGGAAGGCGGTCTGCTCGCCGATGTAGGCGGCCAGGTCGCGCGCCGGGTCCACGGCGGGGTTGAGCACGACGCAGCGGCAGCCGTGGCGCTCGGCCACCACGGTGGCGTAGAAGCCGCCGAGCGAGCTGCCCACCACCGCCATCGAACCATGGGGCCAGCCGGCGATGCCGGCTTCCACCATGGCCATGGCCTCGGCGGGCGAGGGCGGCAGCTGCGGACACCACCAATGCACGCCGAGCCGGTGCGCCTGCATCCAGGCATGCATGCGCTGCGCCTTGAACGAGCGCGGCGACGAGCGGAAGCCGTGCAGGTAGAGCAGGTGGGTCGGGGCGGCAGGTGCGGGCATGCCCCGAGTCTATCGGGGCGCCTCCGCGGTGAAGCTGACGCGCTTGCGCCGGCCGCCTGCTACACGCCCTGGCGCACCAGCGGTGCCTTCAGCGCCTCGCCGATGGTGGCGAGGCTCTCGTCGAGGTGGGCTCGTGCCAGTGCGCTCCAGCCGCCGGCGGCGAGCGCCGCGCGCAGCTGCTTCTCTAGCGAGAGCGCGACCTGCCGGTTGACGGAACGCACGTCGGCCGCGACGCCGGACGATGGACGCAGCAGGCCTCCGGCCAGGCGGCGCAGGTGCTCGCGCTGCAGGTTGCGGCGCAGGGTGTCGATCTCGCGCGCGCTGCCCTTCACGGGCTTCAACTCCGACCACACCGCCGCCGCCAGCTTGTCCTGCACCTCGGCATAGCTGACCAGCGTGCGCGGGTCGGCGACCTTCACCTCCGCAGCCGCGAGGCGCACGGCCAGCGCTTCGGACATCAGCGAATCCAGCACGCCGCGCTGCAGCCCGAGCACCTCCTCGGGCAGGCTGTAGTCCGTGTTGGCCATGAACCGACCCTGCCCGACCCGGTCGAGGTGATCGACGGCCAGGCGGCTCATCAGCTCCGGCTCGAAGCGGAAGCTCTGGCTGGAGAACACCTCCCCGACCACCAGGGCCAGCGCCTCGCGTTGTCGCGCTGCAGGCACGGGTTGCAGCACCGGAATGCCGGCTCCTGCCGTGGCGCGCGAGGTCAGCGTGCCGCCGATGTGCCGCACGGCCATCGGCACGGCCTGCCCGAGGGTGGCCATCACCCGTTGCAGGTTGCGGCGGTAGACGGTCATGTCGTCGTCGGGCGGCAGCGTGCGCTCGGCCGTGCGCTGCCAGAGTTCGCGGGCCAGGCGAGTCTGCCGCGCTGCCCAGGCCAGCGGGTCGTCGCCGAGGTCGAAACGCAGCACGTTCGGGTCGGGGCCGGCGGCGTCCTCGTCGGTGGCGTAGGCCAGCGAGGCGTCGCGCTCGCCCCGGCGCGCCAGTGCGGCGAGTTCCTCGGCTTCGCGATCGACCGCGATCTCGCGGTAGCCGTACTCGATCGCCCAGTGGTCGTAGGCGCCCAGGGTGACCTTGTGGATGTCGCCTGCGGGTTCGCCGCGCAGCGGCAGGTTCAGCGGCACGTAGTCCATGATCGAGTTCGCCAGCCCGCGCTGCGCGGTGAAGGCGCGGTCGCGCAGCTGGGCCAGCGAGATGCCGGTCGAGCCCTTGAAGTTGTGCCGCAGCCCCAGCGCGTGCCCGATCTCGTGCATCGTGACGGACTTCAGGCTCGCCGCGATGAAGCGGTCGGCATCGGCACCCTGGGGGTCGATCTCGCCGCGCGCGGCCAGCAGCTCGAAACCGAATGCCGCGTTCTCCAGCGCGTCGCTGGCGAAGCTGCAGTGCATGTAGCGGCGGGCGAAGTCACCCGGCAGCGCAGCGGGCTCCAAGGCCTGCGAGCCGATCGGCGGCCGCGTGTCCATCAGGCGGCTGCGGTCGAGCCGGGCCCAGTTCTCGGGGATGATCGCCGCCCCGCGCAGGATCTCCCCGGTTCGCGGGTCGGTCTGGCTGGGGCCCACCGCCGTGGCGCCCGGCCCTTCGAGGGCAAACCAGCGCACCGCCAGCAGACGGGTGCCCTCGAGCGTGCTCCAGTCGGCGTCGACGGGCTGCTGCTCCACCGCGATCGCGTCGCGGAAGCCGGCACGCTCGAAGGCCTTGTTCCACTCGAGGATGCCCTCGCGCACCGCAGCGCGCCACTTCTCGGGGATGTTGCGGTCCATCACGACGCGGATCGGCTGCTTCGGCTCGGAGACCTCGGCCGCCGGGTCCTTCTTCTCGAGGCGCCAGCGGTTGATCAGGTGGGTGCGGCGGTCACCGGAGCGCTCGTCGCCGAAGTCGATGTAGGCATCGGTGAAGTAGCCCACGCGCGGATCGGCGCGGCGGGTGCGCATCGGCTCTGCGGGCAGCGGCGCCATCGTGTAGGCCACGTTGACGAAGAAGCTGCGCGCATCCGGCACGGCGCGCGGCGGGCTTGGCAGCATCGCCGGGTTCGGGGGCGCGCCGCCGGGGCCGGCCTGCGGCGACGCTGGCAGCTTCGGTATCGCGAAGTGCTGGCGCACCGTGATCGAGGTGCCCTCGGCGTTGGTGCGGGAGCGCACGATCCCGGAGTTGCCGCGATCCAGCGCATAGGGCAGGCGGAACGCCGCTTCCAGGTTGCTCTGCGCGCCATTGATGTCGCCGCCCAGGAGCGCCATCGCGTCGACCAGCAGCGACTTGCGATCGGGGTGCGGCGCCGCGGCCAGAGGCACCGCGGCGACGAGGCTGTCCGAGTAGCTTTCCTCCAGCGCCAGCGCCAGCGGCGTGCCTGCCGGCCCGCGCGGGTGCAGGTTGCGTGCCACCATCTGCAGGCCGTTGCCGATGCGGCGCAGCACCACCGCGCGCTCGGGCCCCATCAGGCCCGGCCAGGCGAAGCGCTCGCCCAGGCCCGACGCCAGCGATGTGCCGAGGAAGAAGGGCTTGTCCAGCAACTCGGCCGGAACCTCGAGCCAGGTGCGGTCCTCGCGGGTCCACACGGCCAGGAAGCCCTCGCTGCGCTTGGCGTCCTTGGTCACCTCGGCAAAGGGTGGGGGCGACCCCGGCGGCGTGGCGGCCTGCGGGCGCGGCGGCGCTGTGGCACCGCCCGTGGCCGCCTGGGGCCGCGAGGCGGCCGAGCTGGCCGCGGCGGCCGGCCCAACGGCCGGCTTGCCGGTAGCGGGCGCGGCGGGGGCTGCCGCGGTGACTGCGCCGCTGCCGGGCGCGACGGCCACGGTCGCGCAGCCCGCCGCCAGAAGGGCAGCGACGAGGGCGGCCACGGCAGGGGCCGTGGTCGGGCGGGAATCGGTCTGTCCGTTCATTCGGTTCACGCGTCGGTCGCCAGCGGCAAGGAAGCCTCACCTTAGCGCAATGTGCCCGAACGTGCAGGCGCTGGGCGTCGAACGGCGCTGGCGGCGTGACGAACGCCCGGCCGGGCAGGGCCGTGGGCTCAGGCAGACCGGGCCAGCGCCTCGAGCAGCTTGGCGTGGATGCCGCCGAAGCCGCCGTTGCTCATCACGAGCACGTGGTCGCCCCGGCGTGCCGCGCGGGAGACCTCGCGCACGAGGCTGTCGACCGAGTCGGCCACCACCGCCTGCGTGCCCATCGGGGCCAGCGCCTCGCGGGCGTCCCAGCCGTAGCTGCCCTGCAGGCAGAAGGCGAGGTCGGCCTCTTCCAGCGACCACGGCAGCTGGGCCTTCATCGTGCCGAGCTTCATGGTGTTCGAGCGAGGCTCGAACACCGCCAGGATGCGCGCGGTGCCGACCTTGCGGCGCAACCCCGCGACGGTGGTGCGCATGGCGGTGGGGTGGTGGGCGAAGTCGTCGTAGACCTTGATGCCGCCGGCCTCGCCGCGCAGCTCCATGCGCCGGCGCACGTTCTCGAAGCGGCCGAGTGCCGCCGCGGCGTCGGCGGGCGCGACCCCGGCGTGCTCGGCCGCCAGGATGGCCGCCAGCGCGTTGAGCTGGTTGTGCTCGCCGATCAGGGGCCAGTCGACGCGCCCGACCTTCAGGCTGCCGCGCAGCACGTCGAAGGCGTGGGGCTCGCCGCGCGCGCGCAGCACGCCAGGCTCCTCCTTGCGGGCGCCGAAGCGCTGCACCTCGCTCCAGCAGCCGCGCTCGAGCACGCGCTGCAGCGACTCCTCGCGGGCGTTGACGACGATGCGCCCGCTGGCCGGAACCGTGCGCACGAGGTGGTGGAACTGCGTCTCGATGGCCGCCAGGTCGGGGAAGATGTCGGCGTGGTCGTGCTCGAGGTTGTTGAGCACGGCCGTGCGTGGCCGGTAGTGGACGAACTTGCTGCGCTTGTCGAAGAAGGCGGTGTCGTACTCGTCGGCCTCGATGACGAAGGCGCGACCGGTGCCCAGCCGCGCCGAGACGCCGAAGTTCTGCGGTACGCCGCCCACCAGGAATCCGGGCTGCTGCCCGGCGGCCTCCAGGATCCACGCCAGCATCGAGGTGGTGGTGGTCTTGCCGTGCGTGCCGGCCACGGCCAGCACGTGGCGGCCCGGCAGCACGTGCTCGGCCAGCCACTGCGGGCCGCTGGTGTAGCGGGCACCGGCGTCGAGCACGGCCTCCATCAGCGGGTTGCCGCGCGTCACGACGTTGCCGACGACGAACACGTCGGGCTGCAGCGCCAGCTGCTCGGCGCCCCAGCCCTCGATCAGGTCGATGCCGAGGGCGCGCAGCTGGTCGCTCATCGGCGGGTAGACGTTTGCATCACAGCCCGTCACGCGGTGACCGGCTTCGCGCGCCAGCGCCGCCAGGCCGCCCATGAAGGTGCCGCAGATGCCCAGGATGTGGATGTGCATGGCCGGGATTCTAGGTGGGGGGTCGGCGTGCGGCGGCCGCTTCTGGCAGCATGCGACGCATGCCAGATGCCGCTTTCGTGACGGGTTTCCGGGGCCTGCCCGGGCTGGCCTCCCACCCCTGGGCCTACCCGATGCTGGAGTCGGCGCACATCGTCGGCATCGCGCTGCTGGTGGGCAACCTGGTGCTGCTCGAGCTGCGCGTCTGGGGCGCGGGCGCCGAGCTGCCGCTGCGGGCCCTGGCACGGTTGGCGCTCTCCCTCGCGCTGGCCGGGTTCTGCGTCGTGGTCGGCAGCGGGGTGCTGATGTTCGCCGCCGCGCCGGCCGAACTGCTGGCCAACCGCGTCTTCGTCGTCAAGATGTCGCTGGTGATGCTGGCCGGCCTGAACGCCGCGATGTTCCACGCCCGCGGCGGGCTCGACCGTCCCGACGCCATCGCCCGAGCGCAGACCGTGGTCTCGCTGGGGCTTTGGCTGGCGGTCATCATCCTGGGGCGCTGGATCGGGTACGCCTGATCCGCCGTGCCTTCACCCGGAGACTGCCGATGCATCGACGCCTCTTCATCGCCGCCGGCACCTGCGCGCTCGTGCTGCCGGCCCGTGCCCACCACGGCTGGAGCAGCTTCGACCAGACCCAGCCGATCTACCTCGAGGGCCGTGCCCGCAAGGTCGCCTGGCGCAACCCGCACGCCGAGCTCGAGCTCGAACTGCGCGCTGACCTGCGGCTGCCCGCCGACCTGGCCGGCCGCGCCGTGCCCGCGCAGGTCTCGCCGGTCGATGGCGTGGCGCTGCTGAAGGCCGCGCGCCTGCCGCAGCGCAAGGACCGCGTCTGGCAGGTCGAGCTGGCGCCGTTGCCGCGCATGGAAGCCTGGAAAGTGACGCCCATCCGCGAGGGCGACGAGATCGCCATGGTCGGATTCACCTTCGCCGGCGAGAAGGGCGACCCGGTGCTGCGCGTCGAGTACCTGTTCAGTGGCGGCAAGGTGGCGGGGCTGCGTTCGTCGCCGGCCTGAGCAGCGGCGCGGCCCGCCGGCTGCGCTATCGTGGTGGGCCTGCCCCCTGGTTGAGGAACGCCGAGCGAGCGCCGCACGATGAAGCCCGAAGCGACCGACTTCCGCACCCCGCTGCCGCTGCGCGACCCCGCGCGCGACGCCTCGCTCAACCACTACTGGAACTACCACAGCCTGCCCGCGCTGCTGGCCTGCAAGCAGCCGCTGACCGATTCCGCCGACGAGGACCTGTTCATCGCGGTGCACCAGGTCTGCGAGATCGCGTTCCACCAGATGGTGCTCGACCTCGGGCGCACGCTCGACGCGTGGCGCCTGTCGATGACGCAGCCTGCCGATGGCGTGGCCGACGAGCTTGGCGAGGCGGCCTACTACCTGCGCCGGGTCGTGCGGCTGTGGCGCACGGTCAACACGACGATGCCGATCCTGGCCGACATGCGCGCCTTCGCGCAGTTCCGCACCCGCATCGGGCCGACCAGCGGCTTCCAGAGCCTGCAGTTCCGCCACATCGAGATCCTGGCCGGGGTGCGCGGGCGCTACTGGCAGGGCGGCACGGCCGATGCCGAGGGCCGGCTGCACGTGGCGGAGACCGAGTTCGAGCGCCGGTTCGGCGCCCAGGTCGCCGCCTGGATCGAGGCCCACGCGCAGCACAGCCTGGCGCACTGGTGGCGCGTCTGGCGCGATCGGGTGGAGGCGGCCGATACCGCCACCGCGGCCGCGGCGCACGCGAACGCGGCCGAGCTGCTGGGCCTGCTGCGCGACTTCGACGTCGCGCAGACCGCCTTCCACCGCGCGCACCTGCAGTTGGCCGTCGTGCAGCTGGGCCGCGTCGGCGTCGAGACGGGCACCGGCGGCACCTCGTTCAAGGATTACCTCGCGAAGTACGAGCGCGAGGTGGCCCCGCTGTTCGAGGGGCTCGCGCCGGCGGCCTGAAGCCCGCACACCCGGACGGCCTGCCTGCGATGTACACCGCCTTCTTCGGCCTCGCGCAGGAGCCGTTCTCCATCGCGCCCGACCCGCGCTTCCTCTTCATGAGCGAGGCGCACCGGGAGGCGCTGGCGCACCTGCTCTACGGCCTGGGCGGCGAAGGCGGCTTCGTGCTGCTGACCGGCGAGATCGGTGCCGGCAAGACGACCGTCTGCCGTTGCTTCCTGGAGCAGGTGCCCCCGGGCTGCGAGGTGGCCTACGTCGTCAACCCGAAGCTCACCGTCGTCGAGCTGCTGCAGACCGTCTGCGAGGAGTTCGGCATCCCCGTGCCCGAGCGCAGCCCGGGCACCGCCACGGTCAAGGACCTGCTCGATCCGCTCAACCGCCACGTGCTGGCGCGCCACGCCGAGGGCGGGCACTGCGTGCTCGTGATCGACGAGGCACAGAGCCTGTCGGCCGAGGTGCTGGAGCAGCTGCGACTTCTCACCAACCTGGAGACGGCCGAGAAGAAGCTGCTGCAGATCGTGCTGATCGGGCAGCCCGAGTTGCGACAGATGCTGGCCCGCCCCGAGCTGGAGCAACTGGCGCAGCGGGTGGTGGCGCGCTTTCACCTCGGCGCGCTCGACGAGGCGGGCACCGCGCAGTACGTGCGCCACCGTCTGGCGGTGGCTGGCCTCCAGGGGCCGCTGCCCTTCGAGCCGGCGGCACTGCGGCGGCTCCACAGGCTGGCCGGCGGGGTGCCGCGGCGCATCAACCTCGTGGCCGGCCGGGCGATGCTGGGGGCGTATGCGTTGGGTGTGCAGCGCATCGGGCCGCGGGTGGTCGACCGCGCCGCGCGCGAGGTCTTCGGCGAGATACCCGCGGTGAGGCGCCTGCCGGCGTGGGCCTGGGTGCCGGCTGCGGCCGGCGGCGTCATCGTGGTGGGGGCCGCGCTGTGGTCGACGCGACCGGCCCCGGGCCCCGGCACGGCCGCCGCGAAGCCCGCGACGGCCGCGTCGACGACCGCCGCCATGGCTGCGTCGTCGGCGACCACGGCCGCGTCGCCGCCGACGCTGGCGACCGGCCCGGCCGCCGCGGCGATGCCCGACGAGGGCGAGGCCTGGCGCGCGCTGGCGCTGCGCTGGGGCGTCACGCTGGCCGACGGGGTGGATGCGTGCGCCGCTGCCGCCGCGCAGGGGCTGCAGTGCCTGCGCACCCGGGGCGGCCTGGACCTGATCCGCCGGCTCGGCCATCCGGTGATCGTCGAACTGCAGGACGATGCCGGGCGGCGCGGCCACGCGCTGGTGACCGGCTTCGCCGAAGGCGCCGTCGTGCTGCAGACGGCCGACGGCCCGCGCACGATGGCACCTGGGGCGCTGGCCCGCGTCTGGCGCGGCGAGTTCGCGACGCTGTGGCGCCCGCCGCCCGGCTGGCGTGCCGACGCGCCGCTGGCGGCCGTCGAGCCTTGGTTGCGCCCGCGGCTGGCCGCGGCCGCTGCCGCCGGCGTCGACCAGCCGCTGCGCGAGCAGGTGCTCGCCTTCCAGACCGACCGCGGCCTGACACCCGACGGCCGCCTGGGCCCGCTGACGCTGATCGCGCTGGCCCAGGCCGCGGGTGATGCGGGCCCGCGGCTCGAGGCCTGGCGCTGAAACTGGAGCACGGCGATGTCGTACATCCTCGACGCACTGCGCAAGGCCGACGCCGAGCGGTCGCGCGGCAGCGTGCCGGGGCTCGCCAGCCAGCCCCTGCCCGCAACCATGGCAGGCCCCCTGGCGACGCGCGCCGGGCGTCCGGGCTGGACCTGGGCAGCTGGCGGTGCCGCCGCGGCGCTGGCGCTTGTCTTGCTGGCCTGGGGCCCGTGGGAGCGTCAGGGCATGCCGGCTGCCGAGCCTGCGCGGCCGGCGTCGTTGCCGGCGGCCGGGGCGGCAGCCCCGGCGGTGCCGGATCAGGCACGCGCCCCCGTGGTGCAGGTGCTCACGTTGCCCGTGGCGCCACCGCCGCCGCAACCCGTGCCGGTGCCTGTGCCAGCGCCTGCGGCGGTCGAGGCGCCCGCCGCCGCAGCCGTGTCACCGCCCGCCTCGACGCCCCTGGCCAGGCAGGCCACGGCCGATCCGGCGCAGGGCCCGGTGCCCGCGCTGGCGGAACTGCCGCCGACCGTGCGGCGCCAGCTGCCGCCGCTGGTCGTGGGCGGCTCGGTCTGGTCGGAGCAGCCTTCCAGCCGCTTCGTGATGCTCGACGGCCAGCTCCTGCGCGAGGGCGATGCCCTCGGCCCGGGGCTCGTCGTCGAGCGCATCGGTCCGCGCTCGGCACGGCTCGCCTGGCGCGAGAAGCGCTTCGAGGTGCGCTGGTGACGGCGCGTCGGCGCGTCAGCTCCTGGGGGCCTCCACCACCGAGACGCCGGTGGCGCCCAGCGACAGGCCCACGGCTTCGCCCACGTGCCACCGTCGCGTGACGTCGGGCGAGACGACGAAGATCTCGCCGATGGCCGTGGCGATCGTCAGCTCCTGGAAGCTGCCCAGGTAGGCGAACTTCGCCAGCCTGCCGTCCAGGCCACCGCGGCCGGGCTCGACCAGCGCCCAGGCTTCCGGGCGCACCGCGATGCGCACGGCACCGGGCGCGACCGCCCGGCGTGCCGGCAGCGCCAGCGGCCCGAGCCGAACCGTGCCGTCGGGCAGTGCCTCGCCCGCGAACAGCATCGCCTCGCCCATGAAGCCGGCCACGAACTCGCTGGCCGGATGTTCGTAGAGCTGCTGCGGCGTGCCCGCCTGCGCGATGCGCCCGGCGTCCATCACGACGATCTGGTCGCTGACGGCCAGCGCTTCGCTCTGGTCGTGCGTGACGTAGGCGACGGTCAGGCCCAGGCGCTGCTGCAGCGCGCGGATCTCCTCGCGCATGCTGCGGCGCAGCCGTGCGTCCAGGTTCGACAGCGGCTCGTCGAACAGCATCACCGAGGGTTCCAGCACCAGCGAGCGCGCCACCGCCACGCGCTGCTGCTGGCCGCCCGAGAGCTCGCTGGGCAGCCGCTCGTCGAAGCCGACCAGGCCCACGCTGTCCAGCGTGGCGCGCGCACGGCGCCGCGCCTCGTCCTTGGGCACGCCGGTCACGGTGAGCCCGTAGCCGACGTTGTCGATCACGCTCAGGTGCGGGAACAGGGCATAGCTCTGGAACACCATGCTGACGTTGCGCTCGGCCGGGCCCAGCGTGGTGACGTCCTCGCCGTCGATCAGGATGCTGCCCGAGGTCGGCGCGTCGAGCCCGGCGATCATGCGCAGCAGCGTCGTCTTGCCGCAGCCGCTGGGCCCGAGGATGGTGGTCAGCGTGCCCTTGGGCACGATCAGGTCGACGCCCTTGACGACCAGCGGCGCTTGCTTGCCGCCGTAGCGCTTGGTGACCTGGCGGAACTCGATGCCGTTCATGGGGTGCGGTTCATGCGTGGGCCTTGCGCCGGCCGAGCCTGCGCTCGCCGACGACGAACTGGATCGCGGCCGTGGCCAGCGACATCAGCACGATGAGCACCGTGCAGTACGCCAGCGCGACGCCGTAGTCGCCGTTGCCGACGCGGCCGATGATGTAGGTGGTGGCGAGCTCGTTCTCGGCGGTGACGAGGAAGATCACCGCCGAGACGGTGGTCATGCTGCGCACGAAGCTGTAGACCAGGGCCGCCACCAGGGCGGGCTTGAGCAGCGGCAGCACGACGCGGCGCAGCGTGGTGGCGGTGCCCGCGCGCAGCATCGTGCTGGCCTCGTCCAGGCTCTTGTCGAGCTGCTTGAAGCTCGCGGTGCCGGCGCGCACGCCCACCGGCAGGTTGCGGAACACGAAGCACAGCACGATGATGAGCCCGGTGCCGGTGAGCTCGAAGGGCGGCACGTTGAAGGCCAGGATGTAGCTCACGCCCAGCACCGTGCCAGGGATGGCGAAGGCCAGCAGCGCCGCGAACTCGAAGGCCCGCTGGCCGACGAACTGGGTGCGCGCCAGCAGCCAGCTGATCAGCAGGCCGATCGAGGCGCAGATCGGGGCCGCGATGGCGGCGAGCTTGAGCGTCGTGAACAGCGAGTTCCACGCCGTGCCGGCCCACACCAGGCCGTAGTCGCCCCACTGCAGGTCGAAGGCGGTGCGGAAGTGGGCCAGCGTGGGGGTGTAGTCGCGACCCCAGGTCTGCACGAAGCCGCCCATGAAGGCGAACAGGTAGACCACCACCGTGAACAGCAGCCACGGCCCGGCCACGCCCAGCGAGAGCCGCCGCACCGGGTCGGGCAGCGGCATCGGCACCCCGCTGTCGCCCTTGCCGGACACGGTGGTGTAGCTGGTGCGCCCGAGCACGCGCTGCTGGATGAAGAAGACCGTCAGCGCGAAGCCGGTCAGGATGAGCGCCAGCGACGCCGCGCGGCCCTGGTCGTACTGCGCGCCGACGATGGCGAAGAAGATGTCGGTCGACAGCACCGTGTACGAGCCGCCGACGATGATCGGGTTGCCGAAGTCGGCGATGCTCTCGATGAAGCCCACCAGGAAGGCGTTCGCCAGGCCCGGCTTCATCAGCGGCAGCGTCACCGTCATGAAGGTGCGCAGGCGGCTGGCGCGCAGTGTCTGCGCCGCCTCCTCCATGCTCGGCGCGATGCCCTGCACCACGCCGCGCATGATCATGAAGGCGATCGGCGTGAAGGCGAACATCTGCGCCAGCCAGACGCCGAACAGGCCGTAGAACCAGCGCGTGGGCGGGATGCCGAAGGCCCACTCGAGGAACTGGTTGACCAGCCCGGCGCGACCGAACAGCAGCACCAGGCCCAGGCCGACGACGAAGGGCGGCGTGATGATGGGCAGGAGGGCGAGGATGTTCAGCGGGCGCGACAGCCGCCGCGAGCCGCGCTCGGCGATCAGCGCGATGAAGGTGCCCAGGATGGTCGTGCCGGTGGCCGTGAGCAGCGCGAGGAACAAGGTGTTCCAGGCAACGCCGCAGCGCACCCCGCCGGCCAGGCAGCCCAGGCCCCAGACGCGCTCGCTGCCCAGCCGCTCGCCCAGTGCCGTGAGGGAGAACACCCCGGCGTCGTCGTACAGCGCGCCGGTGAGGCTCTTGCCCACCGGCAGCGCCACGAACAGCAGCAGCAGCGCGCTGCACAGCACCACCGCGCCGGCGACGAACATGTCGCCGCGGAAATAGCCCAGCCGCGCGATGCCGGCACCCAGCAGCATCAGCAGCGCCAGCAGCGCCAGCGCGCCGCCTATGCCCAGGCCGTACTGGCCGTGCGGAAGGTCACCGAACAGGGCCGCCAGTCCCGGGAACGACCATCCGGCCGCGCCGATGGCGAATCCGCTGCCCAGCAGCCCGGCCAGCCCGCACAGCGAGCCGGCCACCAGCCAGGCACCCTGGGCGCGCCCGGCACGCAGCGCCGTCGCGACGGCTGCCAGCGCCAGGCCGGCGAGACCGACCCACAGCCAGGGCCGGTCATGGCGCAGCGCGTGGACGATGCCGCTGGCGGTGTCGGGGCCGCCGAAGATGCCCGGCAGCGCCTCGCGCAGCGGCATGCTCTGCGGGAAGTACCAGGGCAGCAGCGCGTAGGCCGCCAGCCCCAGCAGCAGCCAGCCGAGCACCGTCCTGCGGGCGCGTGCCGCGCCCAGCGTCGCGGTCGCCGAAGTCATCTCGCGAAAGCCCGCATCAGCGCGGCAGCGAGTTGACTTCCTTCTCCCACTTGGCGATCAGGCGCCGGCGCTCGGCCGAGGCGCCGTACTTCGCGTAGTCGTAGTTGATGAACTTGATCTTCTTGAAGTCGGGCACGCGCGGGTCGACCTTGGCGGCCTTGTTCGACGGCAGCTGGAACTGCTTGGCGGCGGCGCCCATCTCCTGCGCCGACGCCGTCAGGGCCCACTCGTAGAAGCGCCTGGCCTGCGGCAGGTTGCGCGCGCCCTTGATGATCGACATCGAGCCGATCTCGGCGCCGGTGCCCTCGGCCGGGGTGATGGTGGCCACCGGGAAGCCCTGCATGGCCTCGCCAGGGCCGTCGTGCACGAAGCTGATCGACACCGTGGTCTCGCCGCGCGCCACCGCCTTGATCGGGCCGGTGCCGCTGCGCGTGTACTGGCTGATGTTGCGGTGCAGCTGCTTCATGTAGTCGAAGGCCTTGTCCTCGCCCATCAGCTGCACCAGCGTGGCCACCATCGTGTAGGCGGTGCCGCTGGAGGCGGGGTTGGCGACCTGGATCTCGCCCTTGTACTCGGGCTTGAGCAGGTCGGCCCAGGTCTTCGGCACGGCCATCTTCTTCTTCGCGACCAGCTCGGTGTTGTAGCCGAAGCCCAGCGGCCCGGAATAGATGCCCACCGTGCGGAACTTGCTCTGCGCGGCCTGCTGCTGCGCCCAATCGTGAAGCTGCGGCAGCGAGGGCGACTTGTACTCGAGCGTCAGGTCCTGCTCGGCGGCCTGCAGGTGGGGGTCGCCGGTGCCGCCGAACCAGACATCGGTCTTGGGGTTGGCGCGCTCGGCGATGATCTGCGCCAGCGCCTCGCCCGAGCCCTTGAGCGACATGTTGACCTTGATCCCGGTGGTGCGCGTGAACACGGTCTGGATCATGTTGCACCACTCGGCCTGGACCGAGCAGATCACGTTGAGCTGCCCGCCCTCCTGGGCGTGGGCCATCGGGGCGGCGGCGAGGGCAAGCGCGGCAACGAGCCGGCGGCGCAGGATCATGGCTGTCTCCATCATGGTTCCGTCATCGGGAAGTCCCGGGCGATGCTACCGGCCTGCCAGGCGCGTTCCGCACCTGCACCGCGCATGGGAAACCCTTATTCGCGGGGGATCGGCAGTCGCCGGTGCGTTCGCGGCGTCCGGCGCGGCCTCGCGCTGAGATACTCCGCGGCCGGATCGCCTGCTTTCCAACCATGCCGTACCGGGCCGACCGCCAACTCTTCGATCGCAGAACCATGCTGGCCGTGGCCGGTGGCGCGCTGCTTCCCCTTGCGCCCGGCATTGCCGCGGGCTCCTCGCTGGTGGTGGGGCCCGGCGGCCAGCCGCTGTCGCTGCGCCAGGCGATCCAGCAGGCCCGCGACGGCGACACCATCGACCTGCTGCCCGGGGCCTACCGCGGCGAGGTGGCGGTGGTCGAGGGCAAGCGGCTGGCGATCCGCGGCATAGGCAGGCGTCCCGTGCTTCACGCCGAAGGGCGCAACGCCGAAGGCAAGGCCATCCTGGTGGTGCGCGGCGGCGAGGTGATCGTCGAGAACATCGAGTTCCGCGGCTGCCGCTCGGCCGACCGCAACGGTGCCGGCATCCGCCTCGACAGCGGCAGCCTGCGTGCGGTGCGCTGTGCGTTCTTCGACAACGAGAACGGCCTGCTGACGGGCAACGCCGAGGACGCGACGCTCGCCGTCGAGGCCTGCGAGTTCGGCGAGGCGCCGCGCGTGGTCGGCGGGCTGCACCACCTGCTGTACGTCGGCCGCATCGCCAGCGTGACGATCACGGGCAGCCGCTTCCACCGCGGCTTCGAGGGACACCTCGTCAAGTCGCGCGCGCGCCGCAGCACGATCGCCTACAACCTCATCTACGACGGGCCGGAAGGCGAGGCCTCGTACGAGGTCGACCTGCCCAACGGCGGGTTTGCGACCCTCGTCGGCAACGTGATCGGGCAGGCGCCGGGCTCGCAGAACTTCGCCCTCGTCGCCTACGGGGCCGAGGGCCGCCCCTGGCCCGACAGCCGGCTGCACGTCTCGCACAACACCTTCGTCAACGGGCGCACGTTGCCGGCGCTGTTCCTGCGCGTCTTCCGCGACCGGCTTGCGGCGGGCACGCAGGTCCTCGCGGTCAACAACCTCACCGTCGGGCTGGGCGCCCTGGCCATGCCGGCCGACGGCCGGTTCGAGGGCAACTACCCGGCCGTCTCGGCCATGCTGCGCGATCCGGATGCGATGGCCTTCGAGCTGGCGCCGGGCTCGGTGCTGCGGGGCAGGGGCGTCGACCCGGCCACGGCGCTGGGTGTCGACCTCACGCCCGCCGCCGAGTTCGCGTTCCCGGTCGGCACGCGGGCACTGCGCGCGCCGCCGCGCTGGTCCCCCGGCGCGTTCCAGTCCTGACCGCACGCCGGCGGCGAAGTCTTTTCCAATCCAGGTATGAGCCTGGAGCCGCCGGGTCGATGGACGCCGCGCG
>JBILNT010000245.1:0-4266 GCA_044374875.1 Rubrivivax sp.
CGTCTACGAGAAGGGTGCCGAGGTCGTGCGGATGATGCAGACCCTGGTCGGACGCGAAGGCTTCGCCCAGGGCATGAAGCTGTACTTCCAGCGCCACGACGGCCAGGCCGTGACCTGCGACGACTTCGCGCAGGCCATCGCCGACGCCAACCCGGGCAGCGCGCTGGCCGAGCGCCTCGACACCTTCAAACGCTGGTACGCGCAGGCCGGCACGCCGCGCGTCAGCGCCCGTGGAACCTGGGACGCCGAGTCGCGGCGCTACACCCTCACGCTCGCTCAGCACACGCCTGCCACGCCGGGCCAGCCGGTCAAGCAGCCCTTCGTCGTGCCGGTGGCAGCCGCGCTCGTCGCCCGCGACGGCCGCCCGGTCGCCGCCGAACGCCTGCTGGTGCTCGACAGCGAACAGGCAAGCTTCGTCTTCGACGGCGTCGACGAGGCCCCCGTGCCTTCGCTGCTGCGCGGGTTCTCGGCGCCGGTCATCCTGGACGACGGCCTGGGCGACGACGAACTGCTCGCCCTGCTGGCGCACGACACCGACCCGTTCAACCGCTGGGAGGCCGCCCAGCGCCTGGCGCTGGGCCGGATGCTGGCCGCGGTGGCCCAGGATGCCGAGCCGCGCCTGGACGACGCCTTTGTCGGCGCCATGCGCGCCGTGCTGCGCCACCCCGACCTCGACCCGGCATTCAAGGCGCTGGTGCTGACGCTGCCCAGCGAGGGCTACGTCGCCGAGCAGGTCAGCAGCTTCGACCCCCAGCGCATCCATGCCGTGCGCGAGCGGTTCCGCCACCAGCTGGCCGAGGGCCTGCGCGACGACTGGGCCGAGGCCTTCGACGCCCACGACGTTCGCGAGGGCTACGCCCCGACGGCCGAGCAGTCGGGCCGGCGCGCACTGGCGAGCCTGGCGCTGGAGATGCTGTGCCTCGCCGCCACGCATGCCGGCGACCCGGTCTGGCCCGGCCGCGCCTACCAGCGCGTCAAGGATGCCGGCAACATGACCGACCGCCTCGGCGCGCTGACGGCCCTGGTCAACGCGCATGCGGAACTCGCCGAACCAGCGTTGGAGCGCTTCCACGCCATGTTCCGCCACGACCCTCTGGTGGTCGACAAGTGGTTCACGCTGCAGGCCCGCGCACCCGAGCCGCTCGGCGCCGGCGCCGGCCGCGCCTTCGCCCGCGCGAAGGCACTGCTGCAGCACCCCGACTTCACGCTGCGCAACCCCAACCGCGCACGCAGCCTGATCTTCGCGCTGTGCATGTTCAACCCGGCGGCCTTCCACCGCGCCGATGCGGCGGGCTACGTGTTCTGGGCCGAGCGCCTGCTCGAACTCGACGCCATCAACCCGCAGACCGCCGCCCGGCTGGCACGCGCCATGGATCGCTGGGCGGCGCTGGCCGAGCCCTGGCGCAGCGCCGCCCGCGAGGCCGTCGCCCGCGTGGCCGCCAAGCCCGACCTCAGCAGCGACGTGCGCGAGGTCGTCACCCGTGCCCTGGAGTCCGCCGCATGAGCACCCGCCGCATCAGCCTCACCCAGTACCTCGTCGAGCAGCAGCGTGAGCACAACCGCATCCCGGGCAACCTGCGCCTGCTGATCGAGGTCGTCGCGCGCGCCTGCAAGCGCATCGCCATCGCCGTCAACAAGGGGGCGCTGGGCGACGTGCTCGGCAGCGCCGGCAGCGAGAACGTGCAGGGCGAGGTGCAGAAGAAGCTCGACGTGATCGCCAACGAGGTGCTCGTCGAGGCCAACGAGTGGGGTGGCCACCTCGCGGCCATGGCCAGCGAGGAGATGGACTCGATCCACGTCGTGCCCAACCGCTACCCCCAGGGCGAGTACCTGCTGCTGTTCGACCCGCTCGACGGCTCGTCGAACATCGACGTCAACGTCAGCATCGGCACCATCTTCAGCGTGCTGCGCAAGGTCGGCCACGCGCGTGGCGTCAGCGACGAGGACTTCCTGCAGCCCGGCAAGCAGCAGGCCGCCGCGGGCTACTGCGTCTACGGCCCGCAGACGACCCTGGTGCTGACCGTGGGCAACGGCGTGGTGATGTTCACGCTCGACCGCGAGACCGGCTCGTGGGTGCTGACCGAGCAGGACGTGCAGATCCCCGAGGACACCAAGGAGTTCGCCATCAACATGTCGAACATGCGCCACTGGGCCCCGCCGGTGCGCCGCTACATCGACGAATGCCTCGCCGGCAGGGAAGGTCCGCGCGGCAAGGACTTCAACATGCGCTGGGTCGCCAGCATGGTGGCCGACGTGCACCGCATCCTGACCCGCGGCGGGATCTTCATGTACCCCTGGGACAAGCGCGAGCCCGACAAGCCCGGCAAGCTGCGCCTGATGTACGAGGCCAACCCGATGGCCTTCCTCGTCGAACAGGCCGGCGGCGCGGCCACCAACGGTCACGAGCGGATCATGGACATCCAGCCCGGCAGGCTGCACGAGCGCGTGAGCGTCGTGCTCGGCTCCAAGAACGAGGTCGAGCGCGTGACCGCCTACCACGCCGACCCCGCCTGACGGGCCACGGTGCGCGACGAAGCGTCGCGCACCGTGGCTATAATGAAGGGCTTCGCTGAAGGTGCCCCGAGGCGCCCACGCAGGCCGGTGTAGCTCAGTTGGTAGAGCAGCGCATTCGTAATGCGAAGGTCGGGAGTTCGACTCTCTTCACCGGCACCATTGAAATCAACGACTTAGCCCGCCCTAGCCCGGCGGGCTTTTTCGTTCCTGGACTCGGTGTAACGGCGGGTGTAAGCACTTTTCAGTCCCCGAGCCGTTGCGGTCACACTCGACGCCCGCATCAGGTAAGCAGGAGTCCCAGGTGACAACACTGCCGACGGCATCTCGACCTTCGACCTCTGGCCTCGCCCCTGACGACACGTAGCTTGGTTTCGGCGGGACGTACCGCAGCGACAGGAGCGTTGCGACTGGCAGCAGCCGTGAGGTCAGACCGGATCAGCGAACGCCGACGGGATCGGTACGCGGTAGTACGCGATCTGCGATGGCTGGCACGCGAACTGAACCTCTGTTTACCGCACAGGCTCATCAGCCTCGCGACCGAACGCAACGTAGTGATGGTGCCGTTTAGCGTCACAGCTAGCGAGGCGCTGGCGGCAGATTGTTCGTTGACGCGCCGACGCCGCTGCAGGCGCTGCGCACACTGACCGCCGATGGAGAAGCCAATGTCCGCACCAATGCCACACCAGCCGCCCCAGCAACCGGCGCAGCTGCCGCAAACGGTGGAGAACTACCCGGAGCGGGCGCTGGCGCTGGGCTGGATGCAGGTGCGGATGGGCAATCTGGACAACGACCAGGCGCTGGTGCGCAACGGGGAGAACCTAATCCGCAGGGCGCAGGAGGTGCTGGCGCGGCGCCAGGCGGCGCGGCAGTCGACGGGCACGACGCCGCCCCCGATGTAGAGCCTTCGGCGTCGGTCACCGGGCCGGGACAGCAGGCCAACGCCACGGACGTCAAGATTGGGTCCGTCCGCAGCACGACGATGGACACCGCCGCGAACAACGTCGGGGGTGGCACAGTTTGCCCCGACGCCACCCTGGGCAGATCTGTAGGACCCACGCCGGCCCAAGCCGCGCCCCCGACGGTGGATTCCGCGCCCGCTGCGCAGCCGGCTGTACGGCCAGTCGGGTTCAGAGCCGCACTTCACCTGCGTCGAATGCGACCATCGCCGACATGGAGCAGACCCGCGAGATCGTAGCCACGCCGGCCGCGCGGGTCTACGAGGTGGAGATTCCCGGCGGCAACCACCTGCCGCGGTGGGACAAGCCGCTGCATGAGAAGTCTGCGCTTCCAAGAGGCAAGGTGTTCGCCGATTGCTGGCCGCACGCGTTGTCCCGCGTGAGCAGCACCATGGACGCGATGGACTTCGGGGGCACTGACCTGTACCGCGCTCTGAGTAGAGCGGAAGGAAGTGACGGGGCTGCTGGCGAGGCACTTGCCGCCGTCGGCATTCGGGGTCTCGTGTACCTCGATGGCGGCAGCCGCGCCGCCGGCACCCAAAACTACGTCATCTTCGACGGCGCCGACACGGAGATCGTCGGGACGGTGTTCCGTCGCAGCGAGCGCAGCGACGTGAACGAGTGACGGCCGAGCAGATGCGCGCCCAGGTCATCGCGCTGATGCCGGGCATGCGGGGAACCACGAGTCCTGCAAAGCGGGGCTGGCCAAGCGACGGGGCGCCCGCCTCGAAACCCTGATGGATGCCTCGTAGGTCACCGCTGTGGCGAATCCGGATTTGTTGTTCCAGTGCCCCGT
>JBILNT010000078.1:0-15031 GCA_044374875.1 Rubrivivax sp.
CTGATCTGCCGCACCAGGGTCTTTCGGTAGTGCTCCGGCATCCAGTCCTTGGCCTCGATGAAGGCGCCGTCGTCGATGCGGGCCTCGAAACGCTCCTCGAGCAGTGCATCCTCGGCGCTGCGCAGCGCGGGGCGGTCTTCCTTGGGGGCCAGATCCATGGCCTGGGTGTACATGTCGATGCTCCTTGGTGTTCCGTCAGCGGGGACGCTGGTCGACGACGCGTCGCGCCTTGCCGACCAGGGTGCGCTCGATCGACTCGGGCAGGCCGACGTCGACCGTCGTGCTCACGCCTATGAGGGCCTTGATGCGATGCTGCAGGTCGCGGCCGATGGCGTCGCGGTCGGCGTCGCGGTGCTCGGGCGTGAGCTCGCAGCGCACGCGCACCTCGTCGAGCAGGCCCTCGCGGGTGACAACCAGCTGGTACTGGCCCGACAGTGCGCCGTGGGCGAGCACCAGTTCCTCGATCTGCGTCGGGAACAGGTTGACGCCGCGGATGATCAGCATGTCGTCGCTGCGGCCGACGATCTTGCCCATGCGACGCATGCTGCGTGCCGTGGGCGGCAGCAGCCGGGTGAGGTCACGCGTGCGGTAGCGGATGACCGGCAGCGCCTCCTTCGTGAGCGTGGTGAACACGAGTTCGCCCTCGCTGCCGTCGGGCAGCACCTCGCCGGTGTCGGGGTCGATGATCTCGGGATAGAAGTGGTCCTCCCAGATCACCGGGCCGTCCTTGGTCTCGATGCACTCGCTCGCGACCCCGGGCCCCATCACTTCCGACAGGCCGTAGATGTCCACGGCGTCGATCGCCGCCGACTGCTCGATGTCGCGCCGCATCGCCTCGGTCCAGGGTTCGGCGCCGAAGATGCCGATGGCCACCGACATCGCCCTCGGGTCCTTGCCCTGCCGGCGGAACTCCTCGACGATCACCTGCATGTAGCTCGGGGTGACCATGATGATGTCGGGGCGGAAGTCCTCGATCAACTGCACCTGCTTCTCGGTCTGGCCGCCGGACATAGGCACCACGGTGCAGCCCAGGCGCTCGGCGCCGTAGTGGGCGCCCAGGCCGCCGGTGAACAGGCCGTAGCCATAGGCCACGTGCACGATGTCGCCGGCACGGCCGCCACCGGCGCGGATGCTGCGCGCCACGAGGCCGGCCCAGCGGTCGACGTCGCCCTGCGTGTAGCCCACCACCGTGGGCTTGCCGGTGGTGCCGCTCGAGGCGTGCACACGCACCACCCGCTCGCGCGGCACGGCGAACATGCCGAAGGGATAGTTGGCGCGCAGGTCGCCCTTGGTCGTGAACGGGAACTTCGCCAGGTCGGCCAGGGTGAGGCAGTCCGACGGGTGGACGCCGCGCGAGTCGAAGGCGCGGCGGTAATGGGGAACGTTGTCGTAGGCGTGCTGCAGCGTCCGGCGCAGCCGCTCGAGCTGCAGGGCCTGCAGTTCGTCGCGGCTGGCGGTCTCGATGGGCTCGAGTTCGCCGGGACGCGGGGACTTGACGGGCATGGGCGCTCCTCCTTCAGGCACCGGCCGCCGCGCGGCCCATCGGCAGCCCCTCGACGAGGGGCTTGCCCTTCATCGTGTAGGAACGCCCGCGAAAGGCGGCCACGCGCTCGCCGCGCTGGTTGGTCACGGTGATGTCGTAGACGCCGGTGCGGCCCGACTTGCTGACCTCGACGGCGCTGGCCGTCAGCACGTCGCCCAGCCGTGCCGCGGCCAGCAGGTTGACGTCGAAGCCCGAGGCCACGGTCACTTCGTTGTAGGCGTTGCAGGCGAAGGCGAAGGCGCTGTCGGCCAGCGTCGTCACCAGGCCGCCGTGGCAGATGTCGTGGCCGTTGAGCATGTCTTCGCGCACGGTCATCACGATCGTGGCCGTGCCCGGCCCCACCGCGAGCACTTGCATCCCCAGCGCCTTGGAGGCACGGTCGTCCTTCCACATCGCGTCGCGCGTGGCCTCCGCCACCTGTTGCGGCGTGGCCATCAGCGGTCCTTGAAGACCGGCGGCCGCTTGGCCAGGAAGGCGGCCACGCCCTCGCCGAAGTCGTGCGCGCGGCCCAGTTCGCGCTGGGCGTCGGCCTCGAGCGTGATCGCGTCGGCGAAGTCCATCGCCATGGCGGTGTCGAGCGCGCGCCTCGTCTCGGCCAGCGCACGCGACGGCATCTTCGCCAGGCGCTGCGCCAGCGACATGACCACGTCGTGCAGCACCGCGTCGTCGACGCACTCCCAGATCATGCCGATGCGGGCAGCTTCCTCGGCCGGCAGCTTGTCGCCGGTCATCGCCAGCCCGATCGCGCGGGCACGGCCGACCAGGCGCGGCAGCAGCCAGGTGCCGCCGCAGTCGGGGACCAGGCCGATCTTCGAGAAGGCCTGGATGAAGCTGGCGCTGCGCGCCGCGATCACGAAGTCACAGCACAGGGCGAAGTTGGCGCCGGCGCCCGCGGCCACGCCGTTGACGGCAGCAATGACGGGCACGGGCATCGTGCGCACGCGCGTGGCCAGAGGCCTGTAGTAGCGCTCGATCACGGCGCCGACGTCGGCAGCGCCGCCCATCTCGGGGTCGTTCAGGTCCTGGCCAGCGCAGAACCCGCGGCCCGCGCCGGTGACGACGACCGCACGGACGGATGCGTCGGCGGCCGCCGCATCGAGGGCGGGCAGCAGCAGGCCGTGCATCTGCGCGGTGAAGCTGTTGAGCGCCGACGGGCGGTTGAGGGTGATGGTGGTCACCGCGCCGTGCCGCGCGACGAGGACAGGGGGCTCCGACATGCTGTCTCCTGCCGCGGCGGCTGGCCGGATCTGGTGGCCGGCTCATTCTTCGACCGCGCGGTCGACGAATCATATGACAACGGAGGCGGTCAAGGCAATGCGGGGTCTACACCCCGCTGGCACGGCGCTTGCCGCCCGTCGCGGGCGTGTCATCATCTGCAGCAGCATGCCCGCCCGCGACACAGACCCGACAGCCATCCCCTCCATGGAGCGCCTCGAGGCGCTCGTCGATCGGCTCGGCCAGGGCCTGCTGGAGCGTGATGCCGCGGTGCGGCTCGTGCTGCTGGCCGCACTGGCCGGCGAGCACGTGCTGCTGATCGGCCCGCCTGGCACGGCCAAGAGCGAACTGGCGCGCCGCCTCCACCGCTGCCTGGAAGGCGCGCCCTACTTCGAGCGCCTGCTGACACGGTTTTCGACGCCCGAGGAACTGTTCGGCCCCCTGTCGCTCAAGGCGCTGGAGGACGACCGCTACGAGCGCCTGACCGCCGGCTTCATGCCCGAGGCCGGCGTCGCCTTCCTCGACGAGGTCTTCAAGGCCAATTCGGCCATCCTCAACGCACTGCTGACCCTGCTCAACGAGCGCGAGTTCGACAACGGCAGCGGCCGCGTGCGCACGCCCCTGGTGAGCGTGATCGGCGCCAGCAACGAACTGCCGGCCGACGAGTCGCTGCTGGCGTTCTTCGACCGCTTCCTGCTGCGCGTGCCGGTGGCGCCGGTCAGCGACGATGCCTTCGCCGCGCTGCTGCGGCTGGAAGGCGGCCGGCCCGCCGCCGTGGCCGACCACATCACCGCGGCCGAGCGAGGCGCGATCACCGCGGCCGCCGCGGGCGTGGAGCTCGGCGACGACGCCGTGGCCGGGATGGTGGCACTGCGTGCGCACCTGGCTGAAGGCGGCCGTGTGCTCTCAGACCGCCGTTGGCGCCAGTGGACGGCCCTGTTGAAGGTGGCAGCCGCCTGCGAGGGCCGCCCCCGGGTCGACGCGCTGGACCTGTGGCTCGCACCCTACGTCGCGGCGTCATCGCCAGACGACGCGCCCGAGCTCGAGCGCTGGTTCGAGCAGGAATGGATGCAGGCCGTGCCGCGGCAGGCGCCGTGGCTCACCCGCGCCGTCGAGGCCTTCGAGAAGCAGCTCGAGGTCGAGCAGGCCATGCCCGCCGACGACGGCGACGACGCCGCGGGCAAGCTGGCGCTGGCCAAGGCCATCGGTTTCGGCCAGGACCGCGACAGCGAAGGCGGCATGCTGCGCATCGTCTCGCGCCAGCTCGAGGAGCAGCTTCGCCGCCGCTGGAGCCCCGTGCACGTGCAGGCCCGGCTGGCGCAGCTCGAAGAGATCCTCGGCCACGTGCGAGAGCACCACCAGGCTGCGGCGGCCGAGGAGGCCGCGCTTCGCACCCGGCTGGCAGCCCGGCTGTGGATGCCGCCGGCGCAGCGCGCGCGCATGATCTCGGCGCACGAAGCGACCCGCGCCGTGCTCGAAGGCCTGCACGCCCGGCTGCTCGCCGCGCGGCAGGGCTTTGCCGCGCTGCCGCTGGACGACACGCTCGACACCGCAGCCCCGCCCCCGGTGGCCCTGGAGCCGGAGGACGCATGACGCACATCGGGGCCGTCGATGCCCCGTACGACCGGCTGCAGCCCTTGCCGCGCGCGCTCTGGTTGCCGGCCCTGGTGACCAGCTGCGGCGACCGCGCCCGCCGCCTCGACGACGCGGCCGGGTGGCTGCAGGCCCTGCTCGCGGGCGAACTGCCCGCGGCCAGCCTCGACTTCGGCGACGCCGAGGCCACCACGCCGCTGCGCGAGGCGGTGGGCGATCTCGCGCTGCCGACGCCGTGCCGAAACACCCCGGCGCTGGCCGAGCAGGTGCTGCGCACCCTGCTGTGGCACCTCGACCGCGTCGTCGACCATCAGCCGCGCCTGAGCCGCACCCAGGCCATCGCCGAGGTCGCCCGTGAGTTCCGCGCCGACTGGCAGGTGCAGACCCATGGTCTGGAGGAGGAACTGGCGCTGCTGCAGGGCCTGGGTGACCTGGCGAACCTGCGCTGGGACACGCTGCGCGGCCAGCTGCGCTCGCGCGAGTGGCAGGCGGCCCGGCGCGCCAGCGAGTGGCTGCAGCAACTGCCCACGCTGGCCGATCTGGTGCGCCGGCTGGGCCGCGCCGAGCGCAGCACGGCCGCCCCCCGAAGCCGTCCACCGCAGGCCGAAGAGCGACCCGCCCGGGCGCACGGCGTGCGCGCGGTGCAAACCCGGCTGCCCGACGCGCCCGGCGAGATCACCGGCGTGCGCCTGTCCGGGCGCATCGAGCGCATGCTGGGCAGCGAGGCCGCGATGCTGCGACACCCGGTGCTGCAGAAGCTCTGGCGGGCGCGCCATGCCGAGTCCCGGCTGCTCACCTGGCAGACCGAGGCCGTGCTGACCGACTGGCGCGCCGACCCTTCGCGCCCGCCGCGCGCCGACGACACGCCGCCCCAGGCTGAAGCGCTGGAGCGCGGGCCCATCATCCTCTGCCTGGACACGTCCGGCTCCATGCAGGGGGCGCCCGAGAACATCGCCAAGGCGGTGGTCATCGCCGCGCTGCGCATCGCGCACGAGAGCGCGCGCGGCTGCAGGCTGCTGGCCTTCGGCGGCCCGGGCGAGTTGATGGAGCAGGACCTCGACATCGCCCGCGGCGGCCTCGCCCCGCTGCTGGAACTGATGGGACGCGCCTTCGACGGCGGCACCGACGTGCAGACGCCGATCGAGCGTGCGCTCGACAGCGTGCACGAATCGCGCTGGGCCAGCGCCGACCTGCTGATCGTCAGCGACGGCGAGTTCGGCTGCGTGCCGCGCACGCTGGAGCGCCTGGAAAATGCCCGCGAGCGCTTCGGGCTGCGCGTGCAGGGCGTGCTGGTGGGCGACCGCGAGACCATGGGCCTGCTCGAGGTCTGCGACGACATCCACTGGGTGCGCGACTGGCGCCGCTACGCCGACGCCGCCCAGGGCGGCGATGGCCGCGGCTACTCGCCGGTGCACAGCCGCAGCCTGACCGCGCTGTACTTCCCCAACGCCCTGTCGCGGCACGCCGCGCGTCACCGGAGCGATCCGCCCTCCCCGCGATGAGCCGAGCTGCACATCGCGCCGGTGCCGACGCGACGCGCTCCGCAGACGACTTCGTGGCAATGCGCGAGCGTTTCGCCGCGGCCGGTGCGTTGCCCGAGGTCGTCGCGCTGCACCTGCCGCCGGCGCCGACGACCTGCGGTTCGCAGCGCCGTCAGACCAGCAGCGCGACGATGAAGATGCCCACCATCATGAAGGCGATCACGACCTTGGCGACCATGCCGGCCATGATGCCCAGCCACGTGGCCACGCCCACGTGCACCGCCTTGCGCTCGTCGCGGCGGGCGATGTATTCGCCCACGGCGGCACCCACCAGCGGCATGAACAGCACGCCCACCAGCCCCATCAGCAGGCCGGCGACGGTGCCGATCCCCGCGCCGAGGATCGCCTCTCGGCTGGCTCCTGCCTTGCGCGCCCCGAGCAGCCCGGCCACGTAGTCGAGCACCCAGGCGATCACCGCCAGCACGGCGACGATCGCCACCGTGGCGGCGCCGACGCGCGTGAAGTCGTCGATCCAGGCGGCCAGCACGATGCCGCCAAGGACGAAAGCCGTGCCCGGCAGCGCCGGCAGCACGGTGCCGGCGATCCCGACCAGGATCAGGAGAACGGCAAGAACCCAGAGGAGCGTGACGGACATTCGGCTTTCCCGCCGGCACCATGCCGGCTGGCGGTGACATGACGCCGGCGCGCCCCGTTTCAAGCGTGCACACACCGGGCCTGGGGACATCCGGCGCAGGACTTGGAGCCGCGCCGGCGATGCCCGACACTCCGCGTGCGCGCAGGTCGGCAGTGCTGGCGCGCACCCCTGATTCACTGCATCGAGAGGTTGGTTCCAATGAAGCAATGGCTCGTGGGTGCCCTGGTGGTCGCGATCGCCGCCACCACCGTTCCCTCGATCTCGGAGGCCAAGCGCCTGGGCAGCGGCAAGTCGTCGGGCATGCAGCGCGACATGCCCGCGCGCACCGCGCCCGATGCGCCGCCGGCCAAGCCCGCCACGCCGACGAATGCAGCCCCGGCGACCGCCGGCGCGGCCGCCGCGGCGCCCGCGGCTGCGGCCGCTGCCGGCAAGAAGTCGTGGCTCGGCCCCATCGCCGGCATCGCTGCCGGCCTGGGTATCGCGGCCCTGCTGTCGCACTTCGGGCTTGGCGAGGGCTTCGCGACCTTCCTGACGATGCTGCTGATGGCTGTCGCGGCGTTCTTCGTGATCCGTTTCCTGCTGCGCCGCTTCGGTCCGAAGCCGGCCCAGGGCGGCATGCAGTACGCCGGCGCCACCGCTGGCTCGGGCACGGGCGCTCCCCCGTCGGTCGCCTGGCCGCCGTCCGGTGGCTCGGCCAGCCCGGCGCCTGTCGAGGCGCCGCGCAGTGAGGTCCCTCCGGCCCAACCGGTGGCGCAAACGGCGACCGCCGCGCCGGTCAGCCGTGCCTTCGTGCCCGCCAGCTTCGACAGCGAGAGCTTCGCCCGCATCGCCAAGACCATCTTCATCCGCCTGCAGGCGGCCAACGATGCGCGCAACGTCGATGACATCCGGCGCTTCACGACGCCGGAGCTGTTCGCCTCGCTGCAGCTCGATCTGCTCGATCGCGGCGCGGCCGATCAGGCCACGGAAGTCATCCAGCTCGACACCGAGGTGCTCGACGTCGCCGACGAGGCCGCGCAGCAGGTGGTCAGCGTGCGCTTCCGCGGCCTCGTGCGCGAGGAAGCGGGTGCCGACCCGGCGTCCTTCGATGAGGTCTGGCACCTCGTCAAGCCGCACGCCGACGGCTCGAACTGGCTGATCGCGGGCATCGAACAACTCGACGCCTGAGTCTCGCCACCGGCGGGATGAACCAAGGGGCCGCAAGGCCCCTTGTTTTTTTGCAGGTAGCGCCTGCTCAGCCCGGAAGCAGCCGTTCGGCCTCGGTCCAGAGATCCTTCAGCCACGCACGCGCCGGCCCGACGCGTGCGGGCAGGCCAGCCCCCTGCCCGGCCCACGCCTGCATGCGCTGCAGGTCGCCGGCGGTCTCGGCCTCGCGGCGCATCGCCGCGGTCAGGCCGCGCTGGACCGGGTACGGCGCCGGCTCGGGCGCCCCGGTTGCGGCGGCGGCCTCGACGTAGCGCGTGGCGACGGCGCGGCCAGTGCGCCCGGAGAACGCGCGCGTCAGCCGCGTGCCCTCGGGCGGCAGCGCGTCCAGCGCACGGGCCCAGGCCGGGGCGATGCCCGCCTCCGGCGTGCGCAGCAGCACGCTGCCGAGCTGCACGGCGTGAGCACCCAGCAGCAGCGCTGCCGCCAAGCCCCGGGCATCGGCGATGCCGCCAGTCGCGACCACCGGCACCGTCGCGGCATCAGCCACCCGCGGCAGCAGCGCAAACAGGCCGACGGCCTCGTCGCGCGCCCGTCCGGCCTCGAACGCACCCCGGTGGCCGCCCGCCTCGGCCCCCTGCACCACGAGCGCATCGGCCCCGGCCGCCAGCGCTTCGCGCGCCTCGGCCAGTGTGGTGACAGTGGCGAACCAGGAGATGCCGCGATCCTTCAGCCGCACCAACAGCGACTCGGGGGGCAGGCCCATGATGGTGGAGAAGACGGCCGGCCGCGCTTCCAGCACCGCGGCGCACTGCGCCTCGAAGTCGGGCGGGCGGGCGTCAGCGGCGCCAGTGGGCGCAGGCGGCCCGAAGGCTTCGAGGAAGGCGGCGACGCGCGCCTCGTGCGCCGGGTCACGGATCGGCGGCGGGTCGGGCGCCCAGAGGTTGACCTGCAGCGGCGCCGCGCAGCGCGCCCGCAACTGCGCGACCCACTGCGCGATGGCCGGCGGCTCCATCAGCAGCGCGCCCAGCGCCGGCATCGCGCCGGCGTCGCCGACGGCGGCCGCGAGATCCAGGGAAGGCACGCCGGCCATCGGCGCCTGCAGCAGCGGCACACGCAAGCCGAATCGGCCCGCGAAGGCCCGGGCCGCAGCCTTGGCGGGGTGCCCGCTCACGGGGTTGCCAGACGGACAGGCACGGCCGTGTCGGCGTGCGACGCGAGCCAGTGCCGCGCCGCGGCGTCGTCGGCCTCGTCGGGGTGGAAGTCCTCGGCCAGGTAGCGCCGCCAGGGCCCGAAGCACTCGCGCACGAGCCCGCCGCGGCCGAACAGGAAGCGCGCGCCCGAGATCCAGGTCGAGGGCCGCCACCAGGTGCCGTCGTCCCACAGGTTGCGCAGGGTCTGGCGCAGCAGGTCGGTCGCGAAGTGCGAGCTGACGACGATGAACAGGCGCCGGCGCCAGAGTTCGTTGCCGCCTATCGCGCGGTAGAGATCGAAGGCCGTGGCGCGGTGCTCGGACTCCTCCGCCGCGTGCCAGGTCCACAGCAGCGCGAGCCGCGGCTCGGCGCCGGCCAGCGCCTGCGGGTGGGCCAGCAGGTAGTCGGCGAAGACGGCGGTGAAGTGCTCGGTGGCGGCGGTGACGCCGACCCAGGCGCGCGCATCCAGCCCTTCGAGCTGCCGCTCGCGCCGGTGCAGGATGCGCCACTCCCAGCTGTTCACCAGCCCCTGGCGGACCAGGTGCTCGTTGAAGAGCGCGTGCACCCGCCGGTGCGTCGCCTCCTGGCCGATGAAGCCGCGCATCTCCTCGTCGAAGCGAGCACGCTCCGCTTCGGGCAGCTTCGCCGCGCCCAGGCGCACCGAGTCGATGAACAACTGCTCGCCGGCGGGGAAGCTGAAGCTCAGCGCGTTGAAAAAGGCCGTGCGGAAGGCATCTCCGCCAGCCCAGTGGCGGGAAAGCGGCGTCTTGAGGTCGACGAGCAGGCGGCGGACGACGAGCTGGGTCAAGGCGGACTCCCGGGGGCCTCAGGGCGACAGCGTCAGGGCGACAGCGTCAGGGCGACAGCGTCAGCACCGCCTCGTCGCGCCAGTAGGCCACGGCGCCATAGTAGCCCTCCCAGACGCAGCCCGTGCAGCCGCGCCCGCAGCATCCCACCGGCTCGTCGGGCGGCTCGCGCAGTTCGACGCCGGCGCGCGCGGCCTGCTGTTGCAGGTGGCTGATCACGGCCAGGGCCGTCTCGCGGTCCTCGATCGGGAAGTCCATCGTCGCTGCGGTGTGGCGAAATCAGCCGAGCGCGCGGCGGGCGTTGCGGAACATCCGCATCCACGGGCTCGGCGCCGAGACGTCGCCGCCGCTCCAGCTCATCTGGACATTGCGGAAGACACGCTCCGGATGCGGCATCAGCACGGTGAAGCGGCCGTCGGCCGTGGTCACCGAGGTCAGGCCGCCGGGGCTGCCGTTCGGGTTGAAGGGGTAGGCCTCGGTCGGGCGGCCGTGGTGGTCAACGAAGCGCATCGCGCGGTGCACCTTGGCCGGGTCGCCGCGCTGCGAGAAGTCGGCATGGCCCTCACCGTGCGCCACCGCGATCGGGATGCGGCTGCCCGCCATGCCGGCGAAGAACAGGCTCGGGCTGTCCAGAACCTCCACCAGCGACAGCCGGGCCTCGAACTGCTCGCTGCGGTTGCGGGTGAAGCGGGGCCAGGCCTGTGCGCCAGGGATGATCGGCGCCAGCGCGGCCATCATCTGGCAGCCGTTGCACACACCCAGCGCGAGCGTGTCCGGCCGGCCGAAGAAGGCCGCGAACTGCTCGGCGAGCTCGGGGTGGAACATGATGGTGCGCGCCCAGCCCTCGCCGGCACCGAGGGTGTCGCCGTAGCTGAAGCCGCCGCACGCAACGAAGCCCTGGAACATGTCGAGCCGGGCGCGCCCGGCCAGCAGATCGCTCATGTGCACGTCGTAGGTCTCGAAGCCGGCCGACGCCATGGCGTAGCTCATCTCGACCTGCGAGTTGACCCCTTGCTCGCGCAGGATGGCCATCTTCGGCCGCGCACCGCCCACGAGGGGCGCGGCGACGTCCTCCGCCGGGTCGAAGCTCAGGTGCAGGTGCAGGCCAGGATCGTCGGCCGCACCGGCGGCCTCGTGCTCGGCGTCGGCGCTGGCGGGGTTGTCGCGGCCGCGCGCGATACGCCAGCTCACGCCGTCCCAGGCCTGCTGCAGTGCGCACAGCTCGGCGCGGAACACGGCCTTGGTGTCGCGCCAGACCTCGACCATGCCGCGGTCGTTGGGCTTGCCGACGAAGTGCGCGTGGCGCGCCAGGCCGTGCTCGCGCAGCGTGGCCATCACCTCGTTGCGCACGGCGGTGGGCACCTGCAGCACGACGCCGGGCTCCTCGTTGAACAGCGCCTCCAGCGTGAGCTGGTTGCGCCGCTCCGAGACCTGGCTGGCCCAGTTCTTCGAGTCGCCGTACTCGGCGCGGCTGTCGCTGATGCCGTCGCCCTCGGTGACGAGGATGTCGACGTTCAGGCTCACGCCCACGTGGCCAGCGAACGCCATCTCGCAGACCGCCGCCCACAGGCCGCCGTCGCTACGGTCGTGGTAGGCCAGGATGCGGCCCTGGGCGCGCAGCGCGTTGACGGCCGCGACCAGGTTCTTCAGGAGCGCGGGGTCGTCGAGGTCGGGCACCGTGTCGCCGAAGCGGCCCAGCACCTGGGCCAGCATCGAGCCGCCCATGCGGCGGCGGCCCTGGCCGAGGTCGATGAGCACCAGGGTGGTGTCGCCCGGCTGCAGCTGCGGCGTGAGGGTGCCGCGAACGTCGTCCAGGGTGGCGAACGCGCTGACGATGAGCGAAACCGGCGCCGTGACCTGCCGCGCCTGGCCGTCTTCGCTCCAGCGCGTCTTCATCGACAGCGAATCCTTGCCCACCGGGATGCCGATGCCGAGCGCCGGGCACAGCTCCATGCCGACCGCGCGCACCGTGTCGTAGAGCGCGGCGTCCTCGCCGGGCTCGCCGCAGGCCGCCATCCAGTTGGCGCTGAGCTTGACGCGCGAGAGCTCGATCGGGGCGGCCAGCAGGTTCGTGATCGCCTCGGCCACCGCCATGCGGCCCGAGGCCGGCGCGTCGAGCGCGGCCAGCGGGGTGCGTTCGCCCATCGCCATGGCCTCGCCGCGGAAACCCGCGAAGTCGGCCAGCGTGACGGCACAGTCGGCGACAGGCACCTGCCAAGGACCGACCATGGGGTCGCGGTGCGACAGGCCGCCGACCGTGCGGTCGCCGATCGTCACCAGGAAACGCTTGCTGGCCACCGTGGGGTGGCGCAGCACGGCGAAGCAGGCGTCCTCGAGCGCGACGCCGGTGAGGTCCAGCGGCTCGCCGCGGCGCTCGACGCGACGCACGTCGCGGTGCATCTTCGGGGGCTTGCCCAGCAGCACGTCCAGCGGCATGTCGATGACGCGATCGCCGCCAGGGCCGTCCTCCAGGACCAGCTCACGCTCGCCGGTGGCCACGCCGACCACGCCGAACGGGCAGCGCTCGCGCTCGCACATCTGCTCGAACAGGGGCATCAGCGCCGGGTCGACCGCCAGGACGTAGCGCTCCTGGCTCTCGTTGCACCAGATCTCCTTCGGCGCCAGGCCGCTCTCCTCGAGCGGCACCTTGCGCAGGTCGAACACCGCGCCCTGCCCCGCGCCGTCGACCAGCTCGGGGAAGGCATTGCTGATGCCTCCCGCGCCGACGTCGTGGATGGCGAGGATGGGGTTCTTCTCGCCCAGCGCCCAGCAGTGGTTGATGACCTCCTGGGCGCGGCGCTGGATCTCGGGGTTGCCGCGCTGCACGGAGTCGAAGTCGAGTGCGGCGGTGTTGCTGCCGGCGGACATGGAGCTGGCGGCGCCGCCGCCCATGCCGATGCGCATGCCAGGGCCGCCCAGCTGCACGAGCAGCATGCCGGCGCCGAAGGGCAGCTTGGCGGTCTGGCTCTCGCTGATGCTGCCGATGCCGCCGGCGATCATGATGGGCTTGTGATAGCCGCGGCGCACGCCGGCAACGTCCATCTCGAAGGCGCGGAAGTAGCCGCCCAGGTTGGGCCGCCCGAACTCGTTGTTGAAGGCGGCGCCGCCCAGCGGACCCTCGGTCATGATCTGCAGCGCGCTGGCGATGTGGCCCGGCCGGCCGATGTCGTCGCGCTCCCAGGGCTCGGGGGCGTCGGGCAGGTGCAGGTGGCTGACCGAGAAGCCGGTCAGGCCGGCCTTGGGGCGCGCGCCGCGGCCGGTGGCGCCTTCGTCGCGGATCTCGCCGCCCGCGCCGGTGGCCGCCCCCGGGAACGGCGAGATCGCCGTCGGGTGGTTGTGGGTCTCCACCTTCATCAGCACGTGGGCCGTCTCGGTGCGCGCACCGTAGCGCGGCGCGTTGGTGAAGCCCTCGGGCAGCCAGCGCTCGACCGGCCCGCCTTCCATCACCGCGGCGTTGTCGCTGTAGGCCACGATGCTGTGCTGCGGCGAGACCTTCTCCGTGTTGCGGATCATCCCGAACATGGAGAGCGCCTGGCGCTGGCCGTCGATCGTGAACTCGGCGTTGAAGATCTTGTGCCGGCAGTGCTCGCTGTTGGCCTGCGCGAACATCATCAGCTCGACGTCGCTGGGGTTGCGCCCCAGGCCGCGGAACGCGTCGGCGAGGTAGTCGATCTCGTCGTCCGAGAGCGCCAGCCCGAACTCGCGGTTGGCGGCCTCCAGGGCGCCGCGGCCGGCACCCAGCACGTCGACGTGGGCCAGCGGCTCGGCCGCGCGCACGTCGAACAGGTGGCGCGCCGCCTCGCGCCCGAAGGCCACGCTCTCGGTCATGCGGTCGTGGAGCAGCGCCGCGACCGCCTCGCGCTCGGCGGCGTCCAGCGGCTTCGGGCCGCCGAGCAGCCCCCCGATCACGCCGGCCCTGAGCGTCAGCCGGTACTCGGTGACGCGCTCCACGCGGTGCAGCGCGAAGCCGCAGTTGCGGGCGATGTCGGTGGCCTTGCTGGCCCAGGGCGCGACCGTGCCCAGTCGCGGCATCACCAGCACCAGCTCGCCCTGCGCCGGCCCGGCGTAGGGGGTGCCGTAGTCGAGCAGTGCCGACAGCCGGTCGCGGTCGGCCGGCGCGGGTTCGGCCTCGGCGGCCACCCAATGCACGTGGCGCGCCGCCACCGCCGACACCCTCGGGCAGACGGCCTGCAACCGGGCCAGCAGCGCCTGGGCGCGGAACTCGGAGAGGGCGTTGCCGCCATCGAAGGGCAGCAGGTGCAGCGAGGAGGAAGACATGCGGTCCCGGGAGCAGGGCGACGCGGGGGTCGCGAGGCCATCGGGGCGAGCGCCCCGCGGCCAACGATTCTAGGGTGGTGGGTGGGATAATCCCTGCCCATGAGCATTTCCATCAAGACCGGCAGCGAGATCGAGGGCATGCGGCTGGCCGGGCGCCTGGCTTCCGAGGTGCTGGACATGCTGGCCCCGCACGTCAAGCCCGGGGTCACGACGCGCGAGATCGACCGCCTTGCCCACGAGTACATGGTGAACGTGCAGGGCGGCATCCCCGCCACGCTCGGCTACCAGCCGCCGGGCTACCCGGCCTACCCGGCTTCGCTGTGCACCTCGCTCAACGACGTGGTGTGCCACGGCATTCCCGACGACCGCCCGCTGCGCAACGGCGACATCGTCAACATCGACGTCACCGTCATCAAGGACGGCTGGCACGGCGACAACAGCCGGATGTTCGTCGTCGGCGAGTCCTCGATCGCGGCGAAGCGCCTGTGCCACGTCACCTTCGAGGCGATGTGGAAGGGCATCGTGAAGGTGCGCCCGGGCGCGCGCCTGGGGGACATCGGCCACGCCATCCAGACCTTTGCCGAGACCGCGGGCTTCTCGGTGGTGCGCGAGTTCTGCGGCCACGGCGTCGGGCGCCGCTTCCACGAGGAGCCGCAGGTGCTTCACTACGGCCGCCCGGGCACGCTCGAAGAACTGGTGCCGGGGATGATCTTCACGATCGAGCCGATGATCAACGCCGGCCGGCGCGAGATCAAGGAAGACCGTCGTGGCAACCGGCCCTACGACGGCTGGACCATCGTCACCAAGGACCGCTCGCTGTCGGCGCAGTGGGAGCACACGGTGCTGGTCACCGACACCGGCTACGAGGTGCTGACCTGCTCGGCCGGCAGCCCGCCGCCCCCTGCATTCGCGCCGCTGGGCTACAACAGCGCGCACGCGCCGCAGCCCGCCGCGGCGGCCGTGACGGGCTGAGAGCCTGAGAGTTTTTCTCGCCATTTTGGTAATTGGCATGCAACTGGCTAATCTTTGACCATGAGCGAACCCCAGCACCAAGGCGAGGCGCCGGTCGGCCTGTTCGAGGACCTGCCGGCAGTCGATGCGCAACAAGAGCAGGCGGCGCGGCA
>JBILNT010000079.1:0-14849 GCA_044374875.1 Rubrivivax sp.
TCCCTGGCGGTGAGATCTACCAGGCGCTGGAGAAGGGCACCATCGACGCCGCCGAGTGGGTCGGCCCGTACGACGACGAGAAGCTGGGCTTCTACAAGGTGGCCCCGAACTACGCCTACCCGGGCTTCTGGGAAGGCGGAGCGCAACTCGAGTTCTACATCAACGACAAGGCCTTCAACAGCCTGTCGGCCGAGAACAAGTCCATCCTGGAGTGCGCCTGCACCTATGCGGCCACCGAGATGCAGGCCCGCTACGACGTGCGCAACCCTGCCGCGCTGAAGAAGCTGGTCGCCGGCGGTGCCAAGCTGTTCCAGTTCCCGAAGGACGTGATGGACAGCGCGTTCAAGGAATCGATGGCCCTCTACAGCGACCTGAGCAACACCAACCCGGCCTGGAAGAAGATCTACGAGGACTACAGCGCCTACCGTCGTGACGCGAACCTCTGGTTCCGCTTCACCGAGGCCACCTTCGACGACTTCATGCAGCGTCAGCGCCTGTGAGTCAGCGCGTGTGACGGCGGCAGGGCGGCCCGGGCGGGCCGCCCCGGTCGACCCGATCGAGCCCGAGGCCCGCGGCAACGCGGGCCTTGTCGTTTGCGGCCTCGGCATTTCCATCGACGGCGTGGCCAAAGGACGCGGCGCCTCGCGCGGCTACCTTGCCCGTCGCCGCCCACCGCGGACGACCGACCCTGAATGACGAAGGGCCCGCGCAGTGCGGGCCCTTCCTTTGCCGGCTGCAGTCGCCTGCGCCGCTGCTTCGCGCCGGGCACGCTGGCTCGACGCGCGCCCTTCGGCTACTTCTTCGCGGCGTCCTGCTTGACCGCGTCGAGCAGGCCCTTCATCGGGTCGTCGGCCGCGGGAGCGGAGGCGGCTGGATCACCGCCCGGCGCCATCTGCAGCAACTGCTCGCGACCGGTCTGCATCATCTCGAGCGCCTTGTCGGCGTCGATGTTCGCTGCGACGGGCACGAGGTTGTCGGCCACCAGCGCCGGGAAGGCGATGACCACGCCCACCATGACGAGTTGCAGGATGATGAAGGCGATCGAGCCCTTGTAGATCTGCGCCGTCGTGACCGCAGGGATCAGCTCGCCGGTGACGCGGTCCTTGTAGTCCTTCTTGGCGGCCACGCTGCGCAGGTAGAAGAGGGCGAAGCCAAAGGGCGGGGTCAGGAACGAGGTCTGCAGGTTCATCGCGATGATCACGCCGAACCAGACCATGACTGCGTCGATCGGCGCACCGGGCAGCAGTTCGGGCAGCAGCTTCTCGGCCACCGGGGCGAGCATCGGGATCACGATGAACGCGATCTCGAAGAAGTCGATGAACATGCCCAGGATGAACACGAGCACGTTGACGACGATGAGGAAACCCATCGCGCCGCCAGGCAGCTTGTCGAAGAGATGCTCGACCCAGATGTGGCCGTCGGCGGCGTTGAAGGTGAAGCTGAACACCGTCGAGCCGATGAGGATGAACAGCACGAACACCGACAGCTTGGCGGTGTTGTCCAGCGCCTGGTTCATCAGCTTCATGTTGAGCCGCCGGCGCGAGAACGCCATCACCAGCGCACCGACCGCGCCCATCGCGCCGCCCTCGGTGGGCGTGGCCACGCCGAGGAAGATGGTGCCCAGCACCAGGAAGATCAGCACCAGCGGCGGGATCAGCACGAAGGTGACCTGCTGGGCCAGGCGTGACAGCAGGCCCAGGCGCAGTGCCTTGTTCGCCAGCGCCAGGGCCAGCGCCAGCAGCGACGAGACCGTCAGCGACATGATCACGACCTCGTCGCCCGGCGAGGGCGTGGTGCGGCCGGTCCACTGCTTCATCAGGGTGTCGTGGGCCTGCGCCCAGCCCCAGCCGGCGACCGCGCAGATCACCAGCAGCACCAGCAGCGAGCGGTGGCCGCTGGAGCCATTGCTCTCGCGGTAGATGCGGGCCTCGGGCGGCAGTGCCGGTACCCACGAAGGGCGGAAGACGGCGACGGCTGCAACGAAGGCCAGGTACAGGCCCACCAGCAGCAGGCCCGGGACCAGCGCGCCGGCGTACATGTCGCCCACCGAGCGGCCGAGCTGGTCGGCCAGCACGATCAGCACCAGCGAGGGCGGGATGGCCTGCGCCAGCGTGCCCGACGCCGTGATGGTCCCGGTGGCGATGGTGCGGTTGTAGCCGTAGCGCAGCATGATGGGCAGCGAGATCAGGCCCATCGAGATCACGGCTGCGGCAACGACGCCGGTGGTCGCTGCCAGCAGCGCGCCGACCAGGATGACCGCCACCGCCAGGCCGCCGCGCAGCGGGCCGAACACCTGGCCCACGGTCTCGAGCAGGTCCTCGGCCATGCCGGATCGCTCGAGGATGATGCCCATCAGCGTGAAGAACGGGATGGCCAGCAGCGTGTCGTTCTGCATGATGCCGAACACGCGCAGCGGCAGTGCCTGGAACAGGTTTGGCGGGAACAGCCCCACCTCCATGCCCAGGAAGCCGAAGGCCAGGCCCGTGGCAGCCAGGCCGAACGCGACCGGGATGCCGGTCAGCAGGAAGAACAGCAGCCCCGCGAACATCAGCGGGACGAAGTTCTGGGTGATGAACTCCACCATGGTCACTTCGCCTCTTCGATGTTGCGATCGGCGGCCGCCGTGCCGGCCAGCGCGTCTTCCTCGACCTTCTCGGCCTCGACGCTGAACGGTTCGTCACGCAGGCCCTTCAGGTAGGCGATGCGCTTGACCAGCTCCGAGAAGCTCTGCAGCGCCAGGATCGTGAACCCGACCGGGATCAGCAGCAGCACCGGCCAGCGGATCAGGCCCCCGGCGTTCTGGCTGACCTCCCCCGATACCCAGGCGCGCTCGAACACCGGCCAGCTCAGGTGGATCAGGATGAGCGACAGCGGGATCGTGAAGATCACGATGCCGAGGATGTCGATGATGGTGTTGGTGCGCTTGCTCAGCTTGCTCGAGATGAAGTCGATGCGCACGTGCGCATTCTTCAGGAAGACGTAGCCCGAGCCCAGCATGAACACGGCAGCGAACAGGTACCACTGGATCTCGAGCGAAGCATTCGAGCCTATGTCGAAGGCCTTGCGGAGCACGGCGTTGCCGGCGCTGATGAGCACCGTGGCCAGCACCAGCCACATGATGATCTTGCCGATCAGCTCGCTGAACGCGTCGATCAGCTTGGAGACGTTGAGTAGGGCGCCCACGGCGACTCCTCAGGACGAAAGGCCGAGATTCTAGGGAATGGATCCGCCCGCGCTGGGCGGGCTTCCCCTCGTGATGCAAGGGTGCGGCGCCCGCGCGAGCTTGGCGCGGGCGCCGCCGCAGCTCAGCGCAGTTGCTGCGCCGCCATGAACAGGCGCGTGCTGCGTGCGCCCGAGCGGCAGAAGGCGAGGATCGGCCGCGGCAGCTCCTCGAGCAGCCGAGCGAAGGCTGCGATCTCCTCGGGTGACTGGTAGCCGCCATCGACCGGCAGGAAGCGGTACTCCAGTCCAGCCGCACGCGCCGCTGCCTCGATCTCGGCGTGGGTCGGCTGCCCAGGGCCGTGCTCGAAGTCGGGGCGGTTGTTCACGACGCTGCGGAAGCCCATGCGTGCGGCCTCCGCCATGGCGTCGGGGCCGAGCTGGGGGGCCACGCAGAAGTCGGGCGCCACGGGGCGGATCGGAAGCGGGGTGTTCATCGTCGTCACCTGGCCAGTGCCTGCTTGACGGCCGCCGACACCAGCGCCATCTCCGCGCTGCCTGCCAGCCGGGCCTTGGCCGCAGCCATCACCTTGCCCATGTCGCCGGGGCCGCTGGCGCCGAGTTCGGTCACCAGCGCGCCAACGGCCGCGGCGATCTCCTCGGCGTTCAGGCGCTGGGGCAGGTAGGCCTGCAGCACCGCGATCTCGGCGCTTTCCTTCTGCGCCAGATCCGGGCGTCCGCCTTGCTCATAGGCGGCCACGGAGTCCTTGCGCTGCTTGATCAGCTTGTCGACGATAGACACGATGGCGGCGTCGTCCAGCACGATGCGCTCGTCGACCTCGCGCTGCTTGCAGGCGGCCAGCAGCATGCGGATGGTGGACAGCCGGTCGGCTTCCTTGGCGCGCATGGCGGCCTTCATGTCGTCGGTGATGCGATCCTTGAGGCTCATGGTCGATCTCGTCTTCAGGGCCTGTGGGGGGGCATGCGTCGCGTGGCCGCTTCGCCAAAGACAAAGCCCGCAACGGCGGGCCGTGCGGGCTTGGCGAATGCCGGCGCGGCGCCGGGAATCAGTACAGCTTCTTGGGCAGCTGCATGCTGCGCACGCGCTTGTAGTGGCGCTTGACCGCGGCCGCCTTCTTGCGCTTGCGCTCGGAAGTCGGCTTCTCGTAGAACTCGCGGGCGCGAAGTTCGGTCAGCAGACCGAGCTTTTCGATGGTGCGCTTGAAGCGGCGCAGGGCGACGTCGAACGGCTCGTTCTCTTTGACGCGGATCGTGGTCATGTAGGAAGAAGTTCCGAAGTTCGTGCGCCCGGTGTCCGCCGCCGTTCCGAGACCCTCGCACGCGCTGCAGCGGCGATGAAGCTGCATCGTGGCGTGGCCGCTGTCTCTTGCGTCCCGGCGGATCGGTACGCGGTTTACCAGCAAAGACCGCGAGTATAGCGAGAATTCTTGGGCCCCATCAATCCTGCGATGGCCGTGACTCGCTGGGACGCGTGGGCCGGCAGCAGGCCGATGCACCCGGGCGGTGCGACGCGTTGCGCAACGGCCTGGGCGGGGATGCCTCGAGAAGGTGCATCGCCGCGGTCAGGCGTTCCACCTGGAGCCCGATGGGCAAGGGCAGGGGCCGCTCGCCGCTCAGGACGGACTGCACCCAGACCGCGTTGGCGGCGGTGTCCGGCATCGCCGGCAGCAACGGCTGTTCCAGGTGCGTCATGGCCCTCTCGACCAGCGACAGTTCCACGCGCCAGATACCGTCGATCCACGTGTCGATCCTTGGCTGAACCTGAAGCGGCGAGACGGAGGTCCCGCGGGGCGCTCCGACGACCATCAGGTCCAGGCCCTCGTGCCGGGCTGCCTCTCCGAGGGCCGCGGCAGCCGCTCGGTCGGGTGCGCCGACGACGCGCAGGCTGCGCGCACCGCGGATCGGGTCCAGCAGGCTGGCGTGCTCGAGCCAGGCGGCGTCGACAGGGCGCCCACCCAGTGCCGGTGCGATGCGATCCGCTGGCACGAAGGCCGGCTGACGGCGACACCATGCCGACGCGACTTCGCCAGCGGTCGACGAGGCGGCGACACCGAGGTCTGCGAGCACCGATCGGGCGTCGAACGCCGTGGCGGGCCCGTCGCCATGTACCAGCACGCGAAGTCCCTCGCCGGCCAGCCACAGCGCGAGCAGCGCGGTCGCGTCCGGGGGTTGCCGCCCGTAGGCCGGCAGCACGATCACGGGGGAATCGGCGTCGATCAGCAGTTCGCCATCACGCACGCAAGGCTCACCGCCACGGGCTGCAGCGTGCGCCCCTGGCTCGCGCGTGCCGGAACCCGTGGTGGAGGCAGGCAGAATCGGTTGCGGGGCCATGGTGGCGTGATATTCCGCAAGAAGCGGGCCCGATCTGCCGCGCAAGTGTGTCGGGACGTCAATGGCGGCGGGTATCAGGCGTAGGATCGGGCACGTGGGGTCAACCTAGGGAGACGGAACAGCGATCTGGCGTGGTTCCTTGATCCAGGGCTGCGGCTCCGCCAAGATGGGAAACGACGGTGCCGGGCGCAGGGACATCGACGTCGTTCGGCCCGTACTCCTCCCGCCGGTGATGACGACAGACGCAAGCTCCGCCGATTTCGCAAGCCGCCTCGCCTCGCTGGTGCCGGGGGAGGCGCTGGCGCGGCTGCTGACTGCCGGCGCCGCCGAGGGGCGCCGGATGACGGGCTTGAAGGACGCCGACAGCGGTCGTTACCTGCTGGTGGACGACGCCTTCGCAGCGTTCATCGGCCGGGCGCCGGTCGGGATCGTCGGCCGCAGCGACGCCGAACTGTTCGACGGCGTGCTCGCCACCTCTTTGCGCGCTGCCGATCACACTGCGCTCGCGCGCGACGGTGTGCTGGTCAGCGGGCATGTCTTCGAGTGGCAAGGGGTGAGGCGAGAGTTCTCGGTCCTGCGTGTCGCCGCGACCGCGGCCGGCGGCGGGGCGCGCCTCGTCTGTGCGGTATGGATCGACGAAGGTGAGGCCCGGCGCGCCTCGATTCAGCTCGAGGCTGCCCTTCGCCAACTCGAGCAGCAGCAGCGTGCGAACGAGTCGCTGCGTCGCGAGCTGGCCGACCAGGCGTTGCGCGACCCGGCATCGGGGCTCCACACGCGCACCCACTTCGAGGACCAGTTGCGTCGCGAGGTCGACCTGTCCACCCGGGAGCATCGCGAGTTCGCGCTCGTGTTCATCGAGCTGGATCCGTCTTCGGATCGCGTGGCAGCGCTCGGTGCCGCGGCGAAGGCGCGCATCCTCGAGGCGATGGGACGACTGCTGCGCAGCGGTACACGGGCGATGGACTCGTCCTGCCGGCTCGACGACCGACGCTTCGCGGTGCTGCTGTCGGGCGTCGGGCTGGCGACGGCGCACACGCGGATGGAAGGGTTGCGCCGGCAATGTGCGGCACAGATCGTGGTGCTGGACGGGCAGGAGCTGGGCTTCACCGTCTCGATGGGGGTGGCCAGCTTTCCGCACACCGCGCACTCGCAGGACGAGCTGCAGTCTGCGTGCGACGGTGCGCTGGCCGAGGCACGCCGCCGGGGTGGCAACCACGTGACACTGGCGAGCATCCGGTTCGAGAGCTGACGCTCACCAAGCCGCCGCTCACCACGCGCGGCCGCTGCCGCGCCCCGCTCAGCCGCCGGAGAAGGCGCGGTGGATCATCGACGCCGCCAGGCCGAACAGCAGGACGCCGAAGATGCGCTTGAGCCGGGTCGTGTCGGTATGGTGGGCCACTCGAGCCCCGAGCGGTGCCATCGCCACGCTGGCCAGCGAGATCACCGTCAGCGCGGGCAGGTACAGGTAGCCCCAGGCCCCGGGCAGGGCCGGTGCCAGCTTCCAGCCACCCACCACGTACCCGGCCGTGTTGGCCAGCGCGATCGGGAAGCCGAGCGCGGCGCTCGTGCCCACTGCTTGCCGGATGGGCACGTTGCACCAGGTCATGAACGGCACCGAGACGAACGCGCCGCCCGCCCCGACGAGGCCGGAAACGAACCCGATCACGCCGCCCACCGCGGTCTGGCCTGCCGCGCCCGGCATCTGCCGGCTGGGCTTGGGCTTGCGATCACGCCACATCTGGGTCGCCGAGAAGCCCACGAAGACCGCGAACAGCACTGCGAGCGCCTGGCCCTTGATCAGGGCGAACGCGCCGGCCCCAGCCAGCAGCCCGCCGATGACGATGCCGGGGGCCAGCGAGCGGACGAGGTCCCAGCGCACCGCGCCCCGGCCGTGGTGGGCGCGCACGCTGGACAGCGAGGTGAACATGATGGTCGCCATCGACGTGGCGATCGCCATCTTCACGGCAATGCCGGATTCCACGCCGCGCGAGACGAGGATCAGGGTCAGGAAGGGCACCATCATCATGCCGCCGCCCACGCCCAGCAGGCCCGCCAGGAAGCCGGTGACGGTGCCGAGCAGCAGCAGTTCGGCGATCAGTGCCAGGCCCAGTTCCATCGTGTCAGGCCTCGAGCAGGGCGACGACGGCACGCCACTCGGCATCGGTCACCGGCGTGATCGACAGGCGGTTGCCTGGCTGCAGCACGCGCATGCCCGCCAGTTCGGGGCGCGCGCGCATCTCACGCAGCGTGAGCAGACGGGTCTTGCGCACGAACTCGACATCGATCTGCAGCCAGCGTGGACGTTCGGCCGTCGATTTCGGGTCGCGGTAGGTGCTGGCTGGATCGAACTGCGTGATGTCGGGCGCGAGGTTCCCGGCGATGCGGGCCAGACCGGCGACCCCGGGTTCGGCGCAAGACGAGTGGTAGAAGAGGACGCCGTCGCCGGGCTGCATCAGGTCGCGCATGAAGTTGCGCGCCTGGTAGTTGCGCACGCCTGTCCACGGCAGACGCCGCTCGGGGGCCGCCGCGAGGTCGTCGATCGAGCACTCGTCGGGCTCGCTCTTCATCAACCAGTGCTGCGGCATCGGGGGCAGGGGATAGGGTGTCCGCCGTGAGCCGTGAGCCGCATTCCTGAACCCAGGGTGAAGTTCAGGTGGGCGAGGTCAGCCAAGCTTCGGGTTCATCTGACGCGAGACGCTCACACCAGCCAGGCGATGTTCCAAGCCCTTGCTCAGAGAGCATCGGTTCAAGGAAATATAAAGCTCACGCGATCACGGCGGACGGACCCAGTATAGACCCGCGAGCCGATGCCGCGCCCGTGGCGGACATCACAGCAGGTGGCCGTCTTCGCCCAGCGCCTGGTCGATGCGGCGCACGAGCGCCGCGATGGCCGCCTCGTCGGCAGCGGCGGGCCGCGATTCGGCGGGCGCGGGCGCCGCTGCAGGCGCAGGCGGCGCACGCTCCGCCAGCCGGTAGGCCAGGTTCAGCGCCGCCAGCACGGCAATGCGCTCGCGTGCCTTCACGCGCCCGGTATCCCGGATCGCGCTCATCTCCTGGTCGACCGCCGCCACCGCGGCCTCCAGCAGGGCTTCGCCGCCCGGCGGGCAGCCGAGGATGTAGCCCTGACCCATGATGGTGACCTCGACCTGCTTCACGACTGTCGGCTCCTGTCGGTGGCGGCCGGGGCGCCGTCTTCCGCCGGCAGGCGGGCAAGCAGGGCGTCGATGCGCCCGCGCGCCGCGGCCAGCCGCGACTTCAGGCTGTCGCGCTCGGCGGCGACGGCGCCGAGTTGCTGTTCGAGCAGGGCGCTCGCGCGCTTGAGCTCCTCGTGCCGGAGCACGAGGCGCTCGACGCGCTCTGCAAGGTCGTGAAGGTCGGACATGGGGCGGCGTCGCGCGGGTTTCCTCAGGCCATTGTAGGTGCCGCCCGTGGGCAGGGCAGGGCGGCGCGGTTCACGCGCCCTGGCGCCGGCCGTGGTCGCACCAAGGCCGGACGGCGCAGCGCTCGCACTGCGGGCGGCGCGCCTGGCAGACGTAGCGGCCGTGCAGGATGAGCCAATGGTGCGCGTCCACCAGATAGGCGCTGGGCACGCGCTTGAGCAGTTTCAGCTCGACCTCCAGCGGGTTGCGTCCCGGCGCCAGCCCGGTGCGGTTCGAGACGCGGAAGATGTGCGTGTCGACGGCCATCGTGGGCTGACCGAAGGCCACGTTGAGCACCACGTTGGCGGTCTTGCGGCCGACGCCCGGCAGTGCCTCCAGCGCCTCGCGGTCGCGGGGCACCTCGCCGCCATGCTGCTCCACGAGGATGCGGCAGGTCTCGAGAAGGTTGCGCGCCTTGGTGCGGTACAGGCCGATCGTGCGCACCAGTTCGGTCACCCGTTCGAGTCCGAGGTCCAGCATCCGGCGTGGCGTGGGCGCCAGCGCGAACAGCCGGCGGGTTGCCTTGTTCACGCCGACGTCGGTGGCCTGCGCCGACAGCAGCACCGCCGCCAGCAACTCGAACACGCTGCTGTATTCAAGCTCGGTCTGCGGGCTAGGGTTCGCGGCCTTGAGCGTGGCGAAGAAGGGCTCGATGTCCTGGGTCTTCATGTCGCCGATTCTCGCCCCGGCGCGGCGTCCGGACGATCAGCCCTGGCCGCGGCGTGCCCGCGCGCGGGCCAGCGCGGCCTCGATGACCGCGCGCTTGCGGTCGATCGCCTCGGGGTCGGTCAGCCGGGTCTGGTTCTCGAGGTCGGCCAGCTTCGCGGCAGCCTTCGCGGCCAGGCGCTCGTCGTTCTCGCGGCGGTCACGCTCGACGCGAAGGAGGTGGAAGCGGTAGCGTTCGCGCGCGGCGTCGGCCTGCTGCGGGCTCCACGCGTCCCAGCCGCTGGCGCCCGGCGTCACCACGTTCATCGCGATGCAGTCCACCGGGCATGCGGGCACGCAGAGCTCGCAACCCGTGCACTGCGCCTCGATCACCGTGTGCATGACCTTCGAGGCGCCCACGATGCAGTCGACCGGACAGGCCTTGATGCACAGCGTGCAGCCGATGCACCATGCCTCGTCGATCACCGCGACCGCGCGCGGGCCTTCGGTGCCGTGCGCCGGATCGAGAGGGAGGGCGGCCTGGCCGGTGACGGCCGCCAGTCGCCCGATGCCGGCGGCGCCGCCCGGCGGGCAGCGGTTGATGGTGGCCTGGCCGTCGGCGATGGCCGCGGCGTAGCTGCGGCAATCAGGGTAGCCGCAGCGCATGCACTGCGTCTGGGGCAGCACCTCGTCGATCGCGTCGACGAGGCGGATGGCGGTCGACGTGCCGGGCTTGCCGTCCACTCAGCGCGAGCGGCGGATCGGGCGCACGTTGGCGGCTGCAGGCGAGGCCGCCGTGGCGGCGTCGTAGCGACCGATGAACTGGCGCACCCGCGGGTAGACCATCTCGCGCCAGCGACGGCCAGAGAAGATGCCGTAGTGGCCGGCTCCCTCGACATCGTAGTGGAACTGGTGTTCCTTGGGGATCCCGGTGCACAACTCGTGCGCGGCGCGCGTCTGGCCGGCGCCGGAGATGTCGTCGAGCTCGCCCTCGATGGTGAGCAGCGCGGTGCGGCCGATGTCCTGCGGGCGGACCGGGCGGCCGTCGACCACCCAGGTGCCGTTGACGAGGGCGAAGTCCTGGAAAACCGTCTTGATGGTGTCCAGGTAGTACTCGGCCGGCATGTCGAGCACGGCGTTGTACTCGTCGTAGAACTGGCGATGCGACTCGGCGCTGTCGTCGTCACCACGGATCAGGTCCAGGAAGTAGTCGTAGTGCGAGCTGACGTGGCGGTCGGGGTTCATCGCCACGAAGCCGGTGTGCTGCAGGAAGCCGGGGTAGACGCGCCGGCCCGCGCCCGGGTAGTTCGGAGGCACGCGGTAGATGACGTTGTTCTCGAACCAGCTGTGGCTCTTGTTCATCGCCAGGTTGTTGACGGCGGTCGGGCTCCTGCGGGCGTCGATCGGCCCGCCCATCATCGTCATCGTGCGCGGCGTCGTCTCGCCGGCGCTGGCCAGCAGCGAGACGGCAGCCAGCACCGGTACCGTTGGCTGGCACACCGAGATCACGTGCAGGTTGTCGGCGCCGATGTGGCGGATGAATTCCTGGACGTAGGCGATGTAGTCGTCGAGGTGGAATGCCCCGTGCTGGAGCGACACCATGCGGGCGTCGGTCCAGTCGGTGATGTAGACCTTGTGATCGTGCAGCAGGCTGCGCACCGTGTCACGCAGCAGAGTGGAATGGTGGCCCGACAGCGGGGCGACCACCAGCACCGTCGGCTGCGACTTCATCATCTCCAGTGCGCGCGGATCGTCGGTGAAGCGCTTGAAGCGCAGCAGGCGGCAGAAGGGCTTGAGCAGGCGCACCTGTTCCTGCACGGCGACCTCGATGCCGCCGACGGTGGCCGTCGTGATGCCGAACTCGGGCTTCTCGTATTCCTTCGCGAGGCGGTGCATCAGGTCGAAGCCGGCGCTGATGCGCTGGGCCAGCGGCAGGTGCGTGAAAGGCGACAGCGGGTGGTCGTAGAGCTTCGCCGCGGCGCTGGCGAACTCGGCGAAAGGCGCCATCAGCGCCCGCTGTGTCTCGTAGATCTGGTAGAGCATCGAAAACCTCCGGCCTCGTTCGAAGCCGCATCATCCGCGCCCAAGCCAAGACGAAACTGACAAATGTCAGGTCCCGGGCAAAAATTTGTGCAGCGCAGCAAATATACGCCAACGCATCCGATGGTGCCTGCTGCGCCGCAACAAGTAACCCGCGAAAACACGTAGGAAAGGTGCCGATTCGCCGCGGGCTGTCGCGTTGGCGACAAGCTGCAGCGGCCTCGCCCGGGGCCGGGACGCGGGAGGCGTGCGTGCCCCTTCCGTCCGTCACATCACCTTGGCGAGGGCATCGACGACGGCGTCGATGTTGCGGCTGTTGATGGCTGCCACGCAGATCCGGCCGGAGTCGACGCCGTAGACGCCAAATTCCGAGCGCAGGCGCTGCATCTGCTCCTTGGCCAGTCCCGAGTAGCTGAACATGCCCTTCTGGCGGGTGATGTAGGAGAGGTCTCCCTTCACGCCGGCGGCCTGCAGGCGCTCGACGAGCTGGGCGCGGGCGTGGCGGATGCGCTCGCGCATGCCGGCGAGCTCGTCCTCCCACTGCTGGCGCAGGTCGGGGGTGTTCAGCACCGTGGCGACGAGCTGGGCGCCGAAGGTCGGAGGGTTGGAATAGTTCGTGCGGATCACGATCTTCAGCTGGGACAGCACGCGCGAGCACTCCTCGGCGCTGGCGCAGACCACGCTCAGCGCGCCGACGCGCTCGCCGTAGAGCGAGAAGCTCTTGGAGAACGAGGTGGAGACGAAGAAGGGGATGCCGGCGGCCAGGAACTGGCCGACGACCGCGCCGTCCTCGCGGATGCCGTCGCCGAAGCCCTGGTAGGCCATGTCGAGGAAGGGCACGAGGCCGGCTGCCTTGCAGGCATCGACGACCTGGCTCCACTGCCCTGGCGTGAGGTCGCAACCCGTGGGGTTGTGGCAGCAGGCGTGCAGGACGACGATGGTGCCTTCGGCTGAACCGCGCAGGGCAGCCAGCATCTCGTCGAAGCGCACGCCGCGCGTGGCGGCGTCGTAGTACGGGTAGGTGTCGACGTCGAACCCGGCGTTGGTGAACAGCGCGCGGTGGTTCTCCCAGCTCGGGTCGCTGATCAGCACCCGGGCCGAGGGGTTCAGCCGCTTGAGGAAGTCGGCGCCGATCTTCAGGCCGCCGGTGCCGCCCAGCGCCTGCACCGTGGCCACGCGGCCGCCCCGGACGGCGTCGCTGTCGGCGCCGAACACGAGGCCCTGCACCGCCTTGTCGTAGGCGGCGATGCCGTCGATCGGCAGGTAGCCCTTGGCCTTGGGGGCCTCGAGCAGCTGCTTCTCGGCCGCGGCCACGCAGCGCAGCACGGGGAGCTTGCCTTCGTCGTCGAAGTAGACGCCGACGCCGAGGTTGACCTTGCCCGGTCGCGTGTCGGCAGAGAACTGCTCGTTGAGGCCGAGGATAGGGTCGCGCGGCGCCATCTCGACGGCAGCCAGCAGGGAGGCAGGGGCGGTCATGGATCGGTTTCCTGGAGCGGGAGAGGGTGGCAGCGCCGCCTGCGGGCCGCCGGCGGGAACTGAGGTACGCTGCAAGGTTCGCCGTGGCAGGCACGCTGCCGCAGGCGCTCCATTCTAGGGTTAGCTCAGGGATTCCCCCGATGACCGTCTCCACCGTCGACACTGCTGCCGACCCCGCCGAAGCGCCGGGCGGCGAGAGTGGGCAGTTCGCCAGCTTTCCCGGCTCGCCGTTCCAGCTCTTCCAGCCATACCCGCCGGCCGGCGACCAGCCCGCGGCGATCGACAGCCTCGTGGAGGGCGTGGAGGACGGGCTGACCTGGCAGACCCTGCTGGGCGTGACCGGGTCGGGCAAGACCTTCACGATGGCCAACGTGATCGCGCGGCTGGGCCGCCCGGCGATCGTCTTCGCGCCGAACAAGACGCTGGCGGCGCAGCTCTACAGCGAGTTCCGCGAGTTCTTCCCGCGCAATGCCGTCGAGTACTTCGTCAGCTACTACGACTACTACCAGCCCGAGGCCTACGTCCCGCAGCGCGACCTGTTCATCGAGAAGGACAGCGCGATCAACGAGCAGATCGAGCAGATGCGGCTGTCGGCCACCAAGAGCATCCTCGAGCGGCGTGATGTCGTCATCGTCGCCAGCGTCAGCGCGATCTACGGCATCGGCAAGCCCGAGGACTACACGCAGATGCGGCTGATCGTGCGCGTCGGCGACCGGCTCGGCCAGCGCGATTTGATCGCGCAGCTCATCCGCATGCAGTACACGCGCAACGAGATCGACTTCGGGCGCGGCAGCTTCCGCGTGCGCGGCGACACGATCGACGTCTTCCCGGCCGAGCACTCCGAGCTGGCGTTGCGCATCGAGCTGTTCGACGACGAGATCGATTCGCTGGCGCTGCTCGACCCGCTGACCGGCCGGGTGCGCCAGAAGGTGCCGCGCTTCGTGGTCTACCCGTCGAGCCACTACGTGACGCCGCGCGAGCAGGTCGTGCGTGCCATCGAGGGCATCAAGGAGGAGCTCCGGCAGCGCGTCGACGAACTGGTCAAGGCCGGCAAGCTGGTCGAGGCCCAGCGGCTCGAGCAGCGCACCCGCTTCGACCTCGAGATGCTGCAGGAGGTGGGTCACTGCAAGGGCATCGAGAACTACACCCGGCACCTCTCGGGCGCCAAGCCTGGCGAGCCGCCGCCCACGCTGGTGGACTACCTGCCGGCCGACGCGCTGATGTTCATGGACGAGAGCCACGTGCTGATCGGCCAGTTCGGTGGCATGTTCAACGGCGACCGCGCCCGCAAGACCACGCTCGTCGAGTACGGCTTCCGGCTGCCCAGCGCGCTGGACAACCGGCCGCTGAAGTTCGAGGAGTTCGAGCGCAAGATGCGCCAGGTGATCTTCGTCTCGGCGACGCCGGCCGACTACGAGAAGCAGCACGCCGGCCAGGTGGTCGAGCAGGTGGTGCGCCCGACCGGGCTCGTCGACCCGGAAGTCGTCGTCCGGCCGGCGACCACGCAGGTCGACGACGTGCTGCAGGAGATCCGCGACACCGTCTCGCGCAACGAGCGCGTGCTGATCACCACGCTGACCAAGCGCATGGCCGAGCAGCTCACCGAGTACCTCTCGGACAACGGCGTCAAGGTGCGCTACCTGCACAGCGACGTCGACACCGTCGAGCGCGTCGAGATCCTGCGCGACCTGCGGCTGGGCACGTTCGACGTGCTGGTCGGCATCAACCTGCTTCGCGAGGGCCTGGACCTGCCCGAGG
>JBILNT010000080.1:0-14820 GCA_044374875.1 Rubrivivax sp.
AGTCACCGCGTCGAACACGTAGCGCAGCTTGTCCATATCGGGCACGGCCAGGGCGGCCACGGCCGCCTCGTCGCGCACTGGGTGGGCGAAGCGCGGGCCCTCGCCGGCCGCGAACGACAGGCCCAGGCCCATGGCGTCGGGCACGGTGAGGATGTCGGAGAAGAGGATCGCCGCGTCCAGCGCGTAGCGCTCCAGCGGCTGCAGCGTGACCTCGGTGGCGAAGGCCGGGCTCGTGGCCAGGCCCATGAAGCTGCCGGCCTTCGCCCGGGTGGCGTTGTATTCCGGCAGGTAGCGGCCGGCCTGGCGCATCAGCCACATCGGCGTGTGGGTGGTGGGCTGGCGCAGGCAGGCGCGCAGGAAGGTGTCGTTTTGCAGGGGCGTGACCATGCGTCGCATCATAAGAGCGAGCGGCCCCGCCATGACGAGTCGTGTCGGGCGGGTGCTGGGAGGTCGGTGTTCGGGGCGACGCTTGAATCCCGATGATCGACCGCCATCTGACCCGCGGTAGCATCATCAGGCTTTCGAGCCTGCGGAGGTCAGCGATGAACGTGAAGCGATGGATGGGCGCCGCGATGGCGGCGCTGGCGGCCCTGATGCTGGGCGGCTGCGGCTACAACGACTTCCAGCGCCTGGACGAGCAGGTCAAGGCCGCGTGGTCGGAGGTGCTCAACCAGTACCAGCGCCGCGCCGACCTGATCCCGAACATCGTCAACACCGTCAAGGGCGAGGCGAACTTCGAGCAGGAAACGCTGACCCGGGTGGTAGAGGCGCGCGCCAAGGCCACCAGCATCCAGGCCACGCCCGAGCTGATCAACGACCCGCAGGCCTTCGAGCGCTTCCAGCAGGCCCAGGGCGAGCTCTCGGGTGCGCTCTCGCGGCTGCTGGTCGTCAGCGAGAACTACCCCAACCTGAAGGCCAACCAGGGCTTCCAGGACCTGCGCGTGCAGCTCGAGGGCACCGAGAACCGCATCACCGTGGCGCGCAACCGCTACATCAAGGCGGTGCAGGAGTACAACGTGCTGGTGCGCAGCTTGCCGAGCAACCTCACCGCGAAGGTGTTCTCGTACACCGTCAAACCCAGCTTCACGGTGCAGAACGAGGCGGCGATCTCGGCGCCGCCGACGGTCGACTTCGGCAAGCCTGCGGCCCCGGCGGCTTCGCGCTGAGCGGACGAGCCTCGCCGTGCGCCTGACCGGGCGATCCGTTGCGCAGGCGCTGCTGATGGCAGCGCTGGCGTGGCTGCTCGCGCTGCCCGCGCTGGCGCAGGACCTGCGCCCGGTGCCGGCACTCGCGGCCCGGGTCATCGACCAGACCGCGACGCTCGATGCGTCGCAGCGTGCCGCGCTGGAGGCGCGCCTGGCCGCCTTCGAGGCCGAGGCCGGCACGCAGATCGTGGTGCTGATGGTCGCCAGCACCCTGCCCGAGGACATCGCCGAGTACGCGCAACGCGTCGCCGACACCTGGAAGATCGGCCGCCGCAACGTGGGCGACGGCCTGCTCGTCGTCGTGGCGAAGGACGACCGCCGCGTGCGCATCGAGGTGGCCAAGGCGCTCGAGGGCGCCATTCCGGACCTGGCAGCGCGGCAGATCATCGACCGCGCGATCCGCCCGGCCTTCCGGCAGAACGACTACGCGGGGGGACTGAATGCCGCCATCGCGCAGCTCGAGGCCCGCGTGCGGGGCGAGAACCTGCCGCTGCCCGGCGTGCGCGACGGCGCCGAGCCCGGCTCGCAGTTCGAGGACCTGCTGATGTTCTTCGTCGTCGCGGTGCCTCTCGTCGGCACGGTGACGACGCGCCTGCTAGGCCGCAAGCTCGGCGCACTGGTCGCCGCCGGCCTGGCCGGCACCGTGGGCTGGTGGATGACGGCCAGCGTGCTGGCGGCGATCGGGATCGCCGTCCTGACGCTGGTGGTCGTGGGCATCATGGGCCTGGGCGCCATCGCCAAGGGGCTCACGCGCGGCAGCCGTTCGGGGGGCTGGCACACCGGGGGCTGGAGCGGCGGCGGTGGCGGCGGCGGTGGCGGCTTCGGCGGCGGGGGCTTCTCGTCGGGCGGAGGCGGCGACTTCGGCGGCGGCGGCGCCTCGGGGGACTGGTGAGCACGAGATGAACCGCTGGCTGCGCATCCTTCGTCATCGCTGGGTCGACGAGACCGACGTTCAGCGCGCGCTCGGCGCAGACGCCCTGGCGCGCCTCGAGCAGCGCGTGCGCGCCAGCGAGCGCCGGCACAGCGGCGAGATCCGCCTGTGCGTCGAGCCAGGGCTGCCGTTGTCGTATCTCTGGCGCGGCCTGTCGGCGCGCCAGCGCGCGATCTCGATGTTCGGCAAGCTGCGCGTCTGGGACACCGAGCAGAACAACGGCGTGCTGATCTACCTGCTGCTGGCCGAGCACGCGATCGAGATCGTGGCCGACCGCGGTGTGGCGCGCGTCGTCCCGCAGTCGCACTGGCAGGAAGTGGTGGCAGGCATGCGCGAGGCCTTCCGGGCCGGCCGCTTCGAGGACGGGCTGGGGCAGGCCGTCGACGCGGTCGACGCGATGCTCGCCGCGCACTTTCCGCTCGCCGAGGGCGAGGCGAACCCCAACGAGCTGCCGGACCGGCCCTACCTGGGCTGACCGACCCGAAGATCCGGCGTCGCGGCGAGAATCTTGCTTCGCCGCAGCAGCCCCTTTGCCGGAGACCCCATGACCACGACGGAACTCGCGCCCGCACGAGCGGGCACCGCCACGCCCCCGACGATCGATGGCATGCGCCTGTGGAACAGCCTGATGGAGCTGGCCCGGCTCGGCGCCACGACCAAGGGCGGCGTCTGCCGCCTGGCGCTGACCGACCTCGACCGCCAGGCGCGTGACCTCTTCTCGCGCTGGGCCCTCGACGCCGGGTGCACGCTGCGCGTCGACGCCATCGGCAACGTGTTCGCTCGCCGCGAAGGCACCGACCCCACGCTGCCCGCGGTGGCCACCGGCAGCCACATCGACACCCAGCCCACCGGCGGCAAGTTCGACGGCAACTACGGCGTGCTGGCCGGGCTGGAGGTCATCCGCACGCTGGAGGCTCGCGGCCTGCGCACCCGTGCCCCGCTCGAGGTCTGCGTCTGGACGAACGAGGAAGGCTCGCGCTTCGTGCCGGTGATGATGGGCTCGGGCGTCTACGCCGGCGCGTTCACGCTAGACCACGCCCGGGCACAGGTCGACCGCGAGGGCGTCTCGGTGCATGCGGCGCTGCAGGCCATAGGCTACGCGGGCGCGGCGCCGGCGGCGGTGGCCGACGGCGCGCCGCGCTTCGCGGCCTACTTCGAGGCCCACATCGAGCAGGGGCCCGTGCTCGAGGCCAGCGGCTGCACGATCGGCGTGGTCACCGGCGCGCTCGGCCAGCGCTGGTACGACGTGACCGTGCGCGGCCAGGAGGCGCATGCCGGGCCCACGCCGATGGACCTGCGCCGCGACGCGCTGCAGGCCGCCGCCGCGCTCATGCGCGAGGTCGACGCGATCGCCCGCGCCGAGGCACCGCACGCCCGCGGCACGGTGGGTTACGTCGACGTCTTCCCGAACAGCCGCAACACCATCCCCGGCCGCGTGACCTTCACGGTGGACCTGCGCCACACCGACGACGCCGGCCTGGGCCGCATGGACGCGGCGCTGCGCCGCGCGGCCGAGGCGCTGCAGGCCGAAGGCCGCGTGAGCGTGGAAGTGCAGCAGGTGGTGTACTTCCCGCCCGCGCCCTTCGACCCGCGGCTGGTGTCGCGGGTGCGCGCAGGTGCGGCGCGTCACGGCCTGGCGCACCAGGACATCGTCAGCGGCGCCGGCCACGACGCGGTCTACGTGGCGCGCACCGCGCCCGCCGCGATGATCTTCGTGCCCTGCCGCGACGGCATCTCGCACAACGAGGTCGAGGACGCCTCGCCCGAGCACCTGGCGGCGGGATGCCAGGTGCTGCTCGAGGCGATGGTCGAGAGCGCCGGCCTGGCCGCTTGAACCGGTGCAAGGGATGGGCACAGCGCTGACCCCGGAGCCGCTCACGCCCGAGGCCTTCGCGCCCTTCGGCAGCGTGGTGCAGGCCGCCGCCACGGCCGTCGAGGACGCCCTGCGCATCAACGCCGGCACCGCAATGCGCCACGAGGCCGTGCCGGCACTCGATCTCCAGCGCGACGGCGGGCGGGCGGTGCTGGCCGTCTACGACGCCGAGGCACGCCGTTTCCCGTTCACCGCGCACGCGCTCGAGCGGCACCGGCTGTCGGACCAGGTGTTCCTGCCGCTGGGGGCGGCACGGCGTGCCGTGCTGCTGGTGGCCACGCCCGGCGACTCGCCGGACCGCGAGCGGCTGCGCGCCTTCGTGACCGACGGCCACCAGGGCGTGCGCATCGCCGCCGGCACCTGGCATCACCCGCTGCTGGCACTCGATGCCGGCGCGTGGGCGGTGCTGGAGCGGCGCGGCGCCGATGTCGACTGCGAGGTCGTGGCGCTCGAACCGGCGCAGGTCGTCGAGCCGCCGTGCTGACGCGCGGCGCCGATCCGGTCAGGGCGCGTGGCCGGCGCCGATCCCTGCGTCCGCCAGCCGCTGCGCCAGCGTGACCAGCAGGCGGTCGCTGCCCGGAGGGCCCAGCAGCGACAGGCCGAGCGGGGCCGCCTCGCGGCTGGCCAGCGGCAGGCTGAGCTGCGGCACGCCGGCCAGGCCGGCCGCGCAGAGCAGCCGGATGGCCCGGTTGCGGTAATCCTCCAGCGCGCTCTCGGGCTCTGTGCGCAACGGGGCGATGTCGGGCATGGTGGGCATCAGCAGCACGCCGCGGCTGCCCAGCAGGCCCGTCAGGTGGGCGCGGAAGGCGCTGCGGAAGGCGGTGGCATCCGCCACCTCGGCATCACTGACCCGGCGCGACCACGCGAAGCGCTCGGCCACCCCAGGGCCCAGCGGCGGGGCGAAGCGCTCGATCATCGGTCCGTCGGTCAGCCAGGCCTCGCGACCCTGGATGCGGCGGAACGCCCAGTACATGCGGTCGAACGACTCGAGCACCACGCCCACTGGCCGGGCCGCGCCCAGCACCTGCTGCACGCGCTGCGCGGCGGCCTGCGCCGCGGGGCGCGCCACGGGCGCCATCTGGTCCCAGAGGTCGGTGGGCCAGAGCAGCTCGGGCGGGGTGCCGATCGCGGGGTCGTCGTCACCGAGCAGCACGTCGGCCACCCGGGCGAAAGTGGCCGCGTCGCGTGCGAACCAGCCACAGGTGTCCAGGCTCGGCGCCAGGTCGAGCGCACCCTGCAGCGACACCCGGCCGTGGGTGGGCCGCAGCCCGTACAGGCCGCAATGGCTGGCCGGCGCGCGCACCGAGCCGCCGGTGTCGGTGCCGAGCGCGAAGTCGCACAGCCGCGCAGAGACCGCCGAGGCCGACCCCGACGACGAGCCGCCGCTGATGCGATCGGGTGCGGCGCCGTTGAGCGGCGCGCCGAAGTGCGCGTTCTGGCCGTTCATCGAGAACGCCAGCTCGTCGGTGACGGTCTTGCCGACGAAGCGCGCCCCGGCGTCGAGCAGGCGCTGGACCGTCGGGGCGGTGCGGGCCTTGACGCCCGACATCGCCAGCACGATCGGGCTGCCGCCGGAGGTGGGGTAGCCAGCCACGTCGAACAGGTCCTTGACCGCGAAGGTCAGCCCGGCCAGAGGACCCGTCGGGGCGCGCGGCACCTCGGTCTCGGGGTACGGGACGAAGGCGTGGACAGGATCGTGGAGCATGACGTCGGGGCGGGTCTTCAGGGCTGGGCGGCGGCCGGGGCGGTGTCGTCGGCGCGGTGGCAGCGCACGCGGTGGCCGGGGGAGAGGTCGCGGGCCGCCGGCTGCTCGCGGCGGCAGGTGTCCACCGCCCAGGCGCAGCGGTCGGCGAAGGCGCAGCCCGCCGGCAACCGCGACAGGTCGGGCGGCGACCCCGGAATCGTCACCAGCCGCTGGCCCTTGTCCATCGCGCCGTGCGCGCGGCTGCGCAGCAGCGCCATCGTGTAGGGGTGGCGCGGCTCGCGGATCAGCTGGCGCGCCGTGCCCTCCTCGACGATGCGCCCGGCGTACATCACCGCGATGCGGTCGGCCACCTCGAGCGCGGCGCCGATGTCGTGGGTGACGAAGACGATGGCCAGGCCGAGCTCGCGCTGCAGCTCGCGCAGCAGGATCAGCACCTGGATCTGCACGGTCGCGTCGAGCGCCGTCGTCGGCTCGTCGGCCAGCAGCACCTGCGGGCGACAGGCCAGTGCCAGCGCGATCATCGCCCGCTGCCGCATGCCGCCGCTCATCTCGTGCGGGTAGGCCGCCAGGCGACGTTCGGGGCTCGGGATGCGCACACGCTCGAAGAGCTCGAGCGCCCGCCGCTGCGCGGCCGCGTGGTCCAGCGGCTCGTGGCGACGGATCGCCTCGACGATCTGCTCGCCCACCGTGTAGACCGGGTCCAGCGCCAGCAACGGCTCCTGGAAGATCATCGAGGCGACCTTGCCGCGGTAGTCGGCCAGCCGGCGCTCGGGCATCTGCAGCACGTCGTGCCCGGCCACGTTCACGCGGCCGCCCAGCGTCGTGCGCTTCGCCGGGTGCAGCATCAGCATCGTGCGCAGGGTGACGCTCTTGCCCGAGCCGGACTCGCCGATCAGCGCCACCGACTCGCCGCGTTGCACCTGCAGGCTCACGCCGCTCACGGCCTTGACCGGCGCGCGCCCGCCGTGGAAGGTGACGCTCAGGTCCTGGATGTCGACCAGCGGGCCGGTGCCGGCACCAGCGGTGTCGAGTGCTGCGGCGGCGGTCATGCGGCCTCCTGGCGCGCCAGCGAGTGCCCGCTGCCTGCCTCGTGCACGAGGCAGGCGACGCCGCCGCGCGCGATACCGGCGCGCGACGGCACCCGTTGCCCGCACACGGGCTCGGCGATCGGGCAGCGCGGGTGGAAGCGGCAGCCCGACGGCGGGTCGATCGGATTCGGCGGGTCGCCGGCCAGCGGCGCCTCGAGCGTGCGGTGGTCGGGGTCCATGCTCGGCATCGAACTCAGCAGCGCCTTGGTGTACGGATGGCGCGGCGTCTCGAACAGCACCTCGGCCTCGCCGATCTCGGCCACCTCGCCGAGGTACATCACCATCACGCGGTCGGAGATGAAGCGCACCACCTGCAGGTCGTGGCTGATGAACACGTAGGTCAGCCCGAACTCGTCCTTCAGGTCGAGCAGCAGGTTCAGCACCTGCGCCTCGACCGACTTGTCGAGCGCCGAGACCGCTTCGTCGAGGATCACGATGCGGGGCTGCAGCGCCAGCGCCCGGGCGATGTTCACGCGCTGGCGCTGGCCGCCCGAGAGTTCGTGCGGGTAGCGCTCGGCGAAGCGCGCGGGATCCAGCCCGACGCGCGCGAGCAGGCTGCGCGCACGCTCCACCGCCTCGCGCGCCGGCACGCCGTGCACGCGCGGGCCGAAGGCCACCGAGTCCTCGATCGTCAGCCGCGGGTTCAGGCTCGCGTAGCTGTCCTGGAAGACCATCTGCACCTGGCGCCGGTACTCCTTGAGCGGCATGTCGCGCGAGCCGACGGCGGCGCCGTCGAATATCACGTCGCCCGCGGTGGGTTCGATCAGGTGCATCAGCAACCGGGCGGTCGTGCTCTTGCCGCAGCCGGATTCGCCGACCACGCCGAGCGTCTCGCCGGCGAGCACCTCGAAGTCGAGCCCGTCGACGGCGCGCACCGTGCCGCCGCCGCGGCCGAGCACGTCCTTCTTGAGCGGGAAGTGCTTGACCAGGCCCTTGATGGTCAGGAGGGGCTTGGGTGGGGTGCTCACTTGACGTCCATGGCCGAGCGCAGCGAATCGCTCAGCAGGTTGAAGGCGATCGAGGTGATGAAGATCATCACGCCCGGCAGCGCGGCGACCCAGGGCTGGACGTAGATCGCGGTGCGCAGCGTGTTGAGCATCAGCCCCCACTCGGGCTCGGGCGGCTTGACGCCCAGGCCGAGGAAGCTCAGCCCCGAGGCGAGGATCATGCTGACCGCGATCAGGCTGGTCGCGTAGACGAAGATCGGCCCCAGTACGTTGCCCAGCACGTGCACGCGCACGATGGTGAAGCCGCCAGCGCCGCTGGCGCGCGCCGCCTCGACGTAGTCGCGGCCGCGCACCTGCGTGGTCACGCTCTCGGCCACCCGCGCGATCGGCGGTATGAAGACGATGGTCAGCGACAGCAGCGCATTGCCGATGCCGGCGCCCAGCGCACCCGACAACGCGATGGCCAGCAGCACCGACGGGAAGGCGTAGAAGACGTCGATCGTGCGCATGATCGACGTGTTCACGATGCCGCCCGCGTAGCCGGCCAGGATGCCGATCGCCGAGCCGATGAAGAAGGCCAGCACCACCGGCGTGATGCCCATGAACAGCGACAGCCGCGCGCCGACGATGAGCCGGCTGAGCATGTCGCGCCCGAGCTCGTCGGTGCCCAGCGGGTTGCCCTCGGCGCCGATCGGCTTGAGCCGCCCGAGCATCGACGAGGCGAAGGGGTCCTGCGGCGCGATCATCGGCCCGAAGGCCGCCATCGCGAACAGCACCAGCACCACCGCCAGCGCGAACAGCGCCACCGGGTCGCGCACGAAGCGCACCACCGTGCTCGCCCAGTACCCCCGCGAGCGCACCACCGGCGCCGCCCCCGCCATCACAGCCGACATGCCGTGGGCCCTCCATCTGAAAAGCGCAGCGCCATGCATCCCCACACGCAAACCGCGCACGACCCAGCCCCCGCCACGGAACCGGCTCCGCCGGGCCGTCGGCGGGCGGCCCCCCTGGGGGGTAGCGAGCGAAAGCGAGCTTGGGGGCTCACATCCTCGCCGGGCCGCTGGCGGGCGGCCCCCCTAGGGGGTAGCGAGCGCGAGCGAGCTTGGGGGCCCTGTACCCTCGAGCGAAAGCGAGCTTGGGGGTTCACCGGGCTATCCGTGGATCGAGCAGCGTCTGCACGATGTCCACCAGCACGTTGAGCACGACGAAGAACAGCGCCAGCACGAGGATCGTGCCCTGCAGCAGCGGCAGGTCGCGCTGGAAGATCGCGCTGTTGAGCAGGAAGCCTGTGCCGGGCCACGCGAAGACCGTCTCGATCAGGATCGAGCCACCGAGCAGATAGCCCAGCTGCAGGCCCATCACCGCCAGCGCGGTGGGTGCGGCGTTCTTGACGACGTGCCGGAACACGCCCAGGTGCGTGAGCCCCTTGGCCCGAAGACCGACGACGAACTCCTGGGCCAGGATCTCGGCCACCAGCGCGCGCACGGTGCGCGCCACGATGCCCATCGGGATGACGGACATCGTGATGGCCGGCAGCAGCATGTGCTTCATGTGCTCCCAGTCCCAGGCCCAGTCGCCGCTGCCGCCCGGGCCGGCGCCGGTGGCAGGCAGCCAGTTCAGCTGGGCGGCGAAGACGATCACCAGCACCATGCCCAGCCAGTAGTGCGGCACGCTCACGCCCAGCACCGACAGCAGCGAGGCCACGCGGTCGACGACACTGTTGCGGAAGTAGCCGGCGACGAAGCCGAACAGGCAGCCGAAGAAGAAGCCGATCAGCGTGGCCACCACCGCCAGCCGCAGCGTGTTGCCGACCGCCGTGAGCACTTCGGCCGCCACCGGGCGGCTGGTCGCGATCGACGTGCCGAGGTCGCCCTGCAGCGCCCGCCAGACCCAGCTGCCGAACTGCTCGGGCAGGCTGCGGTCGAAGCCGTAGAGCGTGCGCAGCTGCTGCTGCAGCTCGGCGCTGGCATCAGGCGGCAGGATAGACACCAGCGGGTCGCCGGGGGCGAGGTGGACGAGCGCGAAGCACACCAGGGCCACGCCGGCCATGATGGGCAGGGTGTAGAGGATGCGCCTCAGGAGGTAGCCGAGCATGCGATCTCCGTTGCGGCCGGGATGGGCGGGCGCACCCCTTCGCGCGCCCGCCCGACGGGGGTCAGTCCAGCGTCATCGTCGCGATGTCGATGAACCACGAGCGCGGCTGCACCACGTTCTTCACCTTGGCCGTCATCGCGCGCGGGCCGACGTCGTGGGCGATCCAGACGAACGGCGCCTCCTCGACGATGCGGGCGTGCAACTTGGCCAGCGCGGCGTCGCGCGCCTTGTCGTCGAAGCTGGTGCGCGCGTCGGCGATCAGCTTGTCGAACTCGGCGTTGCCGAAGTAGCCCCAGTTGTTCGACACCGGCGGGAAGGTCTTGGTGCTGGTGAAGCGCACCATCGCGAAGAACGGGTCCATCGCGGCGTAGCTCACGTTGATCGCGTTGGCGCCGTTGGCCGACGGGTCCTTCGCGCCCTTGCGCCAGTTCGTGAACAGGGTGTTCCACTCGATCACGTCGAACTGCACGTCGAAGAAGCAGGCCTTCAGCGACTGCTGGACTAACTCGTTCATCGGCAGCGGCTGCATCTGGCCCGAACCCGAGGCCGAGATCTGAACCTTCACCTTCAGCGGCTTGCTGGCCGACCAGCCCGCCTCGGTCATCAGGCGCTTGGCCTCGGTCGGGTCGTAGCGGATGTCGAACTTCGGGTTGCCCCACCACGGGTGGCCCGGGGGCACGGTGCCCTTGGGCACGCCCATCATCCCGCCCAGCAGCTTGAGCAGGCCGGTGCGGTCGACGCAGAGGTTGGCGGCGTGGCGCACGCGCTTGTCGAGCCAAGGCGAGCCTTCGGCGAAGGACAGCTGCCACGGCCAGACGTGCGGCTGCTGGTTGAAGTAGATCTTGTGGCCGCGGCCCTGGATGGCGGCCATGGCGTCGGGCGACGGCGCCTCGATCCAGTCGACCTGTCCGGACAGCAGTGCCGCGGTGCGGGCGTTGGCCTCGGGCATCGGCAGCATGACGACGCGGTCGATCTTCGGCGTGCGCTTCGGGTCCCAGTAGGCCTTGTTGGCCACCACTTCCAGCCGCTCGCGGGGCACGAACCGTGCCATCCGGAACGGGCCGCTGCCGCTCGCGTCGGCGGCGAAGGCCGTCCACGCGGCCTTGGCCTTGTCGGCGGGCGTGGCGCCCGGGGCGGCGTCGAACTTCTTCTGCCAGTGCGCGGGGCTGGCCATGAAGAGGTTGGTCAGGTTCAGCGGCAGGAAGGCGTCGGGCTCGCTGGTCGTCAGCTCGACCGTCATGTCGTCGATCTTGCGCGCGCTGCGCAGCGTGGGCATGCGGCTGGCCGTGACGCCGACCTGGCTTGCGTCGAAGTGAGGCGCGTCCTTGTCCAGCACCTTGCGCACGTTCCAGACGACGGCATCGGCGTTGAAGGCGCTGCCGTCATGGAACTTCACGCCGGGGCGCAGCTTGAAGACCCACTTGGTCTTGTCCTTGGCATCGACCGCCCACGACAGCGCCAGCCCCGGGATCAGCACGCTGGGCGCGTCGGACTTGGAGAGGTCCCAGTGCGTCAGCGCGTCGTACATCGGGATGCCGGTGAAGCGGTTGCCCTCGAAGCCCTGGTCGGGCTGGCCGAGCGTGCGCGGGATGTCGGCGGCGGTCATCGCGACACGCAGGACCTTCTCCTGCGCGAGGGCGGGCGCGGCAGCGCTCCCGAGGCAGGCCAGTGCGACGGCGGCGGCGGCAGCGCGGAGGGCGGGAATCGTTCGGCGGTTCATGACGTGGGTTCTCCTGAAGTGGACGACAGGGGGCGGACGCAAGGCTCATGCCACGCCGCGGTGGGCGCGCCAAGAAACCCGGAGAGTTCAGCCGACAGCCCGGACCACGGTCCGCGCTCCGGCACGATGTCTGCCGGCGCAGCCACACGCTGCAACTCGGCCAGCGCGAGTTCGACGTTGTCCAGCACGGGCACGGGCGCGGCGTGGGCCAGCCTCGGGGCGAGCCCGGCGAGGCCGGCGCCACCGAGCAGCACGGCGCGCACGTCGGGCCAGCGGCGGCAGGCCTGCCGAACGGCCGCGCCGAGGACCTCGACGGCCAGGGCAGGGTCGGCCGCCAGTTCGCCGCCGCTGCGGTCGACGGCTTCGACGCCGGCCAGGGCGTCGCCGAGGTCCAGGGCCCGCGCGAGGCGGTGCAGCATGGGCACCCAGGCCGCACCGCCCGTCACGACGGCAAATCGACCGTGCATGCGGGCAGCCACGCGCATCGAGGCTTCCGCCAGCCCGAGCACCGGCACCGGCGCGACGCTCTGCAGCGCGAAGAGCCCCGGGTCGCCGAAGCAGGCCAGCAGCACGGCGTCGGGCGCACCATGGCGCGCAAGGTCGGTCGCCAACGCGTCGAGGGCCGAGTGCGCGGCGATCGCTGCCGCGGCCTCGCCGGCGATGTAGCGCGCGCCAAGGCGCCCGGTGGCCGTGCGCAGGTGCCAGCCGGTGGGCAGGTGCGGCGCAGCGACGCGTGCCACGAGAGCACTCACTTCCGTGCTCGTGTTCGGATTGAGCGCGAGCAGCACGGGCATCGCTAGAGCCCCAGGACCTTCGCGAGGCCTTCCGGACGCTCGCGCGCCTCGGAGAAGTCGAGTTGCCGCTCGAGGCGATCGAGGTGCGCCAGCATGGCCTCGCAGGCGATGCCCGCCTCCTTCAGCCGCAGCGCCGCGACCACCCGGCGATGCTCTACGCAGTCGCAGGCCCCGCGCCCTTCGTCGCGAATCTCCTGCGGGCCCCAGCGCATCAGCACGAGCGAGGTGCGCGACACGAGGCTGCGCAGGAATTCGGCCAGCGTGGCATTGCCGGCATGCTCCGCGATGTAGAGGTGGAAGCGACCCGCCATCCGGATCGCCTCGTGCCGCTGGCCGCCCGCGCGTGCCGCCTCCTCGGCGTCGATGAACTCGGTCAACCCCGCCAAGGTCGCACCGTCGGCGCGCGCGGCAAAGCTGTCCAGCAGCGCCGGCTCGATGAGCCGGCGGGCCGCGAACACCTCGCGAGCCTCGGCGGCGCTGGGCTCGGCCACGCGCGCGCCGGCGTTGGGCACCAGCGTGACCAGTCCCTCGCCGGCCAGGCGGATCAGGATCTGGCGGATGCGGGTCCGGGAAACGCCGAAGGCGCCGGCAAGATCATCCTCGCGCAGGCGGGTGCCCGGCGCAAGACGCTGGTCGAGGAGGGCTTCGAAGAGGCGCCCATGCATTTCGGCGTCACTGGGGGCGACGCGAACGGCGGCGGCAGGCGCGATGGCGTTCATCGTGCGGTGCATCCGCAAGCGTCGTGCCAGCCAGCGGCAGGCGACGGAAAGCGCATGTGCACTCCGTTTGCATACAGTCGAAGTGCACTCAATCACCGAAACGGTGCATACAACCCTCGTCGGTGCACGGTAGGTCGTGCCCAGCGGTCGTCAGGCGTCTACCCCGCGCGGAACCGGGAATGCACGGTGGTCGCTGTCACGCCGGGGGCCGGGCGGATGACCTCCTCGAGCCTCTCGCCAGCGACACCGGGACACCTGGGCGCGGTCCCGGTGCCAGGCGGCTTGAAGGTCGGGCAATTCAGCGACCGCCTGCCTGTCCTCAGGCCGCATGGCAGGCCGTTGTCGACGAACTCCAGTCGGTCAGCGCGAGGCCAGGTGCCGCGCCACGGCGGATGGCCGTCATCTCGGCCACGATCGACAGCGCGATCTCCGGGGGCGTCAGGGCTCCCAGGTTCAGGCCGACGGGGCCGTGCAGTCTTGCCACCTCGGCCTCGCTGACGTCGAAGTCGAGCAGGCGCTTGCGACGCGTTTCGTTGTTGCGCAGCGAGCCCAGTGCCCCGATGTAGAAGGCGGGCGTCTTCAAGGCCTCCATCAACGCGAGGTCGTCGAGCTTGGGGTCGTGGGTGACAGCGACGACGGCACTGTGCGCGTCGAGGTTCATCGCGATCACCAGGTCGTCCGGCATCTGGCGCGACAGGGTCACGCCCTCCATGGCCTCCCAGCCTTCGTGATATTCGGGACGCGGGTCGCAGACGGTGACCTGGTAGTCCAGCATCACGGCCATGCTGGCAAGGTAGCGGCTGAGCTGCCCGCCGCCAATCACGAGCAGGCGCCGCCGGGGGCCGTGCACGGTCTCGAGCACGGCGCCGTCGAAATGCACGCTGTCGCCGTCCACCGCGTCGCCGAGCGACACGAGGCCCGTGGCGATCTCGAGTCGGCGGCGCACCACGCGGTGTGTCTCGATCGCTGCCAGCAACTCACGCAGCAGGGACTGCGCTGCCAGCGGTTCCAGCACGATCTGCACCGTGCCGCCGCAGGGCAGGCCGAACCGGCGCGCCTCCTCGGCGGTGGCACCGTAGGTGGTCACTTCGGGTAGGCGCGGCGCCAGTTCGCCGCGCCTGACGCGCTCGATGAGATCGTCCTCGATGCAGCCTCCCGACAGCGATCCGGCCACCTGGCCGTCGTCGCGGATGATCATCAGGGAGCCCGGTGGCCGCGGCGAGCTGCCCCAGGTGCGCACGACCATGCCCATCACGACCCGGTGGCCGCGGTTCATCCAGTCCATCGCGGTGCGCAAGACTTCGACGTCCATGCTGTTCATCGTGGGGCTTCCGGTCGTCCTCGACTGCGGAAATGATGCCGCAGCAGGCCGCAGACCGCAGCGCCGCGCGGGCTTTGCGGCGCGGCGCGGTCCGGCGGACCGACCTTCCAGCCTGCGCGCGGGGCCTGCCAGCCTCTCGGCGAAGCGTTCGGCCTGGCGGAACCGATCGACGATGGGCCGGCACTTTCCGGGCCGGATGCCGTCGTCGACGCGCATGCGCCCGGACACTCGAGCAGGTTCGAGGAAGGCCGTGGCCTGAATCGTACCCCGGTGCGGACGACGTGAGGCTGCGCGGCGAGGAGGGCAAATGAACCTAAATCCGGCAGTTGCCGCTGCGAGATGACCTGGATCTGCAGTGTTGTTGCGGACTTGCGCGGTGTTGGCACACTCACCCGATGGGTGAAGCAAGACGCAAGGCGCTGG
>JBILNT010000246.1:0-4194 GCA_044374875.1 Rubrivivax sp.
GCTGCATGCTGCGCTACATCAGCGACCGGATCGCGCCGGTCATCGGGCCACCCGAGCCCCCGCCAGCACTTCCGGCGACTGGGTAACTGCCGGATTTAGGGTGATTCCTCCCGAAGCGCCCTTGGCGGCCTCGAGACCCGGGACGCATCCGGCTTACCGCGGGCGATTCGCCCCCTCGCCCACCGGGCCGCTGCACGCCGGCTCGCTGGTAGCGGCGCTGGCGAGCTGGCTCGACGCCCGCGCCAACGGCGGCCGCTGGCTGGTGCGCATCGAGGACGTCGACCACCCGCGCTGCGTGCCCGGCGCGGCCGAGCTCATCCTGGGCCAGCTGGCGGCCTGCGCCCTGCTCCCGGACGAGGCACCGGTCTTCCAGTCCAGCCGCGACGCCGCCTACGCCAGCGCGCTGCAGGCCCTGGTGGCGCAAGGCCGGGCCTACCCCTGCGCCTGCACGCGACGCGAGATCGACGCCGCGCTGGCCGCTCTCGGCCACGTGCACGAGCGTCACGGCGAGCGGCCGTACCCGGGCACCTGCCGGCCCGAGCGCGGCGGCCTCCACGGCCGCCCGGCCCGCGCGGTGCGCTTTCGCGTCGAGCCCGGGTGCCTGACCTGGCAAGACCGCCGGCTGGACGCACAGCGGCAGGACGTCGAGCACGAGGTCGGAGACTTCGTGCTGCGCCGCGCCGATGGCCTGTGGGCCTACCAGCTGGCGGTGGTGGTGGACGACGGCTGGCAGGGCATCACGCACGTCGTGCGCGGCGAGGACCTGGCCGACAACACCGCGCGCCAGATCCTGCTGCAGCGTGCGATCGGCCTGCCGACGCCCGCCTACCTGCACACCCCGCTGGTGCTGGCGGCGGACGGCTTCAAGCTGAGCAAGCAGAACGGCGCAGCGGCGCTGGACCTGCACGAACCGGCTGCGGCGCTGCAGGCCGCGGCCGACGTGCTCGGCCTGCCGCGCGTGAGCGGCGCGCCCGCGGACCGCCTGGCCGCGTGGGCCCTGGCCTGGGGTGAACGCTGGGGCACGAAGGCGGCAGGGGCCACCGGCCCGGTGGCATGATGCGCGGCCGCGCGGCTGCCGCCGGCGCCGACACACAACCCGACAAGGAAACGCGCATGATCACCACCGCCTCCGGCCTGCAGTACGAAGACACGGTGCCCGGCACCGGTGCCGAGGCCACGGCCGGCCGCAACGTCAAGGTGCACTACACCGGCTGGCTGCATGACCCGTCGGCCGCCGACGGCCGCGGCCGCAAGTTCGACTCCAGCAAGGACCGCGGCCAGCCGTTCAGCTTCCCGCTGGGCGCCGGCCATGTCATCGGCGGGTGGGACGAAGGCGTCCAGGGCATGAAGATCGGCGGCACCCGCGTGCTGCTGATCCCGCCGAACCTGGGCTATGGCGCACGCGGCGCCGGCGGGGTGATCCCGCCGAACGCCACGCTGGTGTTCGAGGTGGAGCTGCTGGGCGTTTGACAGCCGCGCTCGCGGGCCGGCGCCGGGACGGGCCGGGCCCGTCCCTGGGGATGCTCAGCGCCCCGGGCGACCACCCGGACGACCGGCCCCGGGCTTGCCTGCGCCCCACGGCTTGGCGCCGCGCGGCGCGCCGCCGAACGGGCGACCACCACCAGGGTGCCCCTGATGGCCGCCCTCGCGGCGCGGCCCGCCGGCGCCGCGAGGACCGGGACGACCCTCGAAGCGCATCGCCATCGGTTCCGGACGGCGCGGCTCCAGGCCGGCGATCGTGGCCGGCGGAATGCGCTGGGTGGTGAAGTGCTGGATGCGCTGCACCATGCCCGAGTCGCGACGCTCGGCCAGCGTCACCGCCAGGCCCGAGCGGCCGGCCCGACCCGTGCGCCCGATGCGGTGCACGTAGTCCTCGGCCTTCATCGGCAAGCCGTAGTTGATGACGTGGCTGATCGTCGGCACGTCGATGCCGCGGGCCGCCACGTCGGTGGCGACCAGCACGCGCAGCTCGCGGTTGCGCAGGCCTTGCAGCACCCGGTTGCGACGCCCCTGCGGCATGCCGCCGTGCAGGGCGGCGACGGCGTGGCCCATGCCGGCCAGGCGGTCGGCCAGCCAGTCGGCGTCGCGCTGCGTGCTGGTGAACACCACCGCCTGCTCGACGCTGCGCTCGGTGAGGATGTGGTCGAGCAGCGCGTTCTTGTGCTCGAGGTCGTCGGCCCAGTGCAGGCGCTGCTCGATGTCGGCGTGCGCCTCGGTGTGCGAAGCCACCTCGATGCGCAGCGGGTCGCGCAGCAGGTCCGTGGCCAGGCGGCCGACATGGCCGGCGAAGGTGGCGCTGTACATCACGGTCTGGCGCTGCACGGGCAGCGCCTCGGCAATGTGGCGGATGTCGTCGATGAACCCCATGTCGAGCATGCGGTCGGCCTCGTCCAGCACGAGCATCTCGACGTTGGCCAGCACCGCCTTGCCCGAGGCCATGTGGTCCATCAGGCGGCCAGGCGTCGCGATGATCACGTCCAGCGGACCGGACAGCGCGCGCAGCTGCGCGCCGTAGGGCACGCCGCCCACGACCGTGGCCACGCGCAGGCCCTGCACGTGACGGCCGTAGTTGGAGAAGGCGCGGGCGACCTGCAGCGCCAGTTCGCGCGTGGGGGTCAGCACCAGGATGCGCGGGCCCTGCGGCGCGAAGCGCGGGCCGCGGGGCGCACGGCGGTCGCCGCGCTCCGCAGGCTGCGGCAGCGGCGCAGGGCGTGGCTGCGCGTCACGCGCGGCCAGGATCTTCATCAGCGCGGGCAGCGCGAAGCTGGCGGTCTTGCCGCTGCCGGTGCTGCTGCTGACCATCACGTCGCGACCTTCCAGCGCCGGCGGAATGGCGCGCAGCTGCACGGTCGTGGCTTCGGTGTAGCCGGCGGTGGCCAGCGCTTGCGTGAGGGCGGCGTGCAGGCCCAGGTTCTCGAAACTCATCGTCGTTCTCTCGGTTCTTGCGGCCAGGCCGGCAAAGGCCATGCCGCGGCGCCAGGCGAGGCGCCAGGGACAGGAAATCGCAAGGGGCAGACAGCCGGTGCGTGGAGATTGCACCGGGCGGACGGATCCAGGCGACGGCATCGCCGCCGACCCTGTGCAGCCCGGCTTTGCTGCCGGGCGATCCGTCGCGTCGGGAGACGACGACGAGGTCAGTGGGGATGAACGAAGGGCGTCGAGAAGACGCCCGGCCGGAAGTGTAGCCGACTTCGGGTTTGCCCGCGGGACAAGCGCGGGGGACTGGCTCGAGAGCGCACAATCGGCGCGTGCAATATCCCGACTACAACCCAGCGGTCGACGCGCCGCCCCTGTCCGACGCCGAGCTGGAAGCGCTGGACGCCGTCCTGCAGTCGCTGCCGTCCGACGATGCGATGAACGTCGAGATGCTCGACGGCTACCTCACGGCGCTGGCGCTGTCGCCGGTGGCGATCGCCGGTCGCAAGGCCGCCGAGTGGCTGCCCGCGGTGTGGGGCGGCGACGGTGACGGCGCGGCGCCCTTCGACAGCCAGAAGCAGCGCAAGCGCATGGTCGTGCAGGTGCTGCAGCACCTGCACGCGATCGACGTCGCGCTGCGCCGCGACCCCGAGGCCTGGGAGCCTGTGTTCAGCGTGGCCGAGACGCCCGAAGGCGACGAGGTGGCCGACGCCGAGGACTGGTGCATCGGCTTCCTGCAGGGCGTGGCACTCGACGCCGAGGCCTGGGGCGCGCTGTTCGACGACCCGTCGATCGGCCCGGCGCTGGTGCCGGTCGTCGTGCTCGGCGGCGACGAGAGCCAGCTCTCGCCGGCCGACCGCCAGCGGCTGCAGGACCCCGCGCAGCGCGACGAACTCAGCCGGGCCGTCGCCGACGCGGTGGTGGCGCTGGCCGCGCGGCGGACAGGCCCGGGGGGCTAGGTCCTGGGCAGCGTGACCCCGCGCTGCCCCTGGTACTTGCCCCCGCGGTCACGGTAGCTGGTCTCGCAGACCTCGTCGCTCTCGAAGAACAGCACCTGGGCGCAGCCCTCGCCGGCGTAGATCTTGGCCGGCAGCGGCGTGGTGTTGCTGAACTCCAGCGTCACGAAACCCTCCCACTCCGGCTCGAAGGGCGTGACGTTGACGATGATCCCGCAGCGCGCGTAGGTGCTCTTGCCCAGGCAGATCGTCAGCACGTTGCGCGGGATGCGGAAGTACTCCACCGTGCGCGCCAGCGCGAAGCTGTTGGGAGGGATGATGC
>JBILNT010000081.1:0-14790 GCA_044374875.1 Rubrivivax sp.
CGCTCTTCCTTGCTGAAGTCGATGCTGCGCACGGGCCGGCCCTCGTTCAGCGCCGCGTCGCACTTCTTCAGCACGTCCACCAGGCGCTGCGCCTCCTTGTCGCCGCCGGCCTTGGCCACCTTGGTGTGGCGCACCAGGGCCTTTTCCACGGTGGACAGGTCCGCCAGGCACAGCTCGGTCTGGATGACTTCGATGTCGGCGATGGGGTCTACCTTGCCGGCCACGTGGATGACGTTCTCGTCCTCGAAGCAGCGCACCACGTTGACGATGGCATCGGTCTCGCGGATGTGGCTGAGGAACTGGTTGCCCAGGCCCTCGCCCTTGCTGGCCCCGGCCACCAGGCCGGCGATGTCGACGAACTCGACGATCGCCGGCACCACGCGCTCGGGCGTGACGATCTGGGCCAGCTTCGTCAGGCGCGGGTCGGGCAGCTCGACGATGCCGACGTTGGGCTCGATGGTGCAGAACGGGTAGTTCTCGGCGGCGATGCCGGCTTTGGTCAGCGCATTGAAGAGGGTCGACTTGCCGACGTTGGGCAGGCCGACGATGCCGCACTTGAGGCTCATGGCTCGGGTTCCGGTGGGGGCGCGAAACCGGCGATTTTCCTACACCGGGGCCTTTGGCTCCGCCACCTGGCTCGAACCCCCGCGGGGGCGGGCTGGGCGCAGCCCGGCCCCGGGGGCAATCAGAGCGCCCAGCCGGCCGTGAACGGCTGCCCCGGGCGCAGCACGTGCTCGATGCCCTCGACGATCACCGCGTTCATCCCGAAGGTGATGCCGCCGTTCATGCGCGGGTCGGCGCGAAAGCCGGCCAGCGTGGCGCCCGGCTCGCTGCCAGCGGTGCCGGTCGCCGGATCGACGTTGGGGATCGAGCAGCGCACGCAGGGCTTGGTCAGCCGCACGCGCACCGGGCCGCCCTCGGCCGCGATCACGATGTCGCCGAGGTGGTCCTCGTCCCACGGCTGCAGGCCCTCGAGCACGAGGTTGGGGCGGAAGCGCTCCATCGTCACCGGGGCGGCACCGCGCGCGGCCAGCCGCGCGTTGAGGTCGGCCAGCGACGCGGCCGAGGCCACCAGGAGCGCAAAGCCGTCGGCGAAGCCGTTCTCGGCCTCGACGCCGCCGCTCCAGCGCGTCTCGGACAGCCGACGCTGCTCGGGGTCGAAGCGCACCAGGCGCAGGCGCTGGCCGAGGAAGTCGCTGAACCACTGCGCCGCCACGGCGCCCATCTCGTAGGCCCGCACCTCGTCGTCCCAGACGCGCACGCGGGTGGGTGCCTCGACGCTGTCGAGCGAGACGTGCAGGGCCAGCATCCCGGGCGCGCGCAGCACCATCTGGCCGCCGCGGAACGCGGGCTGCACCAGCGCCATGCGGGGCAGCTCGCGCTGCGTGAGCATGTCGCCATGCTCGTCGACCACCATCCACTGGCGGTCCCACTCCAGCCCCGTCTCGACGAGCAGGGCCTCGCCCACGGCCACGCCCGCGCAGGACTTGACGGGGTGGATGTGCAGCGCGGCCACGCGGCCGTGCACTTCGGGGGATTCGCTCACGGACGCTCCCAGGGGCGGTTCGGGAGCGCGCATTGTGCCGCCGGTCGGCTGCCTACAATGCGCCGATGCCCATGTTCGACGTCTGCGTGCGCGGCTCTGGCGCGGTGGCCCTGACCGCCGCCCTGGCGCTGGCACGCCAGGGCCTGGCGGTGGCGTTGCAGTCGCAGGACCCGCCGGCCGCGGCGCGGGCCGACGTCCGCACCTATGCGCTCAATGCCGGTGCGGTGAAGCTGCTGGCGTCGCTGAAGGTCTGGGAAGCGCTGCCCGAGGACGCGCGCACGCCTGTCTTCGACATGGAGGTGGCGGGCGATGCCGGGGCGTCCCTGCACTTCTCCTCCTGGGCGCAGGGGGCCTCGCAACTGGCCTTCATCGTCGACGCCGCCGAGCTCGAGGCCGTGCTGCGCGCCGCGGCCCGTTTCGCGCCGCACGTCAGCCGGGTCGACGGCGACGTCGAGGCCGCGCTGCTGGTGCTTGCCGAAGGCAAGGCCTCGGCCACCCGCGAACGGCTGGGCGTGCAGATGGACCTGCACCGTTACGGCCAGCGCGCGGTGGCGGCCCGGCTCGTCGCCGACCGGCCCCACGCCGGGCTGGCGCGCCAGTGGTTCCGTTCACCCGATATCCTGGCCCTGCTGCCCTTCGACCGCCCGCAGGCGGGTTGCAGCCATGGCTTGGTATGGTCGGTGCCCGACGAGCGCGCGGCCGAGCTGATGGCCCTGGCGCCCGGGGACTTCGAGCAGCAGCTGGCCGACGCCACCTGCGGCGCGGCCGGCGTCCTGCGCCTGGCCGGCGAGCGCGCCGACTGGCCGCTGATGATCGGCCGTGCCGACCGCATCTGCGGGCCCGGCTGGGTGCTGGTGGGCGATGCGGCGCACGTCGTGCACCCGCTGGCGGGGCAGGGGCTGAACCTGGGCCTGGCCGACATCGCCGTGCTCGCCGAGGTGCTGGCCGCCCGCGAGCCCTGGCGCGGCCTGGGCGACGAGCGCCTCCTCAGGCGCTACGCCCGCCTGCGCGACCTGCCGGTTCGTGCGATGGGTCACGTCACCGACGGCCTGCTGCACCTCTTTGCCAGCGATGCCCCGTTGCTGCGGGAACTTCGCAACCACGGCATGAATCTCGTCGACCGGCTCACGCCGATCAAGCGATTCCTGACGGCGCGCGCGCTCGACGCCTGAACCGTCCGCCGACACCGCCCACCGCCCTAAGGCCCCTCCGATGCCCCTGACTCCCGCCGCCCTGCGCGCCGTTCTGACCGCCGCCGCACTCGCCTGCACCACGAGCGCCTTCGCCCAGGAGGCGGCGATCCGCAAGGCGCTGGCCGAGCGCATACCCAACCTGCCGAAGATCGACGAGATCACGCGGGCGCCGGTGCCGGGCTTGTACGAGGTGCGATTCGGCGGCACCGAGATCATCTACACCGACGCCGAGGGCAAGTTCGTCATCCAGGGCTCTATCCTCGAGCTGCGCACGATGACCGACCTGACCCAGGCGCGCATCGACAAGCTCACCGCGATCGACTTCTCGGCGCTGCCGCTGAAGGACGCGATGGTCGTCAAGCAGGGCAGTGGCGCACGCAGGCTGGCGGTGTTCGCCGACCCCAACTGCGGCTACTGCAAGCGCTTCGAGCGCGACCTCGCCAGCCTCAAGGACGTCACGGTCTACACCTTCCTGATCCCCATCCTGGGCCCGGACTCGAATGCCAAGTCGCGCGACATCTGGTGCGCGAAGGATCCGGCCCGGGCCTGGCGCGCCTGGATGCTCGAGAACACGCTGCCTGCCAAGGCGGGCGACAAGTGCGACGACGACGCCATCGAGCGCAACCTCGCGCTGGCGCGCAAGCACCGCGTCAACGGCACGCCGGCCATGGTGTTCGAGGACGGCACCCGCAAGCCCGGCGCGCTGCCTGCGGCCGAGGTCGAGAAACTGCTCGTGGCCGCGGCGAAGAAGTCCTGACCGCCGCCCACACGGCCCTGCGCCGCACCTGCGGCAGCCGCTGCCGCCACAATCGGTGTCCATGAATGCATCGACGCTCACCTCGCCGGTGGCTGAGCCGCCTTCCTGGGCGCACCGCCTGGGCTACGCCGGCCTGATTCCGTTCGTCGCTGGCGCGCTGCTGGTCTGGCTGGTCTGGCCCGAGGCGCATCCCTACGCGACGCTGGCGCTCTCGGCCTACGCCGCCACCATCGTCTCCTTCCTCGGCGGCGTGCACTGGGGCATCGGTTTCCGCGAGGCGCATCCGCCGGCGAGCCTGTTCGCCTGGGGCGTGGTGCCGTCGCTCGTGGCGTGGATCGCGGTGGTGATGCCGCCCAGCGCCGGGCTGGTCATCCACGCCGTGATGCTCATCGTCTGCTACGCGGTGGACCGTCGCGTCTACCCCCGCCACGGCATGGACCGCTGGCTCGTGCTGCGCTTTCGCCTGAGCGCCGTGGCCGCGTTCAGCTGCCTGCTGGGGGCGGCCGGCACTTGAGAACCCGTGGGCGCGGGGCTGAGTGTCTGCCGCCCGCGCTCATGTGGCGATGCTGCATGCCCGGCCCGCCGCGATGACCATGCCCTTGCGCCCGCTGGCCCTGGCCGCGCTCGCCGTGGCCGTCGCGGGGCTGCATCTCTGGGTCGCCGACGACCTGCTCGTGGGGTCGCTGGCCCTGCACCTGCCCCCGCCGCCCGCGGCGATCGAGGTCAGCTTCGTGCGCGAGCTGCAGCCGGCCGCGCCTGCGGTCGTGCGAGCGGGCGTCGCACCCGGGGCGCGCCGGGTTGCCGTCGCGCCGGCAACGGCGCCGCCGGCATCGGCACCGGGCGCATCGGCCGGCAGGCCGGCCGAGGTGCAGGTCGTCGAAGCGCCCCCTGGCATTGCCGCTTCCGCGCCGACCGCCCTGGTCGCCGAGGCGGCCGCCAGCCCGCCGGCGTCGACCCCGGCGCCGGTCGCCGAGGCGGTGGCCACGGCGGCCAGCGCACCGGCGTTCGAATGGCCGCCGTCCACGCGCATGAGCTACACCCTGACCGGCTACCACCGTGGGCCGGTGGAAGGCCAGGCCCGCGTCGAGTGGCGGCGCGACGGCGCGCGCTACCAGGTCGAGGTGACGGTGGAGATCGGCCCCTTCTTCGCGCCGCTGATGTCACGCACCGCGCTCAGCGCGGGCGAGATCACCGAGGCGGGCCTGCGCCCACGGCGCTACGTGGAAGACACCCGGGTGGCCTTCGCCGCGCCGCGTCGCCGCGAGATCCGATTCGACGAAGCAGGCGTCGAACTCGCCGACGGGCGCAAGGTGCCGCGCCCCGAAGGCACGCAGGACAGCGCCAGCCAGTTCGTGCAGCTGACGTGGATGTTCACGCTGAACCCTCAGCGCCTGCAGCCCGGCCAGGTCCTGGTCATGCCCCTGGCGCTGCCGCACCGGGTCGAGCCCTGGCTCTACGACGTGGTGACGCAGGAGGTGCTGCACACCCCGTTCGGGGCGGTCGATGCCGTGCACGTCAAGCCGCGTCGGCCGCCGCGCCCGGGCTTCGAGATGACGGCCGAGATGTGGATCGCGCCCTCGCTGCAGTACCTGCCGGTGCGCATCCTGATCCACCAAGACGCCGAGAGCTGGATCGATCTGCTCGTCCAGCGGCTGCCGCAGCAGGCGGCACCGCGATGAGCGGTCGCCGCGCCTTCACGCGCGATGCGCCCGCCGTGCGCTTGACCGTGCCTGCTGCCGCACGACGCTTATAGTTCCCCGGATTCGAAGGAGTGACTCATGGACGAACCCCTGATCCTGACCGAAGTGCACGGCGACGGCGAGCGCCGTGTCGGCCTCGTCAAGCTCAACCGGCCCAAGCAGCTCAACGCGCTGAACGACGCGCTGATGAACCAGCTCGGCGACGCGCTGCTGGCCTTCGACCGCGACGACACGATCGGCTGCATCGTCGTCACCGGCAGCGAGAAGGCCTTCGCCGCCGGCGCCGACATCGGTGCGATGGCGTCCTGGAGCTACATGGACGTCTACAAGTCCGACTACATCACCCGCAACTGGGAGACCATCCGCCAGGTGCGCAAGCCGGTGATCGCCGCGGTGGCGGGCTTCGCACTCGGCGGCGGCTGCGAGCTGGCGATGATGTGCGACTTCATCATCGCGGCGGACTCGGCGAAGTTCGGCCAGCCCGAGATCAAGCTCGGCATCATCCCGGGTGCCGGCGGCACGCAGCGACTGCCCCGCGCCGTGGGCAAGGCCAAGGCGATGGACCTGGTGCTGACGGCGCGCATGATGGACGCCGCCGAGGCCGAGCGCGCCGGGCTGGTGTCGCGCGTGGTGCCGGCCGAGCGGCTGCTCGAGGAGGCGCTGGGCGCGGCCACGGTGATCTGCCTGATGAGCGGCCCCAGCGTGCTGATGGCCAAGGAGTGCGTCAACCGCGCCTTCGAGAGCGGCCTGTCCGACGGCGTCAGCTACGAGCGGCGCCTGTTCCACTCGCTCTTCGCCACCGAGGACCAGAAGGAAGGCATGGACGCCTTCGTCAACAAGCGCAAGCCGGCCTGGAAGCACCGCTGATCGCAGCGCCCGTGCCGCTGCCCCGGTTCATTCCCGGGGCAGCGGGCGCGGCTTGCCCTCGCGGTCGATCGCGACGTAGGTCAGGTTGGCCTCCGTCACCTTCACGACCTGCAGCTTCTCGGGGTTGCGCTCGGCGAACACCGCCACGTGCACGGTGACCGAGGTGTTGCCGATGCGCTCGACCCGCGCGTAGAAGCTCAGCAGGTCGCCCACCGAGACGGCCTGCTTGAAGACGAACTGGTTGACGGCGACGGTGGCGATCCGTCCCTTGGCGATGCGCGCCGGCAGCACGGCGCCGGCGATGTCGACCTGCGACATGATCCAGCCGCCGAAGATGTCGCCGTTGGCATTGGCGTCGGCGGGCATCGGCATCACCCGCAGCACCAGCTCGCTGCCGTCGGCCAGCGAGGCGGGGGCCATCATCATCGTCGTCGCGGGCGCGTTCATCTTCGGGGGCCTCCGGCCGGTGGCGGGTGGCGCGAGACAATCCCCGGCGCCGCCGTGATTGTGAACCGGCCGGCGCGGGTGGCCACCGGTGGCCGCGCGCAGAAATGGATCCGAACCCGATGCGACTGTCCTCCCGAGCCCTGCCAGCGTCGCCAGCGTCCGAGAATGCCGCGGGCAGTCGTTCCGACTGGGCCACCCTGGCCCGGCTGCTGCCCTACCTGTGGCGCTACCGCTGGCGGGTCGCGATCGCGCTGGGCTTCCTCGTCGCGGCCAAGGTGGCCAACGTCGGCGTGCCGCTGCTGCTCAAGGAACTGGTCGACAGCCTGGCCATCAAGCCGGGCAGTGCCGCCGCGCTGCTGGTGGTGCCGGTCGGGCTGATCGTCGCCTACGGTGCGCTCAGGCTCTCGACCTCGCTGTTCACGGAGTTGCGCGAGCTGATCTTCGCCAAGGCCACCGAAGGCACGGCGCGCAGCATCTCGCTGGAGGTCTTCCGCCACCTGCACGCGCTGTCGCTGCGCTTTCACCTCGAGCGCCAGACGGGCGGCATGACGCGCGACATCGAGCGCGGCACCCGGGCCGTGCACTCGCTGATCTCGTACTCGCTCTACAGCATCCTGCCCACGCTGATCGAGGTGGGGCTCGTGCTGGCGCTGCTGGGGCTGAAGTTCGATGCCGCGTTTGCCTGGATCACCGTCGGCGCGCTGGTGCTGTACATCGCATTCACCGTCGCGGTGACCGAGTGGCGAACCAAGTTCCGCCGCCAGATGAACGAGCTCGACTCCTCGGCGCACACGCGAGCGATCGACTCGCTGCTCAACTACGAGACGGTCAAGTACTTCAACAACGAGGATTTCGAGGCGCGGCGCTACGACGAGAGCCTCGAGCGGCTGCGCCGCGCGGCGCTGAAGAGCCAGAGCACGCTGTCGCTGCTGAACACCGGTCAGCAGCTGATCATCGCCGGCGCGCTGGTGCTGATGCTCTGGCGCGCCACCGAGGGCGTGGTGGCCGGGCGCCTGACGCTGGGCGACCTGGTGATGATCAACGCCTTCATGATCCAGCTCTACATCCCGCTGAACTTCCTCGGCGTGATCTACCGCGAGATCAAGCAGGCCCTGACCGACCTCGACAAGATGTTCGGCCTGCTCGGCCGCCACCGCGAGGTGGACGACGCCGCGGGTGCGCGTCCCCTGGCCGTGGAGCAGGGCAACGTGCGCTTCGAGGACGTCTCTTTCGCCTACGACCCGGCGCGGCCCATCCTGCACGACGTGAGCTTCGAGATCCCGGCCGGCCGCACGGTGGCCGTCGTCGGGCCCTCGGGCGCGGGCAAGAGCACGCTGGCGCGGCTGCTCTACCGCTTCTACGACGTGACCGGCGGGCGCATCACGATCGACGGCCAGGACCTGCGCCAGGTCACCCAGGCCAGCCTGCGCCAGGCCATCGGCATCGTGCCGCAGGACACCGTGCTGTTCAACGACACCGTGGCCTACAACATCGCCTACGGTCGCCCGGGCGCCGGCCAGGACGAGATCGTTGCTGCGGCGCGCGCGGCCCACATCCATGACTTCATCGCCGCCACGCCCAAGGGCTACGAGACCATGGTCGGCGAGCGCGGCCTCAAGCTCAGCGGCGGCGAGAAGCAGCGCGTGGCCATCGCCCGCACGCTGCTGAAGAACCCGCCGGTGCTGATCTTCGACGAGGCGACCTCGGCGCTGGACTCGGCCAACGAGCGCGCGATCCAGGCCGAGCTCAGGAGCGCCGCGCAGGGCAAGACGGCGCTGGTCATCGCGCACCGCCTGTCGACGGTGGTCGACGCCCATGAGATCGTGGTCCTCGACAAGGGCAGGGTGGTCGAGCGCGGCCCGCACGCCGAACTGCTGGCGCGCGGCGGGCGCTATGCCGAGATGTGGCGCCTGCAGCAAAGCGGCGAGGCCGAGGGCTGACGCCTGCGGCGCTGCTGCGTCGCCTGCGGGGCAGCCCCGAGTCCGCGGCGGCCACGGCGGCCCTAGACTCCGCCGCGTGGAAACCAAGTGGCTCGAGGACTTCGTCAGCCTCGCGGAAACGCGCAGCTTCTCCCGCTCGGCGCAGCTGCGCCACGTCACCCAGCCGGCGTTCTCGCGCCGCATCCAGGCGCTCGAGGCGTGGACGGGCATCGACCTCGTCGACCGCTCGTCGTACCCGACCCGCCTGACCGCGGCCGGCGAGACCTTCTACGCCCAGGCGCTGGAGATCCTCGGCGCCGTCCAGGCCACGCGCAACATGATGCGCAGCCACCAGGCGGCAGGTCAGGACATGATCGAGTTCGCCGTGCCGCACACGCTGGCGTTCACCTTCTTCCCGCAGTGGCTGCTCGACCTGCGGACCCACTTCGGTGCGGTCAAGACGCGCGTCATCGCGCTGAACGTGCACGACGCCGTGATGCGGCTGGCGGAGGGCGGCTGCGACGTGCTCATCGCCTACCACCACCCGGCGCAGCCTATCCAGCTCAACCCTGAGCGCTACGAGATGCTCAGCCTCGGCAGCGAGACGCTCGCGCCGTACGCCAAGCCGGCTGCCGACGGCGGACCCCAGTTCACGCTGCCCGGGGTGGCCGGGCAGCGGGTGCCGTTCCTGAGCTACGGCCCCGGGGCGTACATGGCACGCCTGGTCGAGCTCATCCTCAAGCAGGCTGCGCAGGTGCCTGCCCTGGAGCCGATCTACGAGACCGACATGGCCGAGGGTCTGAAGGCGATGGCGGTCGAAGGGCACGGGCTGGCCTTCCTGCCCGTGAGTTCGGTGCGCAAGGAACTGAAGGCGCACCGCCTCGTGCCCGCCGCGCCGTCCGGCAGCTTCGAGCTCACGATGGAGGTCCGCATCTACCGCGAGCGGCCGGAGGCTGCGCGCCACGCCAAGGCCGGGGCACAGGCGCTGTGGGATTTCCTGAAGCGGCGTTGACCCCGGCATCGCCGCGCGCTCATGCCGGGCGTGCATCGGTGCTTCCGCCGACGGCATTGGCATTTGAGCGCGGGCGCGACCTGCAGTCGCGTCCGTCGCCTTCCGGGGCTGGCGCGATTCCTGCTGCGACCCCGGCGTCGCGAGGGCTTCCCCGGTGCCTCCCTGGCCCAGGCTCTCCCTAGAATCCTCGGTTTTGCGCGGCATGTCGCCGCTTTTCGTTGGTTTCCTTCCCATCTTCTCCACAGGAGCTTGCATGAAGAAGTCGCTACTCGCCCTCGCGGCGCTCGTCGCCGCCGGTCTGGCCCAGGCCGACACATTGGCCAAGATCAAGGAATCCGGCGCCGTCACCATGGGCGTGCGCGAATCCTCCGGGGCGCTGTCCTACACGCTGGGTGACGGCAAGTACGCCGGCTTCCACATCGAGCTGTGCCAGCGCGTTCTGGCCGACGTGCAGAAGAGCCTGGGCATGGCCAAGCTCGACATCAAGTACCAGCCGGTGACCTCGCAGAACCGCATCCCGCTGGTGCAGAACGGCACCGTCGACATCGAGTGCGGCTCGACGACCAACAACACGGCCCGCCAGAAGGACGTCGCCTTCGCCGTGACGACCTACGTCGAGGAAGTGCGCATCGCCGTCAAGGCCAACTCGGGCATCACCTCGATCGCCCAGCTGGCGGGCAGGAACGTGGCCACCACCACCGGCACCACCTCGGTGCAGCACCTGCGCCGTCACGAGCGTGGCGCGAACGTCAACTTCAACGAGATCTTCGGCAAGGACCACGCCGACAGTTTCCTGCTGCTCGAGTCCGGCCGTGCCGATGCCTTCGTGATGGACGGCCAGATCCTGGCCGGCAACATCGCCAAGGCCAAGAACCCGGCCGACTTCCGCATCGTCGGCGAAGTGCTGTCGGTCGAGCCGATCGCCATCATGATCCGCAAGGACGACCCCAAGTTCAAGAAGGCCGTCGACGACAGCCTGATCGCGATGATGAAGTCGGGCGAGATGGCGAAGGCCTACGACAAGTGGTTCATGCAGCCGATCCCGCCGACCAACACCCGCGTCGGCCTTGCGCTGAGCGATGCCACCAAGGCCGCCTGGGCGAACCCGAACGACAGGCCGCTCGAGGACTACGCGAAGAAGTGACGTCGCGCTGATCGACGCACAGCGGCCGGGCAGCCAGCGGGCGCCCGTGCCGCGATGAATCCATCCAGGAGGGGGAGCGGCCTTGTCGACATGGGATTGGCAGGTCTTCTGCAATGAGACCACGACGGGCGACGTGCTGCCGGGCTGCTTCGGCAGCGGCGGCGACATCACCTACCTCGACTGGATGATCTCGGCCTGGGGCTGGACGCTGAGCGTGGCTGCGCTGGCGCTGGTGGTCGCGCTGGTGGTGGGCTCGCTGATGGGCATCCTGCGCACCACGCCGAGCAAGGGACTGGTGTTCCTGGGCAACGCCTGGACGGAGCTGTTCCGCAACATCCCGCTGCTGGTGCAGATCTTCCTCTGGTACCACGTGCTGCCCGCGCTGGTGCCGCCGCTCAAGCAGTTCCCGAGCTTCGTCCTGGTGGTGTTCGCGCTCGGCTTCTTCACCTCGGCGCGCATCTCCGAGCAGGTGCGCGCGGGCATCCAGAGCCTGCCGCGCGGCCAGCGCTACGCTGGCCTGGCCGTCGGCTTCACGCTGCCGCAGACCTACCGCTACGTCCTGCTGCCGATGGCGTTCCGCATCGTCATCCCGCCGCTGACCAGCGAGTCGATGAACATCGTCAAGAACTCCTCGGTGGCCTTCGCGGTGAGCATCGCCGAGCTGACGATGTTCGCGATGCAGGCCGGCGAGGAGACGGCGCGCAACGTCGAGATGTACCTGGCCGTCACCGCCGCCTACTTCGTCAGCGCCTTCGCCATCAACCGCGTGATGCTGTTCGTCGAGGGGCGCGTGCGCGTCCCCGGCATGATCGGCGCGAAGTGAGGGGCCGGGCATGAACCTCGACTTCTCCTTCTTCAGCTGGGGCGTGGTCTCCAGCTTCGTCCTCAAGGGCCTGGTCTTCTCGATCCAGCTCACCTTGGTGGCCATGATCGGCGGCATCGTGCTGGGCACGCTGCTGGCGCTGATGCGGCTGTCCGGCAAGCCCTGGCTGGCGGTGCCGGCGGCGGCCTACGTGAACACCATGCGCAGCATCCCGCTGGTGATGGTGATCCTGTGGTTCTTCCTGCTCATCCCGCTGCTGACCGGCAAGCCGCTGGGCGCCGAGATGTCGGCGGTGATCACGTTCACGCTGTTCGAGGCGGCGTACTTCTCGGAGATCATGCGTGCCGGCATCCAGAGCGTGCCCAAGGGCCAGGTCCATGCCGGCTACGCGATGGGCATGACCTACCGGCAGACGATGTCGCTCATCGTGCTGCCGCAGGCGTTCCGCAACATGCTGCCGGTGCTGCTCACGCAGACCATCATCCTGTTCCAGGACACCTCGCTGGTCTACGCCATCGGCGCCTACGACCTGCTCAAGGGCTTCGAGATCGCGGGCAAGAACTTCAACCGCCCGGTCGAGACCTACCTCGTCGCCGCGGTGGTCTACTTCGTGATCTGCTTCAGCCTGTCGATGCTGGTCAAGCGGCTGCAGAACCGCATCGCCATCATCCGCTAACCGACGCCCCGCGTTCGCGCGGCCCGCCCAGGAGTTCCACGTGATCGAGATCAAGAACGTCAGCAAGTGGTACGGCAGCTTCCAGGTGCTGACCGACTGCACGACCAGCATACGCAAGGGCGAGGTCGTCGTCGTCTGCGGCCCGTCGGGCTCGGGCAAGAGCACGCTGATCAAGACCGTCAACGCCCTCGAGCCGTTCCAGAAGGGCGACATCGTCGTCGACGGGGTCAGCGTCAGCGACCCGAAGACCGACCTGCCCAAGCTGCGCAGCCGCGTCGGCATGGTGTTCCAGCACTTCGAGCTGTTCCCGCACCTCTCGGTGACCGAGAACCTGACCATCGCCCAGATCAAGGTGCTGGGCCGCTCCAAGGACGACGCGCTTCAGCGCGGGCTGAAGATGCTCGACCGCGTGGGCCTGATGGCGCACAAGGACAAGTTCCCCGGCCAGCTCTCGGGTGGACAGCAGCAGCGCGTGGCCATCGCCCGCGCGCTCAGCATGGACCCGATCGTCATGCTGTTCGACGAGCCCACCTCCGCGCTCGACCCCGAGATGGTGGGCGAGGTGCTCGACGTCATGGTGCAGCTGGCCAATGAAGGCATGACCATGATGTGCGTGACCCACGAGATGGGCTTCGCGCGCAAGGTCAGCCACCGGGTCATCTTCATGGACGAGGGGCGCATCGTCGAGGACTGCATGAAGGACGACTTCTTCGGCAACCCGGATGCACGCTCGCCGCGCGCCAAGGATTTCCTCTCGAAGATCCTGCAGCACTGACGGGGCGGCGGTGCCTCAGCGCATCCGCACCGAGCGGTAGGCCTCGCGGCGCTCGCGGCCAGCCAGCACCAGCTGCCACAGCTGGCCCTGGCGCGAGCGGAAGAAGCCGGCACAGCTCAGCAGGTAGTAGCGCCACATGCGGCCGAAGCGCTCGCCGTAGCGCGGTGCCAGTTGCGGCCAGGCGCGCTCGAAGCGCTCGTGCCAGGCCATCAGCGTGCGGTCGTAGTCGGGGCCGAAGTTGTGCCAGTCCTCGACGAGGAAGCGGCCCTCCAGCGCCTGCGTCAGCTCCACCGCCGACGGCAGCTTGCCGTTGGGGAACACGTAGCGGTCGATCCACGGGTCGGTGCGCGGCGACCTGACGTCGATGCCGATCGTGTGCAGCAGGAACAAGCCCCCGGGTTCGAGCAGCCGGCGAACGGTGTCGAAGTAGACCGGGTAGTTCTTCGGTCCGACGTGCTCGAACATGCCCACCGAGACGATCTTGTCGAACCGGCCCGTCAGCTCCCGGTAGTCCTGCAGCCGCAGCGTCACCGGCAGGCCCGCGCAGCGTTCGCGGGCGAGCGCCAGCTGCTCCTTCGAAACCGTGATGCCGGTGACCACCGCGCCGTGGCGCTCGGCGGCGAAGCGCGCCAGGCCACCCCAGCCGCAGCCGATCTCGAGCAGCTTGTCGCCGGGCTTCAGTTCGAGCTTGCGGCAGATCAGCTCGAGCTTGTGCTCCTGTGCCTCGTCGAGGTCGCGTGCGTGCTCCCAGTAGGCGCACGAGTAGATCATGCGCGCATCGAGCATCGCCTCGAAGACGTCGTTGCCGGCGTCGTAGTGCCTCTTGCCGACCTCGAAGGCCCGCGCCGGCGCCTGGAGGTTGAGCCACGACTGGCGCAGCGTCTCCAGGGCGAGCCGGAGGCGGGCCGACCCCATGGCCCGGGCCTCGACGTCCGTGCGCATCAGCCGGTGGAACAGTTCGTCGGGGCGCTCGCAGTCCCAGTCGCCATCCATGTAGGACTCTCCCAGGCCAAGCGACCACTGGGTGAGCACGCGGTGGTACAGGCGCGGGTGGTGAACGCGGATGTCCCAGGGGCGGCCGCCGTCGAGGCGCACGTCGGCGTGTGCGAGCAGTTCGGTGATCACCCGCGGCGGTGCCGTGTGGCGCTGCGGCGGCGTCCGGCGAGATCCGAGCGTGGCTTGCTGCGATTCCATCGCGAGCCCCCCTGCTACGAAGCGGAATCGGTGAACGGGCAAACGAATCGTGCGCGCCGCCCCGTCGGCAGCGCGCCAGCGCGCAGGTTAAGCCAGGTGCCGCCCCCATTCATCGGGTGAACCCTTGGTGCCCCCTCGGTCGAGTGGGCGTCCGGGGCGCTGGCCGGCGGGCACGAAGGCCGCGACCCCGATGCGACAATCGCCGGCATGACGACACGCCTCGTGATCACCCGCCCTGACGACTGGCACCTGCACCTGCGCGACGGTGCGGCGATGGCGTCGGTGCTGCCCTTCACCGCGCGCCAGTTCGGCCGTGCCATCGTCATGCCCAACCTGCGGCCGCCGGTCACCACGACCGCGCAGGCGCTGGCCTATCGCGAGAGGCTGCTGGCGGCGCGGCCCGCCCACGGGCCGGGCAGCGACTTCGAGCCGCTGATGACGCTGTACCTCACCGACAACACGCCGCCGGAAGAGATCCGCCGCGCGAAGGAGGCTGGCATCGTCGCGCTCAAGCTCTATCCGGCCGGCGCCACCACGAACAGCGATGCCGGCGTGACCGACATCCGCCGCACCCACGCCACCCTCGAGGCCATGCAGCGCGAAGGCCTGCTGCTGCTCGTGCACGGCGAGGTGACGGACGCCGAGATCGACGTCTTCGACCGCGAGGCCGTCTTCATCGACAAGGTGATGCAGCCGCTGCGGCGCGACTTTCCCGGCCTGAAGGTCGTCTTCGAGCA
>JBILNT010000247.1:0-4191 GCA_044374875.1 Rubrivivax sp.
CCATGACAGCCAGCGTACCGGCTGGCATCCGGCGTCAAGGGTGCGCTGCGCCGGGCTGCGCCCGCCCTTGACCCCGCCTGCCAGCTCAAACACCACCGAATCCACCCACTCGAAATTCAAGAGAGGCAGTTTTAGTTTCTGACATTCCGCATTGGCAACGGCTGAGCGGGGAGGGTGAGGTTGACGAACGGCGAAACTCGATGAATGTCATCGTCCATTGCGTCATGGCAGCGCATGGTGCGTTGCCGACGACCAGCGGCATGGCCACAATGGAGGTGCTGGCGGTCTCAGGACGTCCCGGTCAGGGTAGGGGGACAGGTGGGGGAACAGGTCAATCGCTCCCGCCGTTTTTTCCAATGAGATCAAAAGCTTAGGTCGCCGTCTTGAGTCCCATCAGCCACCCCAGGTAACACCGGACAACGTTCGGCCAGCGGCCCCTCATCGCAAGGTGAGGGGCCGTTGTCGTTGGGGCTCGATGTTGACCGGAGCCAACGCGACATCCGCATCAGGCGCCGAACGGCCAAGGCCCCCCGCGCGGCCGCTGCGTCCGGAGAGGTGCCGGTAAGTCCGCCTCGTCGAGCATAGGCATCGCGCCGACCCGGCATGACCGTCTGCCTGGCGCCGGGTGGCCGTGCAGCCGCGTCAACCCGCTCGCGTCGTCTGCCAGGCCCTCACGCGCGACACACACCCAGGAGATCCGCATGTCCCAACTCATCCCCCGAGCCCTCTGCGGGCTGTTCGCCGCCACCGCGCTGAGCACCGCCAACGCCGAGGGCAACCCGTGGTACCTGACCCTCGATGCCGGCATCACGAGCGCCAGCGATCCCACGTTCGCAGGCGGTCGCCTGACGACCCGCAACGGCGAAGCCTACGGCGGAGCCCTTGGCCGCCAATTCGGGCACCACTGGCGCATCGAAGCGGCCGTGGCGTACCGCAACAATCCCGTTCGCGGGGTCAGCAGTCCCGGGTTCGATCCTCAACCGGGCGACGCGGACTGGGCCTCGCTCTTCCTGACCGTCAACGCGCTCTACGACTTCGCCGGGTTCAAGCTCGGCAAGGCCGACCTGCGGCCCTACCTCGGCCTGGGATTGGGGCGTGCCCAGGAAGTCGACACCGATCTCAGTGCCGCAGGCGGCGCGCGCGAGTACTCGGGCTCCGGCTCGGCACGCCAGTTGATGGCCGGTCTGCGATGGAGCTACGGCAGCCCCTGGGTGGCCGACCTTGGTCTCGTCGTGGCCGACGCAGGCACCGTGCGCCTGAAGGCCACCGGGAGTTCCGAGAGCTTCGATGCCAGGTATCGAACCACGACGGTGATGGCGCGGCTCGGCTACCGGTTCTGACCGACGGAGTCGTCTCCAGCGGCAGGGCTCGCATCTCAGGCGGCCCGGACCCGATTTCCGGGTCTCGCCGTCGGCGACCGCCACGCTGCGATACGCTGCCCACGATGAATCGCATCCTGCTCGTCGAAGACCATGCGGCCATGCGCGAACTCGTGACGCATGAGCTGCGGCATGCGGGCATCGCAGTCGATGCCGTGGGCAGTGTCGGCGAAGCCGAAGCCTGCCTGGCGCAGGTGCGGTATGCCGCCATGGTGCTCGACCGGGGGCTGCCGGACGGCGACGCGCTGCCCTGGCTGCAGCGCCTGCGTGCCCGGCAGGTGCTCGTGCCCTGCCTGCTGCTGACGGCGCGCGACGCCCTGCACGACCGGGTCGATGGTCTGGAGGCCGGTGCGGACGATTACATGGCCAAGCCCTTCGAGCGCGATGAACTGGTCGCTCGTGTGCGGGCCCTGCTTCGCCGTCAGAGCGCCTGGGTCGCCAGCGCGCCGCAGTGGGCCGGTCTCGTCGTCGACCCCGTCGGTGCCCGCCTGAGCCACGGGCGCTCGAGCGTGAACCTGGCGCCCAGCGAGTTGCAGCTGATGCTGACGCTGGTCAGGGCCGAAGGGGGTGTCGTGCGCCGCGGCACGCTGGAGGCGGCCGCCTGGGGCCTGAGCGAGCCGGTGACGCCCAACGCGCTGGACGTGGCCCTGCACCGCCTGCGCCGCAAGCTGGACCTTCTGGGCTGCAAGGTGCGGCTGGCGAACACCAAGGGGGTGGGCTACGCGCTCGAGCAGCGTGCCGATGCCGCGGGGGAGCCCGATGCCTGAACCTGGCGCGCCCCCGCGGCCCGTGCCGGCCCGCTCGCCGAGCCTGGCCCTGCGCCTGGCGCTGGGGTTCGCGCTGGCCTTCGCCTCCACGGCGCTGCTGGTGGTGGGTGTGCAAGCCGTGCTGGCCCAGCGCTTCGGTCACCTGGTCACGCGCATGAGCATGGAAGGGCAGACCGAGGACATCTTCGACGGCTTCGTGTTCGACGCCGAGCAGCGGCTGGTCGGCGTGGCACTGGAAGCCGACGATGCCGTGGGCTTCGACGACTTCTTCGCCAACCTCAAGTTCCGCGTGCTCGACGGGGCCGGGCAGGTCGTCGCCAGCAGCGAGGAGGACCGCCGCTCGCTGCTGGCCGATCGTGCCGTCGGCGAGCAGCCTGGCTTCTTCGGCGTGGTCCGGTTCGACGGTCGCGACTTCTTTGTCGGCGCCTGGCAGCGGGAGGTGCACGGGCGCCCCTACGTGCTGCAGCTCGCGCGCAGCGACCGGTTCGAAGCGCTGGCCCGCGGGGCGGTCACCCCTGCGATCACCGAGACGGTCGTGCTGCTGGGCACGCTGTCGGCATTGGTGTTCGCGCTGGCGGGTGCCCTGGCGGTGCGGTCGGTGCTGCGGCCCATCCGCGCCGCCGAGGAGGCGGCGCGCAGCGTCGGCGGCCGCAACCTGGCGGCGCGCCTGCCCGAAGGCGGGATGCCGGCCGAGATCCGGCCCCTGGTCCAGGCCTTCAACGGCGTGCTGGAGCGGCTGGAGCGCTCCTTCCAGGCGCAGGAGCGCTTCATCGCCAACGCCGCGCACGAGCTGAAGACGCCGCTGGCGCTGGCACGGGCCCGGGTCGATGCCGGGCTCGACGACGACGAGGAACGCGCCCGGCTGCTGCACGACCTGGATGCGATGGGGCGGCAGGTGCAGCAGATGCTGCAGATGGCACAGGTCGCCGATCCGATGGCACTGCGGCGCCGCGCCGTGCGGCCGCTGGAGGTGGCGCGCGAGGTGCTGGACCACCTGGCCTTCAAGGCCCACCGTCGCGACGTCACGCTGCACCTGCACGAACCCGCGGGCGACCTGCGGATCGAGGCCGATGCCGGGGCGCTGTTCGTGCTGATGAAGAACCTGGTCGAGAACGCGCTCGACTTCTCGCCGCCCGGCTCGGACGTCGGCCTGTGGCTGGACGAGGCCGGCCTGCGCGTGGACGACCACGGCCCGGGCATCCCGCCCGAGCACCGGGCGCAGGTGTTCGAGCGATTCTGGCGCGCGCCGGGCCAGTCGCGGCCGGGTTCGGGCCTCGGCCTGGCACTGGTGCGCGAGATCGCCATCGCCCACGGCTGGACGGTGAGCTGCGGCCAGGCGCCGGGCGCCGGGGCCTCGTTCAGCGTGCGCTGGCAAGCGTGAGCGGACGGCCTTGCAACGGATGGCTCCGCGAGGCTGCCCCTGCAAGTCTGCATGGCAGGCATGCATGGCCGAGGCTTCCCGCGGCGTGTCCGCCCGCGGGACGATCGGCGTCTGAAGCCCTGGGGGGAAACGACCCGTGTCGACGAGGCAGCCACGATCCGATGAGCGTTTCCCTGGCGCCGGCGTGGTCGTGCACGGTCGAGACGAGGTGGCAGGCGTCGCCGGATCCCGGGATCGTGCGATGGCATCCTGCCGAGTCCTTCCCGCGGCTGGTATGTTCCTGCGGCTGCCCCGGTTCAGCGTCATCGGGCAGTCCGGTGACCCGGGGCTCATCCGGTTCGTGGAATACGCGGCCAGGCCCAGGCCGGGCGGGTGGCAGGCCCCATGAGTCCCGAAACCCTGTTCCAGGCTGCCAACTCGATGGCGCTGATCGGGTGGGTCGCGCTCGCCCTGAGCCCGCTTGCGCCTCGTGCGCTGGCGCTGCTGGGGGGCCTGGTCATCCCGCTGGTGCTGTCCGCAGGCTACGCGGCCATCGTGCTGAGCCACTGGAGCTCGGCTCAGAGCCCGAGAGGCATTTGATTTGCGCCGCCGGCTGTGCTTCGCGCGGCTGACACGGCGATGCAAGCGCCGCGAAGCGAGTCGCCGGCGCGTGAAGTGCCATCTG
>JBILNT010000082.1:0-14706 GCA_044374875.1 Rubrivivax sp.
TCGTCGTCGCGCCAGACCGTCTGCATGCAGCCGGGGGGCAGCGGCCCCTCGATCGCGACCACGCCCTTCTGGTTGGCGCCGGTGAGTTCCTCGCCGGTCTGCTCGTCGAGCAGCTTGACGTCGTAGCCGTAGACGGCCTTGCCCGGTGAGCCGAACTTGCTGGGCGCCCGCTCGACGCCGTTGCAGATCGTCAGGATCGGCCAGCCGGTCTCGGTCTGCCAGTAGTTGTCGATGATGGGCTTGCCCAGCGACTCGGCGATCCATTTGGCGGTGGGTTCGTCCAGCGGCTCGCCGGCGAGGAACAGCGCGCGCAGGCTGGAGAGGTCGTGCTTCGACAGCGCGGCAGGATCCTGCTTCTTCAGCACGCGCACGGCGGTGGGCGCGCTGAACATCACGGTGACCTTGTACTTCTCGACCAGGCTCCACCAGATGGCGGCGTCGGGCCGGATCGGCAGGCCCTCGTACATGATGGTCGCCATGCCGGCGATCAGCGGGCCGTAGATGATGTAGCTGTGCCCCACCACCCAGCCGATGTCGCTGGTGGAGAAGTAGGTCTCTCCGGCGTTGCCGCAGAACACATGCTTCATGCTGGCGGCCAGCGCGACGGCGTAGCCGCCCGTGTCGCGCTGCACGCCCTTGGGCTTGCCCGTGGTGCCGCTGGTGTAGAGGGTGTAGCTCGGGTGCGTGGCCTCGACCCACTCGCAGGGCACCTGCGCACCCATGCGGGCCCCGCGCATCACGGCGTAGTCGGCGTCGCGCCCTTCGACGCGCTGGAACGGGGCCAGGCCGCGGTCGACCATCAGCACGCGCGCCGGCTTGTGGCTGGCCAGGGCAATGGCCTCGTCGAGCAGCGGCTTGTAGGGCACGACCTTGCCACCACGGCTGCCGGCGTCGGCGCTGACGACGACGACGGGCTCGGAGTCGTCGATCCGGCTGGCCAGGCTGACGCTCGCGAAGCCACCGAAGACCACCGAGTGCAGCGCGCCTATGCGGGTGCAGGCCAGCATCGCGAAGGCCGCCTCCGGGATCATGGGCATGTAGACCAGCACGCGGTCGCCCTTCTTCACCCCCAGGTCCTGGAGGATGGCCGCCATGCGCTGAACCTCGGCATGCAGTTCGGCGAAGCTGTAGACGCGCTCCTCGTCCGTCTCGGTCGAGACCCACACCAGGGCGTTCTGGTCACCCCGTGCGGCCACGTGGCGGTCGACCGCGTTGTGGCACAGGTTGGTGAGGCCGCCGACGAACCAGCGTGCGAACGGCGGGTTCGAGTAGTCGCAGACCTGCTCGAAGGGCTTGTGCCAGTCGATCAGGGCGGCCTGCTCGGTCCAGAAGGCATCCCGGTCCTCGATCGAGCGGCGGTGGAAGTCGGCGTACGAGCTCATGCGGCGGTCTCCTGCGAACGGACGGCACGGCCTCCCGGCGGGGGCCACGCTCTGAAGCGGCGGGCACGGGGTTTTCCCCCTGCGCCCGTCCTGCGCCTCGGATTAGCGCGCCGGGCGCTGACGAACGGCTGACTTGCTGCTGCCGCTGCCGCGCGCCGCCGGCGTCAGGCGTCAGGCGTCAGGCGTCAGGCGTCAGGCGTCAGGCGTCAGGCGTCAGGCGTCAGGCGTCAGGCGTCAGGCGTCGATGGCGACCACGATCCTGCCGCGCACCTTGCCTTCCATCAAGGCCTGCGCCTGGGCGGCCGCGTTCGCCAGCGGGACTTCGACGGTCATCACGTCCAGCAGCGCGGGGTCCAGGTCGCGGGCCAGCCGCGACCAGGCCTGCTCGCGCAGGGCGCGCGGCGCCATGACGCTGTCCACGCCCGCCAGGGTGACGCCACGCAGGATGAACGGCAGCACCGTGCCCGGCAAGTCGTTGCCCTGGGCCAGTCCGCAGGCCGCCACCGCGCCGCCGTAGCGCGTCTGCGCCAGCGCGTTGACCAGGGTGTGGCTGCCCACCGCGTCGACCACCCCGGCCCAGCGCTCCTTCTGCAGCGGCTTGCCCGGCGCCGCCAGTTCGGCACGGTCGATCACCTCGGCGGCGCCAAGGCGGCCGAGGTAGCCCGCCTCGGCGCTCTTGCCGCTGGAGGCGACGACCCTATGGCCCAGCTTGGACAGCAGCGCGATCGCCACGCTGCCCACCCCGCCCGTGGCGCCAGTGACCAGCACGTCGCCGGAGCCCGGCGTCACGCCCTGGCGCTCGAGGGCCATCACGCACAGCATCGCGGTGTAGCCCGCGGTGCCGATGGCCATCGCCTGGCGCGGCGTGAAGGCGTCCGGCAACCGCACGAGCCAGTCGCCCTTGAGTCGCGCACGCCCGGACAGGCAGCCCCAGTGGGTTTCGCCGACGCCCCAGCCGTTGAGCACGAATCGGTCACCCGGCTTCCACGACGGGTGCGCGCTCTCGAGGACGACGCCGGCCCCGTCGATGCCGGGCACCATGGGCCAGGTGCGCACCACGGGCGCGCGGTTCGTGAATGCCAGTCCGTCCTTGTAGTTGAGCGTCGAGAACTCGGGGCGCACCAGGACGTCGCCTGCAGGCAGCCGGGATTCGTCGAGCTGGGTCAATCGGGCAGAGAAGCCTGCTTCGCCCTTCTCGAGCAACCACGCATCGAACATGGATCGTCTCCTTCAGCGGTCGGCGCGCGGGCCATCGGGAAAATTGACAGGGGCAGACCGCGCCCCTATGCTGCCGCGCGCCATGCGATCGTACCGACGTTTCCCCTCCCCCGCGCTGTCGGCCGTGCTGGCCGCAGTGCTGGTCACCGTGCTGGGGGCATCGGCGGGAACGGCGCATGCGGCGCCCGCGGCCGGGGAATCCCAGGGCGACGCGATCGTCAACCTGCTGCGTGACCGCGGCCTGCTTCCCGGTGACATGCCCGCGGAGGCGCAGAACGTCGTGCGCCAGATGCGCGACAAGGCCTCCGAGCTGGTGATGTCGGCGATGAACTTCCTCGGCGTGCCCTACCGCCGGGGCGGCAGCAGCCTCGACGAAGGCTTCGACTGCAGCGGCTTCACCCGCCACATCTTCGAGCTCAGCGTCGGGATGGTGCTGCCGCGGCGCGCCGAGCAGCAGGCCAACCAGGCCGGGCTGATGAAGGTCGCCCGCGACGAGCTCAAGCCCGGCGACCTCGTGTTCTTCAACACCATGCGGCGCGCCTTCTCGCACGTCGGCATCTACATCGGCGACGGCAAGTTCATTCACTCGCCGCGCGTCGGCGGCGAGGTGCGCATCGAGGACATGCGCATGGCCTACTGGAACAAGCGCTTCGACGGCGCGCGCCGGGCCGACCTCGGTGGCCAACCCGTCGATTCCCTGGTGCGCGACGCGACGAACCCAAACGCGACCCCACGCTAGGGTCGACTGCGCCCGCGGCACAATCGCGGCCATGGGCGAAAGCATCATCCCGCTCGCAGACCTGCGCTACGCCGCCGCCGTGCCGGCGATCCCCGAACGCATCGAGGCACCGTCGGGCCTGCTGTCCGACCGACTGGGCCGGCCGCTGCGCGACCTGCGGATCTCGGTCACCGACCGCTGCAACTTCCGCTGCAGCTACTGCATGCCGAAGGAGCTCTTCGACAGCAGCTACAAGTTCCTGCCGCAGAGCTCGCTGCTCAGCTTCGAGGAGATCACGCGCGTGGCGCGCATCTTCGTCGCCCACGGCGTGCGCAAGCTTCGCCTGACCGGCGGCGAGCCGCTGCTGCGCAAGAACCTCGAGATCCTGGTGGGGATGCTGTCGGCGATGAAGACCTGCGACGGCGAGCCGCTGGACATCACGTTGACCACCAACGGCTCGATCCTCGAGCGCAAGGCCGAGGCGTTGCGGGCCGCGGGACTCAGGCGCATCACCGTCAGCCTGGACGCGCTGGACGACACCGTCTTCCGGCGCATGAACGACGTCGATTTCCCCGTCGCCGACGTGCTGCAGGGCATCGATGCCGCCGTGCGTGCGGGTCTTGCGCCGGTCAAGGTCAACATGGTCGTCAAGCGCGGCACCAACGACCATGAGATCGTGCCGCTGGCCCGCCACGTGCGAGACCGCTACGGCCCGGGTGTCGTGCTGCGCTTCATCGAGTACATGGACGTCGGCGCGACCAACGGCTGGCGCATGGACGAGGTGCTGCCGTCGGCCGAGGTGCTGCAGCGCCTGCAGGCCGCCTTCCCGCTCGAGCCCCTGGAGGCCAGCGCGCCCGGCGAGACCGCCGAGCGCTGGCGCTACCGCGACGGCGGCGGCGAGCTCGGCTTCATCTCGAGCGTGACACGCGCCTTCTGCCACGACTGCAACCGCGCGCGCCTGTCCACCGAGGGCAAGCTGTTCCTCTGCCTGTTCGCCTCGCGCGGACACGACCTGCGCGCCCTGCTGCGCGGGCAGCGCGACGGTCGCCCGTACACCGACGACGAGATCGCCGGCGCAATCGGCCTGATCTGGCGCGACCGCGACGACCGCTACTCCGAGCTGCGCGGCTCGAGCGCAGCCCCCGCCGCGAGCGGCGAGCGGCGGGTCGAGATGCACTACATCGGCGGCTGAGAGCCTGAGCTCAGGCTCTGAGCCCGACCGCGCGTCGCGGTCACGCGGCCGCCGCGTCGGCGTCTCAACCAATCGCCGGGTTGGGCCGCTCGTCGCCGTGCGCTGGCGTCTTGATCTCGCCGGGCACGCGCTTGCGCGCGAGCAGCGTGTAGACGGTGGGCACGACGAAGATCGTCAGCAACGTGCCCAGCGACATGCCGCCGACGATGACCCAGCCGATCTGCTGGCGGCTCTCTGCGCCGGCGCCGGTGGCAAGCGCCAGGGGCACGGCACCGAGCACCATCGCCCCGGTCGTCATCAGGATAGGCCGCAGGCGCAGGCTCGCGGCCTCGACGACGGCATCGATCGTTTCCCTGCCCTGCTGCCGCAGCTGGTTGGAGAACTCCACGATCAGGATGCCGTGCTTGGTGATCAGGCCCACCAGCGTGATCAGGCCGATCTGGGAGTAGACGTTGATCGTGCCCCCGCTCCACTTCAGCGCCAGCAGCGCGCCCACCATCGACAAAGGCACCGCCAGCAGGATGACCAGCGGGTCGATGAAGCTCTCGAACTGCGCGGCGAGCACGAGGAAGATGAACAGCAGCGCCAGAACGAACACCAGGCCGAGAGCGCCCGACGAGGCGCGGAATTCGCGGCTCACGCCGTTGAGCTCGGTGGCATAGCCCTGTGGCAGCACGCGCGCGGCCGTCGCGTCCATGAACTGCAGGGCCTGGCCGAGCGAGTAGTCGGGAGCCAGGTTCGCGGTGATCGTGACCGAGCGGCGCTGGTTGAAGTGGTTCAGCTCGCGCGCCGCCACCGACTCGCGCACCCTGACCAGCGAGGCCAGCGGCACCATCTGGTCGCCGCGGCCGCGCACGAACAGGCGCTCGATGTCCTCGGGCGTGGCGCGTCCGCGACCCTCGGTCTGGACAATCACGTCGTATTGCTCGGCGTCGCGCTTGTAGCGCGTGACCACGCGGCCGCCCAGCATCGTCTCCACGGTCCGCGCCACGGCGTCCACCGAGACGCCCATGTCGGCGGCACGCGCGCGATCGACGTCGATGAAGAGCTCGGGCTTGTTGAGCTGCAGGTCGATGTCGGGCTGGACGATGCCCGCGTTCTTCTGCATCTCGGCGACCATCTGCTGCGCCACGCGCGCCATGTTCGCGTAGCTGTCGCTGCTGACGATCACGAAGTTGATCGGGCGTTCGCGGAAGCCCTGCCCGAGACTGGGTGGCGTGACCGGGAAGGCGCTGACGCCGGGCAGCGCGCCCACCTTCGGCAGCAGCGAGCGCGCCAGCTCGGGCGTCGTGCGTTCGCGCTCCGACCAATCCACGGTGCGCAACACCACCGAGGCCGTGGCCACCTGGCCGCTGACCCCGCCGCCGCCGCCCACGAAGACGAAGCGGCGGTCGAATTCCGGATACTCGGCCGCGATGCGGTCGATCGCGTTGGCGTAACGCGCGGTGAAGTCGAGCGTCGAGCCGTCGGGCGCCCGCACCGGCATGAAGACCACGCCGCGGTCCTCCATCGGCGAGAGCTCGCTCTTGGCGGTGCTGAAGAGCCACCAGCTCGCACCGCCGCTGGCCAGCATCACCAGCACCACGGCCCAGCGGTGACGCAGGCTCAGGCGCAACGTGCGTCCGTAGGCGCCCGTGATGGCCACCAGCGCCGCCTCGACGCCGCGATCGAAACGGCCGGGCTTCGCCTCGTGGCGCAGCAGCTTGCTGCACATCATCGGCGTGAGGGTCAGCGCGACGAATCCGGAGACGACCACCGCGCCGGCCAGCGTCAGCGCGAACTCGCTGAACAGGCGTCCGGTGCGCCCGGGCGTGAACGCCAGCGGCGCGAACACCGCGGCCAGCGTCAGCGTCATCGCCACCACGGCGAAGCTGATCTCGCGCACGCCCTTGATCGCCGCCTGGAAGGGCGTGAGCCCCTCCTCGATGTGGCGGAAGATGTTCTCCAGCACGACGATGGCATCGTCGACCACGAGGCCGATCGCCAGGACGAGCGCCAGCAGCGTGAGCGTGTTGATGGTGAAACCGGCCGCCGCGATGATCGCGAAGGCGCCGATCAGGCTGACCGGGATCGTCACCAGCGGGATGATCGAGGCGCGCAGCGTGCGCAGGAACAGGAAGACGATCAGCGCCACGAGCACGACGGCTTCGGCGATGGTCGTGTACACCGACTTGATCGAGCGGTCGATGAACACCGACAGGTCGTTCGCCGGAACGACGGTGACGCTGGGCGGAAGGTCGCGCTGGATCTGCGGCAGCAGCGCCCGAACGCCTTCGGCCACCTCGATGGGGTTGGCCGTCGCATTGCGGATCACGCCGGTGCTGACCGAGGGCACGCCGTTGAGCCGGACCTGGCTGCGTTCGCTGGCAGCGGCCTCCTGCACGCGGCCGACGTCACGCAGGCGCACCGTGTAGCCGCCCGCCGTCTTCAGCGCGATGTCGCTGAACTGGGCGACCGTGTTGAGGTCGGTGCGCGCGGTGACGCTGAACTCGCGCTGCTGGCTCTCGATGCGCCCGGCAGGCACCTCGAGGTTCTGGCGGCGCAGCGCTTCCTCGACGTCCTGCACCGTCAGCCGGTACGACGCCAGCCGGTCGGCGTCGAGCCAGATCCGCATCGAATAGCGGCGATCGCCGCCGATCTGCACGTCGGCGACCCCGGGCACGGTCTGCAGGCGCGGCTTGACGACGCGGTTGACAAGGTCGGTGAGCTCCAGCGGGCTCATCGTCTCGCTGGTGTAGGCGATCCAGATGGTCGGCGTCGCGTCGGCCTCGACCTTGGCGATCACCGGTTCGTCGACGGCATCCGGCAGGCGTCCGCGCACGCGCGAGACGCGGTCGCGCACCTCGGCGGCGGCGGTGTCGGGGTCCTTGGTCAGCTTGAAGCGCACCGAGATCTGGCTCTGCTCGGTACGCGAGATCGAGGTCATGATGTCGACCCCGTCGATGCCGGCGATCGAGTCCTCGAGCGGCTTGGTGACCTGCGACTCGATCACCTCCGACGATGCGCCGATCAGGCGCGTGTTGACGGTGACCACCGGCTCGTCGATGCGCGGGTACTCGCGCACGCTGAGCTGCTGGAAGGAGACCAGGCCCACCAGCACCAGCAGCAGCGACATCACGCTGGCCAGCACCGGGCGGCGGATCGAGGTTTCTGAAAGCCGCATCGGAATGCTCCCTGGGCGCGACGGCCGGTCTTCAGCGGGCGGCGGAAGCGGCCGCCGACGCGGCGCCAGCGCCAGCGCCAGCGCCAGCGCCAGCGCCCGCACCCTGCCCGGCTGCCCGCGCACCACCGCGCGGCGCTGCGCCGAGGTCGATCACGCGCACCGGCAGGTTGTCGCCCCGCGCCAGCCGGGCCTGCCCCGCGGTGACGACGCTTTCGCCGGCTGCCAGCCCTTCGAGGATCTCGACCTGGCCGGGCAGGCGAAGGCCGATGCGGGCCTCGATGCGCTGCGCGACCTTCTGTCCGCCCGGCCCGTCGACGACGCGGAACACGAACTGCTTGCCCCCGATCGGCACCACCGCCTCCTCGGGGACGACGATCGCACCCTCGCGCACGGAGAAGACGACCCGGGCGCGGGCGAACATGCCCGGCTTGAGGAGCGATCCCGGGTTCGCGACACGGGCCCGCACCAGCAGGGCGCGCCCGTCGGCGCTGATCTGCGAATCGACGGCCTCGACCTTGCCGCTGAAGGTGCGGCCGGGCAGCGCATCGACGCTCACCTCGACGGGATTGCCGGGGCGCAGGCGGTCGACGTAGCGCTCGGGGACGCGGAAGTCGACCGACATCGACGACAGGTCCTCGAGGTTGACGACGTCGGCGCCGTCCTTCACGTAGTCGCCGACGTCGACCAGGCTGATGCCGGCGGTGCCGTCGAAGGGCGCCACCACGCGCATGCGCCCGAGCTGGGCCCGCGCGAGGGCGACCTGCGCCTCGGCCACCTCGAGGGCGGCCGCGGACTGGTCCACGCTGCTCTGGCTGACGAAGCCCTGCGCGAGCAGTTCGCGCCCGCGCTGCAGGTTCGTGCGCGCGATGCTGGCCTGCGCCTCGGCCTGCTTGAACTGGGCCTGCTGCAGCGTGTCGTCGAGCTGGACGAGCAACTGGCCGGCGCGAACGCGCTGGCCATCCTGGAAGCCCAGGCGCGCGATGCGCCCGCTGACCTCGGGCCGCACCATCACGCCCTGGCGCGATCTCAGGGAGCCCACGGCCTGGGCGTCGTCGGCGAGAAGCACGGCCCGGACCTTGCCCACCTCGACAGAGGCCGGGCCGCCAGGACCTCCTGGTCCGCCGGGGGCACTGCGGCCCGGAGCCGGTCCGGGCGCGCCCGCCGTCGCCGGCGCGCCTGACGTCGACGGTGCGGGGGACTTGTCCCGGTTCTGCACCCACCAGGCGGCCACGCCGGCAATCGCAAGGCCGGCCACGGCCATCACGGTGATCAGTCGTTTCAAGGCAAATCCACGAACGAGCGGTTGAGTCCGCGACTGTATCGTCTAAGCCCCGATGTTGCCGGGGCTTTCGGCCTCATCGGGTGCAGCAAACGCACCGTCGCAGACCGTGGCGCGGCGGTGCTCACCGCTGCAGCGCCTCGTCGACGCCCCGGTTGGCGAGCTGGTCCGCCCGCTCGTTGCCAGGATGACCGGCGTGTCCGCGCACCCAGTGCCAGCGCACGTCGTGCCCCGCCGCGAGCGATTCGAGCTTCTGCCAGAGCTCGACGTTCTTCACCGGCTTCCTGTCCGCCGTCCGCCAGCCCCGCGCCTTCCAGCCGTGAATCCACGACGTGATGCCGTTGCGAACGTACTCGCTGTCGGTGTAGAGGTCGATCGAGCAGCGGCGGCGCAGCGAGGCCAGGGCCTCGATCACGGCGGTCAGCTCCATCCGGTTGTTGGTGGTGAGCTTCTCGCCACCCCACATCTCCTTCTCGTGGCCACCGGCCTGCAGCACGGCGCCCCATCCGCCCGGGCCCGGGTTGCCCTTGCAGGCGCCATCGGTATAGATCACCACTTCCGTCATCGAATCTCCACTCCGGTTCCCTCGCGGTTGGCCACCACGGCGGGGGCGGCGGCCGCCTTGCGCCTGTCCTGCCGTGCCATGCCGACCAGGCGCATGCCGCGCACGCGCTTGACCGCGCAGAGGAAGTACACCGCACCGAGCACGGGCCACCAGCGCTCGCCCACGCGATCCATCCAGGCGCAACGCGCCAGCCACCGCTCGGAACGCAGCGGCGGACGGTAGCAGCCGAAGCGCCCGCCCTCGAGCTCGAACCCGAGGAGGCGCAGCCAGTCGCGCAACCGCCAATACCCGATGAACTCCCCGGACCGCGGCATGAACATCGCGCCCGCCCGGTCGATGCCCACGCCATGCCGGACGTGGCCCAGGCGCTGGCGCAGGCCCCACAGGCTCGCGGGGTTGAAGCCGACGATCACCACCCTGCCCTCGGGGACGAGCACGCGCTCGACTTCGCGCAGCGCGCGGTGCGGGTCGGTGGCGAGCTCCAGCGTGTGCGGCAGCACGACCAGGTCGATGCTCTGGTTCGGGAACGGCAGCGACTCGGCACCGCAGAACAGCGAGACCGGCTGATCGAGCGCCTGCGTGGTGATGCTGGCGTCGTCCGGCGGGGGCAGGTGCAGCGGGTCGGCCACCAGCAGCGAGTCGCTGGCCACCCAGCGATGCGGCATGCGGTTCGCGCGCAGCGCATCGATGACGGGCAGGCCCAGCTGCAGTGCATGGAACCCGAAGGCGTCGGTCACGGCGTGGTCGAGACGGTCCTGCTCCCAGGCCAGCAGGTAGCGGCCCGGAGGGGTCTGCAGCCAGGACCCCAACTCTATAATCGTGTCCCCACGCGTCATGAACCTGGTCGCCCTTCCCGCATTCACCGACAACTACATCTGGATGCTCCACGACGGCCACGCGGCCGTGGTCGTCGATCCGGGTGACGCGGTGCCGGTCGAACGGGCGCTGGACCGGCTCGGTCTGGAACTGCACGGGATTCTAGTGACGCATCACCACGGCGATCACGTCGGCGGCGTGCAGGCACTGCTGCCGAGGCTCGAGGGTCCCGTCCTCGGGCCCGCCCGGGAATCGATCGGCGTGGCCTTCGACCCCGTGCGCGACGGCGACCGCATCGAGGTGCTCGGGTTCGGGTTCGAGGTGCTCGACGTCCCCGGACACACCGCCGGGCACGTCGCCTACCTGCAGCGGGACGCCGTTCGCAGGCCGCTGGTCTTCTGCGGCGACACCTTGTTCTCGGCCGGTTGCGGCCGGCTCTTCGAGGGCACGCCGGCGCAGATGGCCGCGTCGCTTGCAAGGCTGGCGGAACTTGCGCCCGACACGCGGGTCTGCTGCACCCACGAGTACACCCTGTCCAATCTTCGCTTCGCTGCCGCCGTCGAACCCGACAACGCGGAGGTCCGCGAGCACCTCGCGACATGTGCGCGACTGCGTGCCGCGGGCGTGCCCACGCTGCCCTCGACGATCGGCCTCGAACGCGCGATCAATCCTTTCCTGCGCTGCCACGAGGCACCGGTGGCGCAGTCCGCCGCCGCCCGCGGCGCACTGCCTTCCGACCCCGTGTCGGTGTTCGCAACGCTGCGCGAATGGAAGAACCAGTTCCGATGACCCCACCGACGGCACGACACCTCGCAGCGCTCGCCTTGGCCCTGGGCGCCCTGGCCCTCGGGGGATGCGCGAGCGTCCCGTCGACGGGACAGACCCATCCCCACGTGCCCACCGTGGCCTACCCGATGACGCACGGCACGTCCTCCGAGCGACCGCCAGCGCCGGCGCCGGCCTCGGGCGCAGCCTCGACCCCGCTTCCGGCGGCTCCTCGAAGCGAAGCGCCGCTGCGTGCGCCTTCGACCGCGCCGGCCGCGGGGTCGGAAGCCCGCCCGGGTGGGTCCTCTCTCACGGAACCCGCGATCGCACGGCTGCGGCCAGAGGGCGAGGACTCCTCTTCGCGCACCGACCTGTGGCAGCGCGTGCGTGCAGGCTTCACCATGCAGGATCTGGAAGGGGAACTCGTCGGCCGCTGGGAACAGTGGTACTCGAGCCGGCCCGACTACGTCGCGCGCATGATGGACCGGGGCGGCCGTTACCTGTTCCACATCGTCGAGGAGGTCGACCGCCGGGGCTTGCCGAGCGAGCTCGCGCTGCTGCCGTTCATCGAGAGTGCCTTCAATCCGCAGGCCCTGTCGGTGGCGCGTGCCGCCGGCATGTGGCAGTTCATGCCTGCCACGGGCAAGGACTTCGACCTGCGGCAGAACCTGTTCCGCGACGATCGGCGCGACGTGCTGGCATCGACGCGCGCGGCGCTCGACTACCTGCAGATGCTGCACCGGCAGTTCGGCGACTGGCAACTCGCGCTGGCCGCCTACAACTGGGGGCAAGGCAACGTGCAGCGGGCGATCGAGCGCAACCGTCGCGCAGGACTGCCCACCGATTACAGCAGCCTGCGCATGCCCGACGAGACGCGCAACTACGTCCCGAAGCTGCAGGCCGTGAAGAACATCGTGGCGCGGCCGCGCGACTTCGCGCTCGCGCTGCCGGCGCTGGAGAACCACCCCTTCTTCCTCAGCGTGCCGATCGAGCGCGACATCGACGTCGCGCTGGCCGCCCGGCTGGCCGGCCTGCGCCTGGAAGAGTTCCGCGAGCTGAACCCCCAGCACAACAAGCCTGTCATCCTGGCCGCCGGAACGCCGCAGGTGCTGCTGCCCTACGACAACGCCAACCTGTTCGTGCGCAACGTCGAGCTGCACCGGGGCCCGCTGGCCAGCTGGACGGCGTGGGTCGCGCCCTCGACGCTGCGTCCGCAGGAGGCCGCCCGCCAGGTCGGCATGAGCGAGGCTGACCTGCGCGAGGTCAACCGGATCCCGCCTCGCATGCTCGTCAAGGCCGGCTCGACGCTGCTGGTTCCCCGCGCCGCCCATGCCACGGCCAACGTGGCCGAGCACATCGCCGACCACGCCACGATCGCCTTCGCCCCGGAAGCGCGCCCGCTGCGCCGGGTGGCCTTCACCGTCGGGAAGAAGGGCGACACGGTGGCCGCCGTCGCGCGCCGCTACAAGGTCAGCGCGTCGCAGGTCGCGCAGTGGAACGACGTCGGCGTCTCGACCCGCTTCAAGCCCGGCGCGACGGTGGTGGTGATGGTGCCCCAGGCCACGAAGAAGTCGCGCACGGCGGCTTCGAATCCCGCGCCCTCCAGGCGCACGGCACGCGCCGCCAGCGCGCAGCGCAGCACGACGACCCGCGTGGCGCAGGCACGCTGACGTCGCCGCCCCCGCCCGCCAGGTCCTGCAACGTGACGTCCCCCTCCAGGCGCCCGCACAACCCGCTGATCGAGCTCGGCGTGACGATCATCGCGCCAGCGCTCATCCTCATGAAGCTCAGCGGCGACGCCCATCTGGGCAGGGTCGGTGCGCTGCTCCTGGCCCTCGCCCTGCCCCTGGGCTGGGGCCTCTGGGACGCCTTCAGCCGGCGCAAGTTCAACTTCATCGCCGCGCTGGGCGTCCTCAGCACGCTGCTGACGGGCGGCATCGGCCTGATGAAACTCGACGCCAGCTGGCTCGCCGTGAAGGAGGCGACGGTGCCCGGCGTCATCGGCCTCGCGGTGCTCGCCTCGACATGGATGCGCCAGCCGCTGATCCGGGTGCTGGTGTTCAACCCGGCGATCTTCGACGTCGACCGCATCGAGGCGGCACTCGCCCAACGGGGCACGCGCCAGCCGTTCGACGCGCGGCTGCGCCAGGGCACCTTGCTGCTGGCCTCGACCTTCTTCTTCTCTTCGGCGGCGAACTACGTGCTGGCGCGATGGATCGTCGTCAGCGCGGCGGGCACCGAGGCCTTCAACGAGGAACTGGGGAGGCTCACCCTGCTGAGCTACCCGGTGATCGCGCTGCCGTCGATGGTGATGATGGCGGCGCTGCTGTGGTGGCTGGCGTCCCAGGCGAGGCAACTGACCGGGCTGACGCTCGACGACATGTGGGCGGCGGCCCACCGGAAAGGCTGAGCCGTTCGTCGCCTGCCGGCGATCAGTCCAGCAAGGCCGGATCCCAGGCGTGGACGTGCTGGGTCTGCACGCCCAACCCGTCGATGCCCAGCGTCATCACGTCGCCAGGCACCAGGTAGCGATTGCGCCCCAGGCCCACGCCCGCCGGCGTGCCGGTGCTGATCAGGTCGCCGGGCAGCAGGGTCATGAACCGGCTGACGTAGCTCACGAGCTTCGCCACGTCGAAGATCATGTTCGCGGTGTGGCCGTCCTGCATGCGCTGGCCATTGACGTCGAGCCACAGGCGCAGCGCCTGCGGGTCGGGAACCTCGTCGGTGGTCACCAGCCACGGGCCCACGGGGCCGAAGGTGTCGCAACCCTTGCCCTTGTCCCAGGTGCCGCCGCGTTCGAGCTGGTATTCGCGCTCGGAGACGTCGTTGACGACGCAGTAGCCGGCGACATGGGCCAGCGCCTCGGCCTCGCTCACATAGCGGGCCTTCGAGCCGATCACCACGCCGAGCTCGACCTCCCAGTCGCCGCGGCTCGAGCCCTGGGGAAGCACCACGGGATCGTCGGGCCCGGCCAGCGCGCTGTTGGCCTTGAGGAACACCACGGGCTCCTTGGGGACGGCCAGCCCGGCTTCGGCCGCGTGGTCCGAGTAGTTCAGGCCGATGCACACGAACTTGCCCATGCCGCACCAGGGAGTGCCGATGCGCCCCGGCGCAGCGACGACGGGCAGCGTGGAAGGGTCGATCCCGCGCAGGCGCCGCAGGCCGGCGGGTGTCAGCGTGGCGCCGTCGATGTCCGGCAGCAGCGCGGAGAGATCGCGCACCCGGTTGTCGACGTCGAGCAGGCCGGGCTTCTCGGCGCCACGGGCGCCATAACGGATCAGCTTCATTGGACAGGTGGACGTTGAACCCGGCTGCGATCGTATCCCGGTCACGGTGCGCGGGCTGCGGCGCCTAGAATGACGGGTTCGAATTCTTCTTTCGCCGCGACATGTCCAAAGCCATCAAGCGCGTCGTCCTCGCCTACTCGGGCGGCCTCGACACCAGCATCATCCTCAAGTGGTTGCAGGACCAGTACCACTGCGAGGTGGTCACCTTCACCGCCGACATCGGCCAGGGCGAGGAGATCGAGCCCGCGCGCGCCAAGGCGGTCAAGATGGGCATCAAGCCCGAGAACATCTTCATCGAGGACCTGCGCGAGGAATTCGTTC
>JBILNT010000083.1:0-14546 GCA_044374875.1 Rubrivivax sp.
GCGCGACGAGGCGGCCGTGGCCGCCCTGGCCGTGCCCGACATGGACAAGCTGCGCTACGTGTTCGACGCGGTGACTTCGATCCGCAGCGCGCTGGCCGGCCGCGTGCCGCTGATCGGCTTCTCGGGCAGCCCCTGGACGCTGGCCTGCTACATGGTCGAGGGCGCCGGCTCCGACGACTACCGCCTCGTCAAGACGATGATGTACGCGCGGCCCGACCTGATGCACCGCATCCTCGAGGTCAACGCGCAGGCCGTGGCGGCCTACCTGAACGCGCAGATCGACGCCGGTGCGCAGGCCGTCATGGTGTTCGACTCCTGGGGCGGCGTGCTCGCCGACGGTGCGTTCCAGCGCTTCAGCCTGGCCTATACGCGGCGTGTCGTCGAGCAGCTGCAGCGCGAGAAGGACGGCCAGCGCATCCCGGCCATCGTCTTCACCAAGGGCGGCGGCCTCTGGCTCGACGAGATCGCGGCCTGCGGTGCCGACGTCGTCGGGCTGGACTGGACGGTCAACCTCGGCCAGGCGCGCCAGCGCGTGGGCAGCCGCGTCGCGCTGCAGGGCAACCTGGACCCGAACGTGCTGTTCGCGCCGCCCGAGGTCGTGGCGCGCGAGGCGGTCGCCGTGCTGGACAGCTTCGGCCGCCCGCAGCGCCCCGACGGCACCTGGGACGGGCACGTCTTCAACCTGGGCCACGGCATCAGCCAGTTCACTCCGCCCGAGCACGTCTCGGCGCTCGTCGAGGCCGTGCACGCGCACTCCAGGCGGCTCCGGGCCTGAACCAGCGGGAGCAATGGCATGTCGGCGGGCGCGCGGCGCAGGGCGGGCCGCCGACAACGCCGCAGCCGTGCGGCCACACCCCCGCGCACGTGCGCGCTGCTGTTGAGAAAGCCGGTGAGTGAGTGCTCATGGCTTGACTTATCCCCAAAGAAGTGCGTTCGGGCGCAGGCATGACACGCTCCGGTCCAAGCCCCTTGAATGGCTCGGTGATTCGTCGCAAGTTATTGTTTTGATTGAAGTTTCTGGTTTGCCTCGAAATGCGGCAAGTCAGCCTGCCGGACGGAGAATCAAGCACTTGGACGCGCTGGGCAAAGCTTCCCCACAAAGTTATCCACAGTTTCCGTGGACAGGTCCAAAAGTCCTTTGCAATCAGCAACTTGGCCTCGATCCTTGAGTTCCGATCGAAGTTTCGAGTGCAAGTGACGGTCCGATGACGGTGGATTCGAGCTTTCAGCGGGTCGCGGTGGCGGTGGAGACGCCGCAGCACGCAGCCCTGGGCGGCGTGCTCGACTACGCCTGTGACCCCCCGCTGCCGGCGGGAACGCTGGTTCGCGTGCCGCTGGGGCGCCGCGAGGTGTCGGGCGTCGTCTGGCATCGTGGCGGCGACGCCACGGCCGACGACGACCGTCTGCGACCTCTGGCGGCCGCGCTGACGGCGCTGCCTCCGCTGGCCGCGCCGTGGCGCCAGCTGGTCGAGTTCGCCGCAGCCTACTACCAGCGCTCGGTCGGCGAGGTGGCGCTGGCCGTGCTGCCGCCGGAATTGCGCAAGCTCGATGCGACTCAGCTCGCCCGCCGCCTGGCCCGCCTGAAGGCGCTGCCGCAGCAGGGGCCCGAGCCGGTGCGGCCCGAACTGCACGCCGAGCAGGCAGCGGCACTGGCAGCGCTGGGCGAGGAGGACGCCCGCCCGGTGCTGCTGCACGGCGTCACCGGCAGCGGCAAGACCGAGGTCTACCTGCGCGCCGCCGAGCAGGCGCTCGCGGCCGGTCGGCAGGCGCTGGTGCTGGTGCCCGAGATCAACCTCACGCCGCAGCTCGAGGCGCGCTTCGCCGAGCGCTTCCCCGGGCGCGTGATCGTGAGCCTGCACAGCGCGCTGACGCCGCCGCAGCGGCTGCGCCACTGGCTGCTGGCGCACCTGGGGCAGGCCGACCTGGTGCTGGGCACCCGGCTGGCAGTCTTCGCCTCGCTGCCGCGCCTGGGGCTGGTGGTCGTCGACGAGGAGCACGACCCGAGCTTCAAGCAGCAGGAAGGCTCGCGCTACTCGGCGCGCGACCTGGCCGTCTACCGCGCGCGGCTGGAGGGCTGCCGCGTCGTCCTCGGCTCGGCGACGCCCTCGCTGGAAACCTGGCAGCGCGTTCAGGAGGGGCGCTACCGTCGCCTCGTGCTGGCCGAGCGCGTGGGCGGTGGCGCCATGCCGCGGGTGCGCGTGATCGACATGAACCAGCTGCCTTCCGGCCGCGGTCCGGCGCCGGCGCTGGCGCCGCCGCTGCTGGCGGCCATCGAGGAGCGCATCGCCCGCGGCGAGCAGAGCCTGGTGCTGCTGAACCGCCGCGGCTACGCGCCGGTGCTGCACTGCGGCGCCTGCGGCTGGAAGAGCGGCTGCCCGCACTGCAGCGCCTGGCGCGTGTTCCACAAGTCCGACCGCACGCTGCGCTGCCACCACTGCGGCCTGGCCGAGCGCGTGCCGCGCGCCTGCCCGGACTGCGGCAACCTCGACATCAGCCCGATCGGCCGCGGCACCGAGAAGCTCGAGGAGCAGATCGGCGAGCTGCTGCCCGGCGCGCGCATCGCCCGCATCGACGCCGACACCGTGCGCCACGCCGGTGCGCTGGCCTCGCAGCTCGGGGCGGTCCACGCCGGCGAGGTCGACGTGCTGGTGGGCACGCAGATGGTGGCCAAGGGACACGACTTCCGCCGTGTCACGCTGGTGGCGGCGGTCAACCCCGACGGTGCGCTGTTCGCCAGCGACTTCCGCGCCCCGGAACGGCTGTTCGCGCTGCTGTTGCAGGCCGCCGGGCGCGCCGGACGCGATGCCGCGCAGGCCGAGCGCAGCGAGATGTGGGTGCAGACCTGGCACCCGGCGCATCCGCTGTTCGCGGCGCTGAAGGCGCACGACTTCGAAGCCTTCGCCGCCGGCCAGCTCGAAGAGCGCCGCGCCGCCGGCCTGCCCCCCTTCACGCACCTGGCGCTGCTGCGCGCCGAGGCACGGCAGGGCGACATCGCGGCGGCCTTCCTCGACGACGCCGTCACGCAAGCGCAGGGCCTGCCGGGCGAAGCTGCGGTGACGCTGTACCCGCCAGTGCCGCCGACGATGGCCCGCGTGGCCGGCGTCGAGCGCATGCAGATGCTGGTCGAGTCGGCATCCCGCGGCGCGCTGCAGCGCTTCCTGGCGGCCTGGCTGCCGGCGCTGCACCACGTGCGCGGCCGTCACCGCGGCCTGCTGCGCTGGGCCGTCGACGTCGACCCACTGGGGATCTGATCAGGCGCGCGGCCGCACGTCGAACAGCCAGGCCAGCACCGAGAAGCTGGCGAAGGCCAGCACCGTGCTGGTCATGATGATGCGGGCGACGCGGCCGTTGTCGGCTTCGTAGCGCTCGGCCAGCAGCGAGACGTTGCTGGCGCTGGGCAGCGCGGCGGTCAGCGCCATCACCATCACCTGGAAGGGCGTCAGCGGCAGGCCGGCAGCGTGGGCCGCGGCGGCCAGTGCCAGCACCACCAGCGGATGCACGAGGTTCTTGACCAGCGCGATGGGCACGTAGTCGATCGGCTCGGTGCGCGTGTGCACGTGCTGGCCCGCGCGCCAGAGCACCGCACCGATCGCGAACAGCGCCACCGGCGTGGCGGCGTCGCCCAGCAGCTTGACGACGCTGTCCAGCGGGCCCGGAAGCTTCATGCCGGTGACCGAGAAGACCGCGCCCAGCGCGATCGCCCACGGCAGCGGGTTCGCCAGCGCGCCGCGCAATGCCCGCAGCGCCGCGGTGCGCGCGCCGTGACCCGAGGCGTCGTGCGCCTGGGCCAGTGCGATGCACAGCGAGCTGGTGACGAACAGGTCGGCCAGGATGGCGCAGATCACCGGCCCCGCGGCTGCCGGCCCGAGCAGCGCGATCAGCAGCGGCACGCCCATGAAGCCCGAGTTGGGGAAGGCGGCCACCAGGGCGCCGAAGGCCGCGTCCTTGAGGTGGATGCGTTCGTTGAGCGAGAAGGCGATCGTCACGAAGACGATCAGCAGCCCCGCGACCAGCCACACGCCGAGCACGATCGGGTTGAGCAGCTCGAAGATCGGGGTCGACGTGCCGAAGCGGAACAGCATGCACGGCAGCGCGAAGTACAGGACGAAGGCGTTGAGCCCCGGGATCGCGCTCTCGGGCAGGATGTGCTGGCGCGCGGCAAGGTAGCCGCAGAGGACCAGCGCGAAGAAGGGAACGGTGACGGAGAGGATGGCCTGCATGCGGGGAGCATTGTCGCAACCCTCGTGCCGCGGCTCGCTGACACGGCCCCGGGCCGTGCCGGCGCGTCGCCTGCCTGCCGCTCAGGCCGCGGCGATGCGGATGCGCCGGCGGCGGCCGCCGCCCGGCCCGGCCGAGGCGCCGAAGCGGCCGGGCAGCACGGTGCCGCAGTGCGGGCAGGCGCCGGTCGCGTCGAGCGCGTAGCGGCGGATGTCGTGCCAGTCGCGCACGATGAGCGCCTCGCCGCAGCCGGCGCAGAAGGTGCTGCCGCCCTCGGTGTCGTGCACGTTGCCGGTGTAGACGTGGCGCAGCCCCTGGGCACGTGCGATCTCGCGGGCGCGGCGCAGCGTGGCCGGCGGCGTCGGCGGCACCTCGGTCATCCGCCAGTCGGGATGGAAGGCCGTGAAGTGCAGCGGCACGTCGCGCCCGAGGTGGTCGACGAGCCAGCGCGACATGGCCTCGATCTCGCTGGCGTCGTCGTTCTCGCCAGGGATCAGCAGCGTCGTGATCTCCAGCCAGCAGCCGGTCTCGTGGCGGATGTGCTGCAGCGTGTCGAGCACCGGCGCCAGGTGCGAGCTGGTGTGACGGACGTAGAAGTCCTCGCTGAAGGCCTTCAGGTCGACGTTGGCCGCGTCCATCTTCGCGTAGAACTCGCGGCGCGGTTCGGCGTGCATGTAGCCGGCCGTCACCGCCACGGCCTGCACGCCCAGGGCGTGGCAGGCGTCGGCCGTGTCCATGGCGTACTCGGCGAACACGACCGGGTCGTTGTAGGTGAAGGCCACGCTGCGGCAGCCGGCCTCGAGCGCCGCCTCGGCGATGCGCGCGGGCGCGGCGCGGTCCATCAGCCGGTCCATCTCGCGGCTCTTCGAGATGTCCCAGTTCTGGCAGAAGCGGCAGCTCAGGTTGCACCCGGCGGTACCGAAGCTCAGCACGTGGCTGCCGGGGTGGAAGTGGTTCAGCGGCTTCTTCTCGATGGGGTCGACGGCGAAGCCCGAGCTGCGTCCGTGCGTGGTCAGCACCATCGCGTCGCCGCGGCGCTCGCGCACGAAGCACAGCCCGCGCTGGCCCTCGTGCAGGCGGCAGTCGCGCGGGCACAGGTCGCACTGGATCCGGCCGTCGGGCAGCGCGTGCCACCAGCGCGCCGGGTGCGCGTCGTCAGCGTCGCGGCCGCCGGTTCGCGGCGCGTCCGCGCTCATGTCCTGTTCCCCACCGCCGGCCGCGCGAACCGCTGCACCCGGTAGCGCGCCAGCCGCAGGTCCTCGGCCCAGAAGTCCGCGGGCAGGCCCGCCTTGCGAGCCAGCGCGCCGACGAAGGCCGCGGGCTCGGCAAGCTGTTCCCAGACCTGGGGCAGGAAGGTGGCGCGGCGGCCGCGCCACTCCAGGATCACGCCGTCCGTGCCCGGGCGCAGCGCGCGCAGGGCCTCGTGGCGTGATCCGCCCGGGGCCAGCGGCCGTGCCGGCCCGAGCAGCGAGACCTCGATCTGCAGGCCGTGCCACTCGCGCGGCTTCAGCGGCGCGAAGCGCGGGTCGGCGAAGGCGGCGGCCTCGGCATTGCGTCGCACGTCCTCGTCGAGTGCGCGCTCGGGCGCCAGGCGGCCGATGCAGCCGCGCAGCGCGCCGCCGGCCTCGTGCAGGCTGACGAAGGTGGCGCCGGGCCGCCCGAGCGCGGCGTGCGACGGCTCGACCTCGTGCGCGAAGCCCAGCCGCGAGGCGATGCTGTTGTGCGCGCGCGCCAGCAGCGCCGGGCCGAGCGACGGATCTTCGTGGCGCTCGGCGCGGCCGTCGTCGCCAGGCCCTTCGGTGTCCGCCGGTGGATCGCCGAACGCCATGGCGGCGTAGCCCACGACGCGGTGCCGGTCGCCGGCCGTGTCGCCCGAGTTGCGCAGGTCTATCAGTTCACCCTTCAGCCCGTGACGCCGGGCCACGCGCAGTGCGCCGTTGAGCGCCCGCGCGCCGCAGGCCTCCTCGGGCAAGAGGTCGTCGGCCATCGCGAGGATGCGCCGGGCGGTGACGCCGTCGGCCGCGCGCGCGGCGGCGTAGGGCAGGTAGTGCGAGAGATCGCTGCTGACGACGACGAGCGTCGCCGGGTCGCTCCACAGCGCCTCGACGACCGCCGCCACCTCGTCGGCAGCGGCGTCGCCCACCACGAGCGGCAGCACCGTGAAGCCCGGGTGCAGCACGGCTTGCATGAACGGCAGCTGCACCTCCAGCGCGTGCTCGAAGGCGTGGACGCGGTCGCTGGTGACGACCTGCGGCAGCGAGGCGGCCCTGGCACGAAGCGCGGCATCCACCGGCACGCTGCCCAGCGGCGTGGCCAGCGCGTCGGCCGCGGGCAGCGCGAGCCCGCGCACCGCCACCCGATGGGCCGGCCCCAGCAGCACCACCCGGCGCACCTCGCCGGCCCAGGGGCGCAGGCGCGCCCAGGCGTGGCCCGCGACCTCGCCGCTGTACGCGTAGCCCGCGTGCGGCACCACCAGCAGGCGCGGCCGGGCTGGCGTGCCATCGGGCGCCAGGGCTTCGGGGGCTGCGCTGTCCAGGCAGGCCTCGACCGTGCGCCGCAACTCGCCGGCGTCGGCGGGATAGAACGTGCCGGCCACCGCGGCCGGACGGGTCGTCGTCATCGCTGGGCCCTCCTGCTGCCGCATGTGGCGCCGCAGGGCCCTGGGATCAAGCGCCGGTTTGGAGGGAACTCCCGAATCCGCCGGGCCTGCCGGGCGGGTCACGGGCGCAGCCGGGTGCTTGGCTATGATCCGCGGCCCCTTCGCCCCGCCGTCACTTCGTTCCTCGCATGGCCGACACCCTCAACCCGCAGCAGCTCGAGGCCGTGCACCACCTCAGCGGCCCGTGCCTGGTGGTGGCCGGCGCCGGCTCGGGCAAGACGCGCGTCATCACGCACAAGATCGCGCGCCTGCTGCAGGCCGGCCTCGAGCCGAAGCAGATCGCGGCCATCACCTTCACCAACAAGGCCGCAGCCGAGATGCGCGAGCGCGCGCGGGCCCTGGTCGGCCCGCGTGCCGCGAAGGACCTCGTCGTCAGCACCTTCCACTCGCTGGGTGTGCGCATGCTGCGTGCCGACGGCACGCACATCGGCCTGAAGGAGAACTTCTCTATCCTCGATGCCGACGACGTGCTGGGCGTGCTGCGCGAGGCCGGCGGCACCAGCGACGCAGCGCTGGCCCGGCGCTGGCAGTGGACCATCAGCCTGTGGAAGAACCAGGGGCTGGACGCCGACGCCGCCGAGCGCGCGGCCGCCAGCGACGACGAACTCGTCGCGGCGCGTGTGATGAAGCGCTTCCAGGAGCGTCTTTCGGCCTACCAGGCGGTCGACTTCGACGACCTGATCGGCCTGCCGCTGGCGCTGCTGACCCGCGACGCCGAGGCGCGGCGCAAGTGGCAGGACACCTTCCGCCATGTCCTGGTCGACGAAGTCCAGGACACCAATGCCGTGCAGTACGACCTGCTCAAGGCGCTGGTCGACCACGAGGACGAGCGCCGCCGCGGCATGTTCACCGCGGTGGGTGACGACGACCAGAGCATCTACGGCTGGCGTGGTGCCACCATCGAGAACCTGCGCCGCCTGCCGCAGGACTACCCGAACCTGCGCGTCGTCCCACTCGAGCAGAACTACCGCTCCACCGGCCACATCCTGCGCGCCGCCAACGCGGTGATTGCGCGCAACCCCAAGCTCTTCGAGAAGAAGCTCTGGAGCGAGCTCGGCGACGGCGAGCCGGTGCGCGTCGTCGAGTGCGACGGCGAGGAGCACGAAGCCGATCGCGCGGTGGCGCGCATCCAGGCCATCCGCGCGCAGGGTGGCGCGCCGAAGTTCGCCGACTTCGTGATCCTCTACCGCGCCAACCATCAGGCCCGGGTCTTCGAGACCAAGCTGCGCGCAGCGCAGATCCCCTACAAGGTCTCGGGCGGGCAGAGCTTCTTCGACCGCACCGAGATCAAGGACCTGTGCGCGTGGCTGCGCCTGCTGGTCAACAACGACGACGACCCGGCCTTCCTGCGCGCCGTCACCACGCCCAAGCGCGGCATCGGCCACACCACGCTGGCGGCGCTGGGCGAGTTCTCCGGGAAGTGGAAGACCAGCCTGTTCGAGGCGCTGCACTCGCCGAGCCTGGGCACCGTGCTCAAGGGCAAGGCGATCGACGCGCTGCACGAGTTCGGCCGCTACGTGGCCGACCTCGAGCACCGCGCGCGCACCACCGAGGGCGCCGAGGCGGCGCGCGCGCTGCTGATGGGCTGGCTGCTGGACATCGGCTACGAGCAGCACCTGCACGACGGCGAGGACAGCGAGAAGCTCGCCGCTGCGCGCTGGGGCAACGTGCTCGACTTCGTCGACTGGATCGCGCGGCGCTGCGGCGGCCAGATCACGCAGGAAGGCGGCACCTTCGAGACCGAGCGCCAGAGCGTGCTGCAGGTCGCGCAGACGATCAGCGTGATCATCAGCCTGGCCGAGCGTGGTGACGAGCAGGACGTGGTCACGCTGTCGACCCTGCACGCCGCCAAGGGCCTGGAGTGGCCGCACGTCGTGCTGGCCGGCGTCAACGAAGGACTGCTGCCCTTCCGCAGCGACAGCGAGGAGATGACGCCCGGGCGCCTCGAGGAGGAGCGCAGGCTGATGTACGTGGGCATCACGCGGGCCCGCAGCACGCTGGTGGTCAGCACGCTGCGCCGGCGCAAGAAGGGCCGCGAGACGATTGCCGGCGTGCCCAGCCGCTTCATCGGCGAGATGAAGCTCGACGAGGTGGTGGCCAAGGAAGACCCGCGCGAGCGGCTTAAGCGCATCCGCGCTGAACTGGCCGCGCGTAGCGGCGGCCCTACGGCCTGAATCGCCCGGCTCGCCCGGCACTGGGCCGCCAAAGAAAAAGGGGCCACCCGAAGGTGGCCCCGAAGACATCGAAAGGTACTCGTTCTAAGGCGTCGCGGCTTACTTGTTGTAGGCCCTCTCGCCGTGCGACGCGATGTCCAGGCCTTCGCGCTCTTCCTTTTCGGAGACGCGCAGCCCGATGGTCATGTCGACGATCTTGTAGGCGATGAAGGCGACCACGGCAGACAGGATGACCGTGTAGATCACGCCCTGGGCCTGGATCCAGACCTGCGCGCCGATGCCGGGGAACACGCCGCACTTGTTCTCGACGTAGTCGCAGGCACCCAGGCCGCCGAGGCTCGGGCTGGCGAACACGCCGGTCAGCAGCGCACCGACGATGCCGCCCACGCCGTGCACGCCGAACACGTCGAGCGAGTCGTCGGCGCCGAGCAGGCGCTTCAGACCGCTCACGCCCCACAGGCAGACCACGCCGGCGATCAGGCCGATCACCAGGCCGCCACCCACGCCGACGAAGCCGGCCGCAGGCGTGACGGCCACGAGGCCGGCGACGGCACCCGAGGCGGCACCCAGCATCGAGGCCTTGCCCTTCATCAGCGCTTCGGCAGCGCACCACGACAGCGTGGCGGCGGCGGTGGCGACGACGGTGTTGACGAAGGCCAGCGCGGCGATGCCGTTGGCTTCCAGGTTGGAGCCGGCGTTGAAGCCGAACCAGCCCACCCACAGCATCGAGGCACCGACCATCGTCAGCGCCAGGTTGTGCGGCGCCATCGACTCCTTGCCGTAGCCCACGCGCTTGCCGATCACGTACGCACCGACCAGGCCCGCGACCGCGGCGTTGATGTGCACCACGGTGCCGCCCGCGAAGTCGAGCGCACCCTTGGCCCACAGCGCACCGGCGTTGGCGACCACGGTCTCCAGCGCCTTGGCGTCGGTGATGGCGTCGGGGCCGTCCCAGTACCAGACCATGTGGGCGATCGGCAGGTAGGCGAACGTGAACCACAGCACCGAGAACAGCAGCACCGCCGAGAACTTCATGCGCTCGGCGAACGCGCCGACGATCAGTGCCGTCGTGATGGCCGCGAACGTGCCCTGGAACGCGATGAAGGTGAACTCGGGGATGTAGACGCCCTTGCTGAACGTCGCCGCGATCGAGTCCGGCGTCACGCCCATGAGGAGCAGCTTGTCCAGCGAGCCGAAGAACGGCGTGTTGGCGGTGAATGCCAGCGAGTAGCCGTAGATCACCCAAAGCACCGAGATCAGCGCGAAGATGAAGAAGACCTGCATCAGCACCGACAGCATGTTCTTGCTGCGAACCAGGCCGCCATAGAAGAGAGCCAGGCCGGGGATCGTCATCAGGATGACGAGTGCCGTGGCGATCGTCATGAATGCGGTGTCTCCCTTGTCGGGGACAGGGGTCGCTGCGGGGGCGGCCGAAGCGGCCTCTGCCGCGGCAGGCGCCGCGGCCGGGGCCGACGCGGCGGCTTCGGCGGGCGCGGCCGAGGCGGCAGCTGCCGGTGCGGAGGCCGCCGCGTCCTGCGCGAACGTGCCACCGCTGAAACCCAGGGCCGCGCAGGCCAGGGCCAGGATGGTGATGAGTTCTCTCATGGTTGTCGTCTCTCGTTTTGGTAGGCGCGTCAGAGCGCGTCCTTGCCCGTCTCGCCGGTGCGGATGCGCACCACCTGCTCGAGCGTGCTGACGAAGATCTTCCCGTCGCCGATCTTCCCGGTGCGGGCCGCGCCCTCGATGGCCTCGACGACGCGCTCGACGATCGCGTCGTCGACGGCGGCCTCGATCTTCACCTTGGGCAGGAAGTCGATCACGTACTCCGCGCCGCGGTAGAGCTCGGTGTGGCCCTTCTGGCGCCCGAAGCCCTTGACCTCGGTCACCGTGATGCCCTGGACGCCGATGCCGCTGAGGGCCTCGCGAACTTCGTCGAGCTTGAAAGGCTTGACGATGGCGGTCACCATCTTCATGTCGTGTTCCTTCTGGGTTGGTGCCGTGCCGCCACGCCCGCCTGGCGCGGCGGCGGGGCCGTTACATCGTCTTCGTCAGGGTCAGGATGACCCGGCCCTTGTTGATGTCGCCGTAGACATCCTTCTTGGTCGCGCCGACGTAGGCGCCGGCGGCGCTGAAGCCCTTGCCCAGGTCGAAGGTCGCGCCGACCTTGTAGTCGTCGTAGTTGACCGCGCCGACGTTCTTCGCGCCGCCGGAGAACTTGGTCGTGCCGTAGGCCAGGTTCAGCACGATCCCCTTGCCCAGCTCGGGGTTCGCCGTCAGCGAGAAGTAGCCGGTGCCCTTGCCGTCGGTGACGCCGAAGTACTTCGACGAGACGGTGCGCGAGTACTTCGCGCCGAAGAAACCGTACGAGGCACCGAGGTAGAGCTCGGTGGTGTCGAGGTCGGCGACCTCGGTCTTCTGCGGGTAGTAGTAGTGCAGCAGGCCGGCGTCGAACCCGATGCCGGCGACTTCGAACTTGTAGCCGCCGTAGAAGTCCATCTCGAGCCCGGCGTCGGTGAAGCCGACGCTCGAGTTCCAGTTGCCGGCGTAGAAGCCGCCCGACGACCAGTCGAAGCCGCCGAACACGGCCGGGTTGTTGTTGCCCTGGTCCTGGCCGCGGTACTTGTAGTTCGAGGTCAGGCCGAAGTTGGTGGCGATGCCCCCGTCCTGCGCCCAGGACAGTGCAGGAAGGGTGACCACTGCGGCAGCCGCGATGGCGATGAGACGGACTTTCATCAGGACGCTCCGGAAGTTGCGGGATGGAGTACTACTGTACTACTCCGGCAGGCATCTAAGCAGCTTCCATGCCATGCCTCGCGAGGGCGCTCTCGCCCGCACCGGGCCGCCTGCACGCTTGCAGGCCCGCGGGAATGCACCTTGTTGGTGCAATTTCGTTCGATTCATCCCCGAATGCGTGCCTGCGGGCCGCCATCCCCTCGGGCAGGGGCGCCCGGGCGGGTGCGCGCCGCCGCCGGCGTGCTGCCGAGAATGCCCTCGACGAGCCGGCGGGGGCCGGCATCGAGGGGTTTGCGATGTCGCTGGCCGTGGTGATGAGCCGCTCGCTCGACGGGCTGGAGGCGCCGGAGGTGCGCGTAGAGGTTCAGCTGGCCAACGGTCTGCCCAGCTTCACGCTGGTGGGCCTGGCCGACACCGAGGTCAAGGAGGCGCGCGAGCGGGTGCGAGCTGCGCTGCAGCAGTCGGGACTCGGCTTCCCCCACAACAAGCGCATCACCGTCAACCTGGCGCCGGCCGACCTGCCCAAGGAATCGGGCCGATTCGACCTGCCCATCGCGCTGGGCATCCTCGCGGCCGCCGGCACCGTGCCGGCCGAGGCGCTGGCCGCGGCCGAGTACGCGGGCGAGCTCTCGCTGGCCGGCGAACTCAGGCCGGTGCGCGGCGCCCTGGCGCTGGCCCTGGCGGTGCGTCGCACGGGCGGCGCGCGGCAGCTGGTGCTGCCCGAGGGCTGCGCGTGCGCCGCGGCGCAGGTGGCGGGCGTGGACGTGCGCGCCGCGCGGCACCTGTCGGAGGTGGTGGCCTCGCTGCTGCCGGGTGCGGCGCAGGTGCCGCTGCCGCGCGCCGCGCCGCCGCCGCCCGGCCCGCCCGCGGCGCTGCCTGACCTGCGCGACGTGAAGGGCCAGGCTGCCGCCAAGCGGGCGCTCGAGGTGGCGGCGGCGGGCGGCCACAGCCTGCTGATGCTGGGGCCGCCGGGCACCGGCAAGTCGATGCTGGCGCAGCGCCTGCCGGGCCTGCTGCCACCGATGGACGAGGACGAGGCCCTGGCCAGCGCAGCGCTGCAGGGCCTGGGCGGTGCCGGCGGCGACGCTACGGCGGCCTTCGGGCAAAGGCCCGTGCGTGCGCCCCACCACTCCGCCAGCGCGGTGGCGCTGGTGGGCGGCGGCTCGCCGCCACGCCCGGGCGAAATCTCGCTGGCGCACGGCGGCGTGCTGTTCCTGGACGAGCTGCCGGAATTTCCCAGGGCCGCGCTCGAGGCCCTGCGCGAGCCGCTGGAAACCGGCGTGGTCACCATCGCCCGCGCGGCCCGCCGCGCCCGGTTCCCCGCCCGCTTCCAGCTCGTGGCAGCCATGAACCCCTGTCCCTGCGGCTGGCTGGGTGCCCCCGCCGCGCTGGCGGCGGCCGGCCGCGCCTGCCGCTGCACGCCCGAGGCGGTGGCGCGCTACCAGGGCCGGCTGTCGGGCCCGCTGCTCGACCGCATCGACCTGCAGGTCGAGGTGCTGGCGGTGCGCCCGGCCGAGCTGATGGCCCTGCCCGACGGCGAGCCCTCAGCCGTCGTCGCCGGCCGCGTGGCCGAAGCACGTGAGCGCCAGCTTCGCCGCCAGGGCAAGCCGAATGCCGTTCTGGAGCCCGGAGAGATCGAGCATGCCGCGCCGCTGGAAGGCGCGGCCGCGCGCTTCCTGCAGTCGGCCGCCGAGCGCCTGGGCTGGTCGGGCCGGCGCCTGCACCGCACGCTGAAGGTGGCGCGCACCGTGGCCGACCTGGCCGCCAGCGAGCCCGTGGCGGTGGCGCACGTGGCCGAGGCGCTGCAGATGCAGCGGGGGGTGGGTGGGGGGGCGGTGAGGCCGCAACCGGATTCCGGCGCACTGGCGCACTGGCGCACGAGGGGCAGCCTGCCGTGGGCGGGCCCGATGGACGACCCTGGGCCACCGTCTTACCATTCGCCGATCGATCGAGGTGCCAAGCCATGAACCCCACCGCCACCCTGTCCGCGAAGTTCCAGATCTCCATCCCCAAGGCCATACGCGCCGCGCAGCACTGGGAGGCGGGGACAAAGTTCGCCTTCATCCCGAAGGGCACGGGCGTGCTGTTGGTGCCTGTCCCGCGGCTGGAGGCGCTGAAGGGCATCGCCCGCGGCGCATCGACCGATGACTATCGTGACCGCTCGGACCGGGCCTGATGGTCGTCGTCGACACCTCGGCGTGGATCGAGTGGCTGATCGGTTCGGCCACGGCACGCAGGATCGAGCCGCATCTGCCGCCGCCTGCCGAATGGGTGGTGCCGACCATCGTGCAACTGGAGCTGGCGAAATGGCTGACGCGTGAGGTCGGGGAAGAACGCGCCGACCAGGTGATCGCCTTCACCCAGGTCTGCCAGGTCGTTGCACTCGACACCGCCATCGCGCTGGCCGCCGCGGAGGCGGCGCGGGTGCACAAGATGGCGACGGCGGATGCCATCGTGTTCGCGACGGCACGAAGCCAGGGTGCGTCGCTGTTGACCTGCGATGCTCACTTCGAAGTGCTGCCTGGCGTGACGCTCATCGACAAGGGCGGGAGAGCAACCGCTTGAATTCCAGGGCCTCGTCCGGATACGGGCCGCATGTCCAGCACAGAGTCACCTCGCGAGAGGCCAGCCGTAGGAGTCCCGGTCCTTGAGGCAATGGAGCGAACTTAAGGCCCCGGCCCCCTGAGATGCGACTGTAAGTATTTGATATACTTACGTTTTTAGAGTTCATTTCACAATATGAACTCAAACATGTGAATTCA
>JBILNT010000084.1:0-14500 GCA_044374875.1 Rubrivivax sp.
CAGAACGTCCCAGATGGCACTTCACGCGCCGGCGACTCGCTTCGCGGCGCTTGCATCGCCGTGTCAGCCGCGCGAAGCACAGCCGGCGGCGCAAATCAAATGCCTCTCGGGCTCTGAGCTCGCGCGAGATGGGTCGCCTCTATCACGCCAAGGGCGTGGAGCGCCTGGTGCGCAACCAGCTGTGGAAGGACCGCAGCCCCGAGCGCTTCTATGACGCGATGGAGTGGCTCTACGGCTGGAAGGTCGAGAACTGCCTGGCTGCCTGATCACCACGACCCCGCCTCCGCCAACCCCCGAACGATCACGAACATGACCTCCACCCCCTTCCTCTGGAACCCGCCTGCCGTCCCCTCGCTGAAGGTGCGCGGCCGCGCCGAGCGCGCGCCCGTCAACCGGCTCTTCTTCGTCGGCCGCAACTACCATGCGCATGCGGTGGAGATGGGCCGCCCGGTCGACAAGTCGGTCGAGGTGCCGTTCTACTTCACCAAGTCGCCGTCGACCCTGGTCGAGTCCGGTGCCACGGTGCCCTACCCGCCGCGCACCAAGGACTACCACTACGAGATGGAACTGGTGGTGGTGATCGGCAAGCCCGGCTTCCGCGTGGCCGAGGCCGACGCCCACGAGTTGATCTACGGCTACGCCTGCGGCCTGGACATGACGCGCCGCGACCTGCAGCTCGTCGCGCGCGACAAGGGCCGGCCCTGGGACCTGGGCAAGGACATCGAGGACGGCTCGGTGATCTCGGAAGTGGTGCCTATGCCCGGCATGGTGATCGAGCGCGGCGAGATCGCGCTGACCGTCAACGGCCAGCCGCGGCAGCGCTCCGACGTCGACAAGCTGATCTGGAACATCCGCGAGCTGATCGCCGACCTGTCCACCTGCTACCACCTTCAGCCCGGCGACCTGATCTACACCGGCACGCCCGAGGGCGTGGGCCCGGTGGTGCCGGGTGACCGCATCGACGGCCACGTCGCCGGCGTCGGCGAGATCGTGCTGCAAGTCGGCGCGCCCGAGTGAGCGCCGGCAAGGAGAGCGCACCATGACCGCCGAGAACACGCTGTCACCCGTCCGACTGAGGATGGCCGCCGCGCCGGGCCAGCCCGAGCCGTCGCCCGCGCTGGCGCAGCTCTACCGGGGCTTCGAGCAGGAGCTGCTGGTGCCGCTGTGGACCGAGATCGGCGACCTGATGCCGCCGCACCCGCGCAGCAAGGCGTCGCCGCACCTGTGGCGCTGGGACCGTCTGCTGGCGCTGGCCGCCGAGGCCGGCAAGCTCGTGCCGGTGGGCCGCGGCGGCGAGCGCCGCGCCATCGCGCTGGCCAACCCGTCGCTCGGCGGCAAGCCCTACGCCACGCCCACGCTGTGGGCCGCCATCCAGTACCTGATGCCGGGCGAGGACGCGCCCGAGCACCGCCACACGCAGAACGCCTTCCGCTTCGTCGTCGAGGGCGAGGGCGTGTGGACGGTGGTGGGCGGCGACCCCATCCGCATGTCGCGGGGCGACTTCCTGCCGCAGTCGGGCTGGAACTGGCACGCCCACCACAACGCCGCCACCGAGCCGATGGCCTGGATCGACGGCCTGGACATCCCCTTTGCCTACGCCACCGAGTCGCAGTTCTTCGAGTTCGGCCGCGACAAGCTCAGCCCCGGGGAGATGACGACGCCGGAGCGCTCGCGCTCGGAGCGGCTGTGGGGCTACCCGGGGCTGCGGCCGCTGTCGCAGCCTGGCGCGCTGCCGGCCACGCCGCTGCTGGCCTACCGCTGGGTCGACACCGACCGCGCGCTGGCCGAGCAACTGGCGCTGGAGCAGGAAGGCCACGCGGTCACGCTGAGCGCCGGCCACGCCGCCGTGCGCTTCACCAACCCCACCAACGGGCGCGACGTGCTGCCCACCATCCGCACCGAGATGCACCGGCTGCGCGCCGGCTCGCGAACCCGTACCTGGCGCGAGGTCGGCTCCTCGGTGTTCCAGGTCTTCGACGGCCGCGGCACGGTGCGCGTCGGCGAACGCAGCTGGAGCGTCGGCCGCGGCGACATGTTCGTCGTGCCTTCGTGGGTGCCGTTCGCGGCCCAGGCCGAGGGCAGCACGGCGCTGGACCTCTTCCGCTTCGGCGACGCCCCGATCTTCGAGGCCCTGAACGCCTGGCGCGTGCAGTTCGACGCCGACTGAGCTGGCGGCTCAGACCTCCGCGGCCAGCGCCACCAGCACGTCGAGCAGCACGTTCGCGCCGCGCAGCAGGTCGGCCGGCGCGGTGTGCTCGCGCGGGTTGTGGCTGATGCCCTTCACGCTGGGCACGAAGATCATTGCCGAGGGGCAGATCCTCGCCATCATCTGCGCGTCGTGGCCGGCGCCGGAGGTCATGCGCCGGGTGCGGTGCCCGCGAGCGCGCGCGCTGGCCTCGACGAGCGCGACCAGGCGCTCGTCGAAACGCACCGGCTCGAAGCGCGCCAGGCGCCGCGTCTCGATCGTCACCGACTCCTCGTCGGCCAGGCGCTGCACGAAGGCCGCCAGCTCCTGCTCGGCGCGCTGCAGCGTGGCCTCGTCGGTGTGGCGCAGGTCCACCGTCACCCGGGCGCGCGACGCGATCACGTTGACCAGGTTGGGGTGCAGCTCGAGGGCGCCGACGGTGCCTACCGCGCCGTCGCCGAGGCGCTGCGCCAGCTCGCGCACGAACACGGCGATGGCGGCGGCGCAGTAGCCGGCGTCGCGGCGCAGGTGCATCGGCGTCGTGCCGGCGTGGTTCGACTGCCCGGCGATCACGAACTCCTGCCACGAGATGCCCTGCAGGTCTTCCACGGCGCCGATCTCGATGCCCTCGGCCTCCATCACCGGGCCCTGCTCGATGTGCAGCTCGACGAAGGCGTGCGGGACGATGGTCCCGCAGGGCATGTCGCCGGCATAGCCGATGCGCGCGAGCTCGTCGCCCAGGCGGGTGCCGTCGGTGCCGCGGGTGTCCAGCGCCTGCGCCAGCGGCAGGCCTCCGGCGTGCACCAGCGAGCCCATCATGTCGGGCTGGAAGCGCACGCCTTCCTCGTTCGTGAACGCGGCCACCACCAGCGGCCGCTCGGTCACGATCTGCCGCTCGTCGAGCCAGCGCACCACCTCCAGCGCGGCCAGCACGCCGTAGTTGCCGTCGTAGCGGCCGCCGGTGGCCACGGTGTCGATGTGCGAGCCCGTCATCACGGGCGCGATGTCACGCCGTCCGGCGCGGACGCCGAAGACGTTGCCGATGCGGTCCACGCGCACTTCCAGGCCCGCCGCCTTCATCCACTGCACGAGCCGGTCACGGCCCCGGCGGTCGGCGTCGGTCAGCGCGATGCGGCAGATGCCGCCGCCCTCGATGGCGCCGATGGCCGCGTGCGCCTCGATGCGCTGCATCAGCCGGTCTTGCGAAACACCCTGGCGCGCCAGCCACGCCTGCTGCGCCGCCAGCACCTGCTCGGCCGTGCGGCCGACGATGCCGGCGTAGACGCCGGGCGCGGTGGCGCCTTCGGTGCTGACCAGCAGCACGCGCGAGGCTGCATCGAGCCCCGCCGCCGCCCGGCCCGCAGGGGTCTGCAGCAGCTCGCGCAGCGCGGCCAGCCCCGCCACCGCCGACTCGCCGGCGACCAGCGGCACGTCGCCGTGCGCGGGCGCGGCCAGCTCGCGCATCGCGGCCTCGGCCTCGGCGTCGGAGACGGTCATGAACACGTCCACCACCGGCTGCAGGAAGCGCCACGCCAGCGGCGAGGTCTCGCCGCAGGCCAGGCCCGCCATCACCGAGTCCACGCTGCCCAGCGCCCGCGCCGGGCGGCCGGCGATGGCGCTCTGCAACAGGCAGTCGGCCTGCTCGGGCTCGGCCACGATGATCACCGGACGCCGTTCGCCGTAGCGGTCCCAGAAGCCGCTGGCGATGCCTGCGGCCATGCCGCCCACGCCGCCTTGCAGGATGACGTGGGTCCAGGGGCAGGGAGCGGCATCGTCGGCGCCGTCGCCGGCGTCGCAGAGCAGTTCCTCGGCGATCACGCCGTAGCCCTGCATCACGTCGCGCGGCACCTCTTCGTAGCCTTCGTACGAGGTGTCCGACACCACCTCCCAGCCGTTGGTGAGGGCCAGCCGCGCCGCCTCGGTGACCGAGTCGTCGTAGTTCCCGGCGATGCGCACGATCTCGGCGCCGAAGGCCGCGATGGCGTCCTCGCGCTCCTGGCTCACGTTCGCGTGCAGCACGATCACGCAGCGGCAGCCCAGGCTGCGCGCCGCCGCGGCCAGCGCACGACCGTGGTTGCCGTCGGTGGCGCTGATCACCACGAAGCCCTGCAGCGCGGGTGCGTGGCGGCCCGCCAGCAGGTCGGCGGCCGTCCAGCCCCGGGCCGCGAAGCGCCGCTGCACCAGCTTGACCAGCGCGTTGGGCGCGCCCAGCGCCTTGAAGCTGCCGAGCGTCGAGCGCTTCGACTCGTCCTTGACCGTCAGGCTCGCGATGCCGAGCGCGCAGGCCAGGCCTGGCAGCGACCACGCCGGCGTCGGGTGGGCCGAGACGCCCGGCCAGCCCGCGAGGCGCGCCCGCGCGGCGCGCGCTTCGGCCAGGCCCAGCAGGTCGCGCAGTTCGGGGTCAATGGTTTGCCGCAGGGCGCGAGGGTTGGTGATGTGCATGGCGGTGGCGCGTCAGGGGCGAGACGAGAGCGAGTGGGTGACGCAGTGAAGGGGCGTGATCGACACGGCGTGCTCAGTCCCGCGGCGTGGCCGGCAGCCGCTGCCGCACCAGTTCGGCGAACCAGCGCGCGCCCGCCGGCACGATGCGGTCGTTGAAGTCGTATCGTGCGTTGTGCAGCGGCACGGCGCCCGGGTCGTCGCCGTCGCCGTTGCCGATGAACACGAAGCCCCCCGGGATGTGCTGCAGGAAGCGGCCGAAGTCCTCCGAGATCATCATCGGTGGCGTGTCGGCGTCGACCCGCCCGGCGCCGGCCACCGCCTGCGCGGCGCGCACCGCCCAGGGCACGCACTGCGGCCAGTTCACGGTGGGGGCGAACTCGTGCGTGCATTCCACCGTGCAGGTGGCGCCGTGGGCCCGGCAGATGCCCTCGCACAGCTCGCGCATGCGCACCTCCAGTCCCAGCATCTGCAGCACCTGAGCCACGCGGTCGGAGGTGCCGCGCTCGTTGAAGCCGGTCTCGGGGAAGCGGTGGAAGTCGTGCCGCCAGCGCACCCGGCCGGCTTCCAGCGCGTGTTCGTCTATCGTTTCCATGGCGATGGCCCCTTGGCGTCGGTGGCGGAATTGTCGAGGCATCGTTCCGGGCGGAATGATCGCCGCGATCGCTCTTGGCGATGCGTTCGTCTCATCCCGCGGGTCGCGCCGACCAAAGGCCTCGAACACCCGGGAAACCGGGCCAGCCGGTCGTGCCGGACGCGCTGGACACGGCGCTGCTGGACCTGCTGCGGCACGCCCTGACCCGCCGCCCTGTCACACGCCGTCACACAGGCCGCACAAGGGCACCACAGACGCGCGGGCCCGCGGTTTCCAGAATCCCTCCTGTCGACGCACCCCGCGTCATCCACCACCGACAGGAGACCTCATGAACCGCCGCAACGCCCGCCCCGCCGCCCTCTGCACCCTGGCCGCCGCCCTGGCGCTGGGCAGTGCCGCCACCTTCGCGCAGGAGGTGCGCACCATCGAGCCGGCCTTCGCCACCCCGGCCCTGCAGCCGCTGCCGCCCGCGGCGGCGCCCGCCGGCCTGGCGCGGGTGATCTCGGCCACGCCCGTGATCGAGCGCTTCGTCGAGACGCGCCAGCAGTGCACCGACCAGGTGCAGCAGGTCACGACCCCCGGCAGCGCCGGGCTCGGGGCCACGGTGGCGGGCTCGCTGATCGGCGGCGCGCTGGCCTCGCCCATCGGCAAGGGCAGCGGCAAGGCGATGGCGGTGGCCACGGGCAGCGTCATCGGCGCCCACGTCGCGCGGCAGGCCGCTGAATCGCAGAGCACCACCACCACCCGCACGGTGCAGGTGTGCCAGCCCGTCTCGAGCGTGCGCGAACAGGTGCGCGACTACAGCGTGCGCTACGAGTGGGAAGGCCGTGAGTACCTCGTCAACCTGCCCCAGCACCCGGGTGCCTGGCTGCGCGTGGCCAGTTCGCACAGCGTGCAGCCGCTTTGACGTGCGCGGCTGCCAGCCCGGGCCGCGTGGTGCCCGGCAGACCGTCTCAAGGCCCGGGCCACTCCACGCGCAGCCGCGCTCCGCCCAGCGGCGAGACCTCGATGCGGGCCGCCCCGCCGTGCGCCCGGGCGACGCGTTGCACCACGGCCAGACCGAGGCCGTAGCCGCCTGCGGCGCGTTCGCGCGGGCCGTCGCCGCGGCGAAAGGGCGTGAACACCGCCTCGCGCTGCGCCTCGGGCACCCCCTCGCCGTCGTCGTCCACGTCGACCACGATCCGGGCGCCCTCCACCGCGGCGCGCAGCACCACGCGGCTGCGGGCATGGCGCGCTGCGTTGCGCAGCCCGTTGCGAAGCGCGTAGGGCAGCAAGCGGGCGTCGAAGTGCAGCCCGGCGGGCAGGTCCAGCGCGGTGTCGAAGGCCAGCCCGTCCAGCAGCGGCGCCATGGCGGCGGCCTCGCGCCGCAGCAGCGCGGCCAGGTCGCCGGGCCGGGGCTCGGCGCGCAAGGCGCCCAGGTCGAGCCGGGCCAGCGTCAGGCTGGCGTCGACCAGGGCCTCGAGTTCCTCGACGTCGCGCTCGCAGGCCTCGGCGGCGCGGGCGCGCGAGTCGCGGTCCGCGTCGTCGACCAGGGCGTCGACGCCAAAGCGCAGCCGCGCCAGCGGCGTGCGCAGTTCGTGCGAGATGGCACCGGTGAGTTCACGCTGCGTGGCCAGCGCGCCGGCCAGCCGCTCCAGCGTGGCCCGCAGCCCGCCCACCAGCGGCGCGAACGCACGGCTGCGTGGCTCGGGTAGCGCGGTGTCGAAGCGCCCGGCCGCCAGCGCGTCGGCAGCGCGGCGCAGGGCCACCAGGTCGTGCCAGGCCGGCAGCAGCAGGGCCGACGCGAGCAGCCCCACGGCCAGGGCCAGGCCGAGCGCCGCCGCGCCCTGCAGCCACAGCTCGCGGGGCAGGTTCAGCCGGTGCTCGGGATTCCAGTCGGGGTCCAGCGGGCCGAGGACGAGGGCCTGGGCGGGCACCTGGGCGCCGCCTGCCGGCAGCGCCGCCAGCACGCGCCGGTTCAGGCCCGTGACGACGATCTCGCCCTGCGCCAGACGGGCGCGCTCGGCCGCCGGCAAGCCGGCCAGCGGCACCAGCGCCACCGGGTAGGCGAAGCGCTCGTCGAGCACGCGCACCCGCTCGGCGCGGGCCGCCGGCGGCAGCGCGGCAAGCTCGTGCTGCAGCAGTTCCACCGTGCCGCGCATGAAGCGGCCGACGTAGTCGTCGGTCACCTCGCGCACGGCCAGCGTCACCAGGGCCTGCACCAGGAGCCAAAGCGCCAGCACCACCAGCGCGAGCCCGGCGGCGACGCGGGCCACCGGCGAGCGCAGGTCGCCCCTCAGGCGCCGCATGTCAGTCGGGCACGAGCAGGTAGCCCTGCCCGCGCACGGTCTTCAGGCGCCGCGGGGCGTCGGCGTCGTCGCCGATCTTGCGGCGCAGGCGCGAGACGCGGGCGTCGATCGCGCGGTCGAGCCCGTCGAACTCCAGGCCGCGCAGCCCCTGCATGATCTCGTCGCGCGAGACCACGCGCCCGGCGCGGCGGGCCAGGAACAGCAGCAACTCGTACTCGGCCGTGGTCAGCGCCAGCGGCGCGTCGCCCAGGCGCGCCTCGCGCGCCGCCGGCCGGATCAGCAGGGCCCCGAAGCGAAGGGCGGGGTCGGGCACCTCGGCCGGCGCCGGGGCCGGGGCGTCCCGCCGGGTCAGCGCCTTCAGCCGCGCCAGCAGCACGCGGGGCGCGACCGGCTTGGCGATGTAGTCGTCGGCGCCGCCCTCGAGCCCGAGCACCTGGTCGATGTCGTCGTCGCGGGCCGTCAGCATGACGATGCGGCCGGCGAAGTCGCGGCGAACGTCGCGCAGCACGTCGAATCCGTCCTTGCCGGGCAGGTGGCCGTCGAGCAGCACCACGTCGAAGGCCTCGCGCCGCATGCGCGCCTCGCCCTCGTCGCCGCGGTGGCAGATGCTGACCGTCCAGCCGGCGCGCGCCAGCGCGTCGGCCACCAGCGCGGCCAGGCGCTCGTCGTCTTCCACCAGCAGGATGCGCAATCCTTCCATCCCGCGCAGTGTCGCCGTGGCGGCGGGGCCCGGCCATCGGGGGCGGCCCGACGGCTGCCTGCCGCAGCAGCGGCGCGAGGATTCGACGCTGCCGCGGCAGTCGCCGGTCGAGGAGGTGCCGCTAGAGCTCGAAGTCGTGGTCGATCACCACCGGCGCGTGATCGCTGAAGCGCTGCGCCAGGTAGATGTGCTCGCGCCGGGCGGTGTGGGCGATGCCGGGCGTGGCGAGCCGGTAGTCGATGCGACTGGAGACCTGCGTTGCGTGGGGTGGGCACGACGTTGCCCTTACTCCCCCAGCATCTCCAGTTCCTCTATCACTTCCGCGACGAAGCGGGCACCGGTCGCCCGGAAGGCTTCCATCGACACATCCAAGGAAGCGAGGAGTCCCAGGTTGGCAATGCGCAGTGCCTGGTCGAGGTCTGCAGGACTCGCCATCATCGCGCGAAGCCCCGTGCCGGCCTGTGTCGCCAGCCGCGGCGCCTGATCACCGAATTTGGCCCGCAGTGCCGTCCACATCCGGCCTGCCCAGGCTTCCAGTTCATCGGTGTCGTCGCGCCGGTCGCGCTGGACCGTCAAGTAGGCCAGCGCCAGGACCCGGCCCAGATCCTTATTGGACCGCTTGTAGTCGGTGCCGGCAATCGGGGTATCGGCAATCTCCGGATGGTGCAGCAGGTTTGCCAGCGCCATCATCTCCGGCCGGGCGATGCGCACGCCTTGTGCCGTCTCCAGCGGCTGCCATTCCGCCAGTGCCAGGAAATCGAAGCTGCAGATGGCAAAGTGGCCGATGCTCGTCTCGACGCGGCGAAGCTTCTTTCCCGGGGCCCCTGGGTCGAAAGCCGGTGGCGCCGACAGCAGTTCCAGAAACCACGGACTGGCGGTCTCGCCTGGCGGGTGCAGGCGCACCATCGGCAGTTTGTCGTCAGGGTCCTCTTTTCGGCCCGGTTCACCCCACGCGGGATCCTCGCGCAGCTTCCAGTCGGCCTTGATGAGCTGATCAGTGACTTCGGTCGCCGCAGCGATCGCCTTCGAATGCGGGGAGAACAGGCAGTCCACGTCCTTGGTGCGGATCGCCCGCGTGCCGTCACCGGCAAAGAAGTGGTACCCGGCCGACAAGCTTCCGATGATGTTCACGTCACCGCGTACGTCGGGCGGTAGCGCGTCCGCTACTTGAGCCAGGACTTCCGACGGTGACAGCGGCGCTTCGAGCCTCAAGGCGTTCTCCCGGCTTCTCTGCACAAGTGGTGAGCGAACTCTCGCGCTTGCGCCTGCAGGCCCATCTGCTCGAGATCGGCAAGGCAGTCCAGCCGTGCACCCAGATCAAGCGCCTGCGCCCTCGATTCTTCCGGGCGGCAGTCACGCTGGAGGTGCAGCACAACCGACGCCTTGCGCATGGGGTCGTCCACGACCACGAGGCCGGCGTCAAGCTTGGACATGAAGCGGACGTCGCCGTCGTAGACGCTCACGTCCAGTCGAGGTGCAGCGGTGATGTCCAGACTGGGAAAGTAGCGAGTCGCACCCAGCACTCCGGAGATCGCCACGCTGCCAACCACGCCCTTCTGACTGAGCGACTGCAGCCGTTGGGCCAGTGCGCTGGGCGTGCGTCCTTCGCTGGTCGGGTCGGCGTAGCGCACCAGCCTTCGTGCGAGCGCGTGCTCCTCGGCCAGCTTCATCAGCGCGATCGGTCGAAGACCGTGCAGTCGAATCGGACCGTCTTGGCCCCTGGTCACCACGCCGAGCGACTCCAGCTCCCTCAGCGCCGCGGCCGCGGTCTGATAGCTGGCGCCGGTCAGGCGCCTCAGCTCTGCCAGCGTCACAGGCGGCAGTCCGCCCAGCGACCGCTCCACCAGGACCGCCTTGACTTGCTGTCGCGTCACGCGTGAGGCGGCAACGGTGACCGTTTCCTCGTGGAGGGCGGTCTGTAGCGCCTGCATGAACGCGTCCGAGCGCTCGGGTAGTTCCCCGTCAATCAAGAATACCCGGCCGGTCTCCGCCCGGACCAGAAAGATCCTCTGCGCTATCTCAGGGCGCGCGATGGAGCGGAACCTGTCCAACTCGTCCGCCAGGCGCGTCGTCGATAGCCGACTGTCCATGATCACGCACACGCCTGCTGAGGGGTGCGAGGTCAGCTGGACTGCGTAGGCGAGCGCCAGCAGGCCTTCCCGGACGTCCCGGGCAGTGTGGGTGCGGCGGATCTCGACCAGGACGTCTGGTCCTGCCGGGTTGCTCCAGCGCATGGAGACCTGTGCGTCGTCAGTGAAGTTGCGACCTGCCATTGAGTTGCGACTTTATCAACAAAGTCGCAACCTACCAAGCTGACGGCCTCAACGGACAATGTCCAAGCAGCATGCGGGCGGTCTGATGCCCCATCGCAGCAAGCGTCGCCGGTCAGAGACTGAAGTCGTAGTCGATCACCACCGGCGCGTGATCGCTGAAACGCTGCGCCAGGTAGATGTGCTCGCGCCGGGCCTTCTCGGCAATGCCGGGCGTGGCCAGGTGGTAGTCCAGCCGCCAGCCCACGTTCTTCGCCCAGGCCTGGCCGCGGTTGCTCCACCACGTGTATTGCTCGGGCCTGGGGTTGAGGCGGCGGAAGACGTCGACCAGGCCGCTCGCCAGCAGCTTCGTCATCCAGGCCCGCTCCTCGGGCAGGAAACCGCTGTTCTTCCGGTTGCCCTTCCAGTTCTTCAAATCGATCTCCTGGTGGGCGATGTTGACGTCGCCCACCAGCACGAACTCGCGCTCGGCGGCCAGCTGCATCAGGTGCGGGTAGATCAGGTCGAGGAAGCGGAACTTCGCGGCCTGACGGTCCTCGCCGCTGGAGCCGCTCGGGAAGTAGCAGCTGATGACGCTGAACTTGCGGCGTGCGGTGTCGAAGCGCGCCTCGACCCAGCGGCCCTCGGTGTCGAACTCGCCGCCGTCGAAGCCGGTGATCACGGCGCTCGGATCCTTGCGGGCATAGAGCCCGACGCCCGAGTAGCCCTTCTTCTCGGCGAAGTGGAAGTGCCCCGCCATGTCGGCCACGCTATCGAAGCGACCGCTCACATCCAGGGCCTGGGCCTTGACTTCCTGCACCCCCATACAATCGGCGCCCGCCTGCGTGGCCCATGCCACGAAGCCCTTGCTCGCCGCCGAACGGATGCCGTTCAGGTTGAGCGTGACAAGCCTGAAACCCACGGGATGCCTTCCATGACGAACCTCGCCGCCGACGATCTTGCCCAGGACTTCGTCCGTTTCGCCGTCGAGGCGGGCGTGCTGCGGTTCGGGGAGTTCAAGACCAAGGCCGGGCGCATGTCGCCGTACTTCTTCAATGCCGGCCTGTTCGACGACGGCGCCAAGCTGGGCCGTCTGGCGGAATTCTATGCACGCCGCCTGCTGGCCAGCGGCATCGCGTTCGACATGCTCTTCGGCCCGGCGTACAAGGGCATCCCGCTGGCCGCGGCGGTGGCGGTGGAGCTGGCACGGCAGGGCCGCAACGTGCCCTTCGCCTACAACCGCAAGGAAGCCAAGGACCACGGCGAGGGCGGCGTGCTCGTCGGCGCGCCGGTGGCGGGCCGGGTGCTGATCGTCGACGACGTGATCTCGGCCGGCACCTCGGTGCGCGAGTCGATCGCGATGATCACGGCAGCCGGCGCCACGCCGTGCGGCGTGGCCATCGCGCTCGACCGCCAGGAGAAGGCCACCGAGGGTGGCCGCGACGTCGAGTGGTCCGCGGTGCAGTACGTCACGGGCCAGTTGAGTCTGCAGGTCGCGGCGATTGCGACGCTCGAGGACCTGCTGCAGTATCTGGAAACTGGCGGCGACGCGTCGCTGCACGCCCACGCGGCGCCGGTGAAGGCCTACCGCGAGCGCTATGGAGTGTGATTGCCGATGACGAGCCCGGTGCCTGCCGAGAGCCGATTCGCCTTGCCCGTGCGGGCGGGCTGCGGGCTGCTCGTGCTGGCCGGCCTGCTCGCGCCGGCCGGTGCGGCCGAGACCGGCAAGCCCGGCGACGGCCCGGGCATCTTCACCTGCACCGACGACAGCGGCCGACGCCTGACCTCCGACCGCCCGATCGCCGAGTGCCTCGGCAAGGAGCAGCGTGTGCTCAACCGCGACGGCTCGTTGCGCAGCGTGGTGCCGCCTTCGCCGACCGCCGACGAGCGCGCCGAGCGCGAGGCCCGCGAGCGCCGCGAGGCGCAGATCCGCGCCGCGCAGGCCGAAGCCGTGCGGCGAGACCGCAACCTGATGGCCCGCTACCCCAGCGAGGACCGTCACCGCCAGGCGCGCGAGGTCGCGCTCGAGCCGGTGCGCAAGGCCCTCGCCTCGTCCGGCCAGCGTCTGCAGGCACTGGCCGCCGAGCGCAAGCCGCTGCTCGACGAGGCCGAGTTCTACAAGGGCCGCGCGCTGCCGCCGAATCTCAAGCTGCAGCTCGACGCCAACACCACCGCCAGCGAAGCGCAGCGTGAGGCCTCGGCCAGCCAGGCCGCCGAGCTCGAGCGTATCGGTCGGCTCTACGACATCGAGCTCGAAAGACTGCGCCGGCTCTGGGCCGGCGCGGCCCCGGGCTCGCTCGGGCCGCTGCCCGGCGGCGCCGAGCCTGCCAGAAGCGCGCGCGCGCCCGGCGCGACACTACCCGCGGCGTCGGCGGCGCCCACCGCGGCGCGCTGACGAACGCCGGCGAACCCGCCCGGTCCGGCGCCGCTCAGGCGCCGAGCTTGCGCCGCAGCAAATCCCCGGCCTGCGCCGGATTCGCCTTGCCCTTGCTGGCCTTCATCACCTGGCCGACGAGGGCATTGAACGCCTTGTCCTTGCCGGCGCGGAACTCGTCGACCGACTTCGGGTTGGCGGCGATCACCTCGTCGACGATGGCTTCCAGCGCGCCGGTGTCGCTCATCTGGCGCAGCCCGCGGGCCTCGATCACGGCGTCGACGTCGGTGGCCTCGCCCGACCAGAGCGCGTCGAAGACCTGGCGGGCGCCTGCGTTGGAGACGGTGCCGTCGACGACACGGCGGATCAGCTGCGCCAGCGCCGCCACGGCCAGCGGCATCTGGCCGATGGCGCGGCCCTCGGCGTTGAGCCGCCGCGACACCTCGCCCATCAGCCAGTTGGCCGCCAGCTTGGGCGCCCCGCAGGCGTCGCGCAGGGCCTCGTAGGTGCGGGCGAAGTCCAGGCTCTGCGTCATCATCGCGGCGTCGTAGGCCGGCAGGCCGTCGTCACGCTGGAAACGCCCGGCCATCACCGCGGGCAGCTCGGGCATCGAGCCGCGCACGCGCTCGACCCATTCCGGCGCGATCACCAGCGGCGGCAGGTCGGGGTCGGGGAAGTAACGGTAGTCGTGCGCGTCTTCCTTGGTGCGCATCGCCCGCGTCTCGCCGGTGTCGGGGTTGAACAGCACCGTGGCCTGCTCGATGGCCAGGCCGTCCTCGAGGCGGTCGATCTGCCACTGCACCTCGAAGTCGATCGCCTGCTGCAGGAAGCGGAAGCTGTTGAGGTTCTTGATCTCGCGCCGCGTGCCCAGCGGCCCGCCGGGCCGGCGCACCGAGACGTTGGCGTCGCAGCGGAAGCTGCCCTCCTGCATGTTGCCGTCGCAGATGCCCAGCCACACCACCAGCGCGTGCAGCGCCTTGGCGTACTCCACGGCCTCGGACGAGGAGCGCATGTCGGGCTCGGAGACGATCTCCAGCAGCGGGGTGCCCGCGCGGTTGAGGTCGATCCCGGTCTGGCCGTGGTAGTCCTCGTGCAGGCTCTTGCCGGCGTCTTCCTCGAGGTGCGCGCGCACCAGGCGCACGGCGCGCGGCTGGCCGTCGAGCAGGAACTCGATGCGCCCGCCTTGCACCACCGGGATCTCGTACTGGCTGATCTGGTAGCCCTTGGGCAGGTCGGGGTAGAAGTAGTTCTTGCGGGCGAAGATCGACAGCGGCGCGACGGTGGCGTCCACGGCCAGGCCGAAGCGGATCGCGCGCTCGACGGCGCCGCGGTTCATCACCGGCAGCGTACCCGGCAGCGCCAGGTCGACGGCGCAGGCCTGCGTGTTCGGCGCGGCGCCGAAGGCGGTGGAGGCGCCGCTGAAGATCTTGCTGGCGGTGGAAAGCTGGGCGTGGGTCTCCAGGCCGATCACGACCTCCCAGCCGCGGACGAGTTTGGGTGCGTTCATCGGGCGTTCCGTCACGCCAGCGCCGGGGCGCCGAGGTGGAAGTCGGTGGCCTGCTGCAGCGCGTGCGCGGTGTGCAGCAGGGTGCCTTCGGCGAAGTAGTTGCCGATGAGCTGCAGGCCCACGGGCATCCCGCCTTCGCCGCGACCGGCCGGCACGCTCATGC
>JBILNT010000085.1:0-14492 GCA_044374875.1 Rubrivivax sp.
GGATCGTGCTGGTGAGCAAGAGGTGGTGGGACGGCCTGAGCAAGGACGAACAGAAGATCCTGCTCGATGCCGCGAAGGCGAGCCGCGACTTCGAGCGCAAGGACACCCGCGAGGAAGCGGGGCGCGCGCTGGCCGAGCTGAGGGCCAAGGGCATGCAGGTCAACGAGCTGCCGGCCAACGAGTCGGCGCGGATGCGCGCAAGGCTGGCCCAGGTGAACGCAGGCATCGCGTCCCAGGTCGGCCAGGACCTCTGGAACGAGACGCAGGCGGCGCTGGCAGGCATGCGCAGGTGACACCGAGGCCGGGGCGCCGGGTCGCTGGAGGCGGCCCGGCCGCTCAGGGCCGCCACGCGAGCCGGCGGCCGGCAGCCAGCTCGCTGTCGGCCATCCGGGCGGCAATGCGCGCACAGGCGGCGGCGAGTTCGCTCCCCACGCGCCGCCCATCCTCGGCGTTCCACAGGCTCAGCCGCACGGGCTCGCCGTCATCGACGACCTCCTCGACCACCAGTCCGGCCTCGCGGCCGAGTGCCCGCAACGCGGGAACCTTGCGCAGCCGAGCACGCACCCGCATCGCCACCTGGGGGTCGGATGTCGGCTCGGTGACGCCGAAGCTGCGGACCACGAACTCGACCCCCGCGACGCGAAGGTCCCAGATCGACTCGAACCCGTCCTCGGCGAGCGTCGCCACCGCAGAGGGCGTGTCCGGCGTGTCCAGCGTGCGCTCGTCGACGGGCACCAGCCTCACGAGGGTGTCACCCGGACCGGGCGAGCCCCCCCGCCGACCCGATGCGGGCAGCCAGGGCGTCCCGCAGCATCCCGTTCGCCGCCGGAGCGGGCCCCGCCGGCGGCAGCAGGGCCCGCTGCACGGCCTCGGCCCGATCGCGCGCCGCGCGGGCGGTGGGATCGCTGCGCTCCTCGAGGCTGCCGTGCACGGCACCGCCGGCGGCACCGGCCGCGTAGGTCACGACCGCCGCCAGGCCCAGGGCCAGCCCGGCCGGCGCCGAAAGCATGCCGAGCCCCTGTGCGGCGTCCGACGGCGCCTTGGCGATCTGCTCGCTGCCCTGCAGCGGCTCCTTGCTGGCCGAGCCCGGGGGTGGCAGCACGGAAGCCACGGGCGGCGCAAGGGGCGTCAGCAGCGCGACCAGTTTCTCCGCACCGTTCGCAGGAGGCCGCCAGCGCGCAGGACGCGCGGCAATGCGGGCCCGGATCTCGCGCGCCAGCAGGTCGGCGCGATACGGTTCCGAGCGGGTCTCGGGCGTCCCGGCCAGCCACGGGTCGCCGCCCAGCACCCGCAGGTAGTCGCGGCGCTCGCCGCGCAAGCGCCGCCTGAGCACCACCCACCCGTCCTCGAACAGCGTCACCGCCTCGACATCGGCCAGCGCGATGCGCTCCTGGAGGCTGTAGCGCGCGTCGAAGATCGAGGGCTTCGCGATCACCAGCGCATCGTCCGTCAGCGCCACCGTGCTGGTCGTCGTCCCCGGCGCGAGCCCCAGGGTCATGATGCTCAGCCACATGCGCGACAGCCCCGACACCTCGTAGCCGATACCGGGCCGATACCAGCCGTCGTGCACCGACCAGTCCACCGGCGTGACCCGCCGGATCGCCTCCAGCGGCACGCCCACGACGCGCGCCAGTTCCACCTGCATCCGGGGATCAAAGGGCCCGGGCACCGACGCGCACCCGGCAAGCACCGAGAGCGGTGCCAGGGCGGCGGCCGAGAGCCAGCGCCGGCGGCCTGCGGAAGGACCGCGGGTGACAGCATAGGGAGCAAGCGGCGGGGGCACGAATGCGGCAGGACGGGATGGCGAACACCCTCATTCGAGCACCGCGGGCCGCGCATGGCCTTGTGGTGTCTCAACGGCCTGTGCCCCGGCTGCAAGGCAGAAGGCAGACAAGGCCGCGAACGCGACGGGGCCGACACGTGCGCGTCGTGAGGCGCCATGCGTTCCGCAACACCCCGACCGATTCGGGTCTCGTCAGGCCCGGCACCCAAACGAAAAGAGCCCTTCCCTCGCGGAAACGGCCCTTCGTGTGTTGGTAGGCGCGATTGGACTCGAACCAACGACCCCCACCATGTCAAGGTGGTGCTCTAACCAGCTGAGCTACGCGCCTGGGAGCCAATGACTATACACGAGATTGAAGAGCCGTCGCCGGGCGCTGCGGACAGGGCTATCTGCGGCGCGCATGGCGCACACCCGCCACGCGCGCCACCTGGCCCAGCACCGCGTTCATGCGGGCGGCGTCGCTCACCTCGACGGTGAAGGTCATCCACGCCGTGCCGCCGCGGCTGTCCTTGACGCTCTGGGTGTGCACGCCGGTGACGTTCATCTTCTCCTTGGCGAAGACCTCGGAGATGTCGCGCAGCAGCCCCGAGCGGTCGGCCGCCTCGATCAGCACGTCGACCGGGTAGACCGCGGGGCGATCGCCCGCGGGGCGGCCCCACTCGACGTCGACCACGCGCCCGGGCTGCACGGCCGCCATGTGGCGGAAGTTGGTGCAGTCGAGCCGGTGGATCGCCACGCCCTTGCCACGGGTCACGAAGCCGCCTATGGCGTCGGGTGGCGCCGGGCGGCAGCAGCGGGCCAGCTGCGTCATGAGCGACTCGACGCCGACCACCAGCACGCCGCCGCGCCCGCCCGCGAGGTCGCGGCTGGGGCGACGCAGCGCGATGGGCTCGTCAACCGGCGGCGGCTCGACCGGCTTGAGCAGGTTCTCGATGTTGCGCAGCGAGAACTCGTCCTTGCCCACCACCTCGAACAGCGCGTCGGCGCCCTTGAAGCCGAGCTGCTCGGCCAGCGAGTCGAGCTTGACCGCCGTGCGCCCTTCACGCTGCAGCAGCTTCTCGACGAGTTCGCGGCCGCGAGCGATGGTCTCGGCCTGCTGGCGGGCGTTGAACCACGCGCGCACCTTGGCCCGCGCCCGCGGGCTCTTCAGGTAGCCCAGCTCGGGGTTGAGCCAGTCGAGCGACGGGCCGCCTTCGCGCACCGCGACGACCTCGACCGTCTGCCCAGACGTCACCGGGGTGTTCAGCGGCACCATCGCGCCATCGACGCGCGCTCCGCGGCAGCGGTGGCCCAGGTCGGTGTGCAGCGCGTAGGCGAAGTCCACCGGTGTGCCGCCGGCCGGCAGGTCGATGATCGTGGCCTGGGGCGTGAAGACGTAGATGCGGTCGTCGAAGACGGCAGTCGCATCGCCCGCCCCGACCATCGCAGCCTCGCCTTGCCGTTCGAAGTCGCGCTGCCATGCCAGCAGCTCGCGCAGCACGGCCTTGCGGGCCTCGGCCACGCGCTCCTCGAACTCGCCCGCTGCCGACACCCCCGCGTAGCCGCGGGCCCCGGCCTCCTTGTACATCCAGTGCGCGGCCACGCCGTGCTCGGCGTGCTCGTGCATGGCGCGGGTGCGGATCTGCACCTCGACCGGCCGGCCGTCGTCGGCCAGCACCACGGTGTGCAGCGACTGGTAGCCGTTGGCCTTGGGCTTGGCGATGTAGTCGTCGAACTCGCCCTCGACGGGGCGGTAGCGGTCGTGCACGCGGGCCAGCGCGGCATAGCAGGCCGGCACGTCCTCGACGATCACGCGCAGCGCGCGCAGGTCGAACACGCGCTCGAATCCCAGGCGCTTGCCCTGCATCTTCTTCCAGATGCTGTAGAGGTGCTTGGGGCGGCCCTGGACGTCGGCCGCGATCCCGGCCCCGGACAGCAGCGCCGCCATCTGCCGTCGCGCGGACTCGACGCCGGTCTCGCGCTCGAGCCGCTTCTCGTCGAGCAGCCGAGCGATCCGCTTGTACTCGGCCGGCTGCAGGAAGCGGAAGGCGAGGTCCTCCAGTTCCCACTTGACCTGCCAGATGCCCAACCGGTTGGCCAGCGGCGCGAAGATCTGCTGCGTCTCGCGCGCCAGCGTCTCGGGGCACGACATGCGGCTGGCGGCGAACCAGCGCAGCGTCTGCAGGCGCGACGCCAGCCGCAGCAGCACGACGCGCAGGTCGCGCGAGAACGCCAGCAGCATCTTGCGCACGCGCTCGGTCTGCTCGGCGCGCTGCGCAGGACCGACCTCGGCCTCGCGGGCGGCGCGCTGGATCTGCACCAGCTTGCGGGTGTGGCTGACGAGGCTGGCGTACGACTCGCCGAAGGCCTTGGCCACCATCTCCTCGGGGCGCTGCAGGTAGTCGCCGGCATAGACGAGGTAGGCCGCGGCTCGCATCGACGGCGCGGCGCCGATGCCCTGCAGGATGGCGGCCACGCCTTCGGCGTGCTCCATCGCGTCCTCGCCGGTGTCCAGCAGCTGTCCGGCCAGCAGCGGGCCGGCGAAGGCCCGTGCACGCTCGAGCGCGGCCATGCCGCCGTCGTCGCCCTCCGGCCCGGCCGGGACGGCGAGATGGACGATGGCCGCGGTGTCGGCACCGGCAACGCGGGTCTTCATGGCGTCGCGAGGAACTCCCGCACGACGGCACGCTGCCCGGGCTGCACGAGCATCGGCGCGTGGCCGACGCCGTCGAACTCGACCAGCCGCGCCTTCGGGCCGCGCGCGGTCATCGCGAGCGCGGTCTCGTGGGAAAGCAGGTCGCTGTCGCGGCCGCGCAGCAGCAGGGTGCGGCACTGCAGGCGCTCGTAGCCAGCCCAGAGCATGGCCTCACCGGCGGCCGCCATCTCGGGCGTGATGGCACGGAAGGGCACGGCGATGGAGGGGTCGTAGTGCGGCTTGAACCCGCCACCTTGGGTCTCGTCGGGCACCAGCTGCGGTCGCGTCAGCGCCAGCCACTGCTCGCGGGTGTGCGGCCCGAAACCCTGCGAGATCGACCAGAGGGCATCGGCCGCCTCGTCCAGCGTGCGCCAATGCACCGGCAGGCCCAGATAGGTGCCGATGCGCTGCAGCGCAGCGGGCTGGATGGTCGGGCCGACGTCGTTGAGCACCAGGCGCCGCACCGGCGAGCCCTCGAGCGCGGCCACGCCCATGCCGATCAGGCCGCCCATCGAGGTGCCGACCCAGTCGACGGTGCCGGCGCGCAGGCGCGCCAGCAGCGTGACCATGTCGGCGACGTAACCGGGGATCGAGTACCCCATCGGGTCGCGCAGCCAGTCGCTGCGCCCGCGGCCCACCACGTCGGGGCAGACGACGCGCCAGTCGCGCGAAAGGTCGCGGGCCAGTTCGTCGAAGTCGCGACCCTGGCGCGAGAGACCGTGCACGCAGACCACCACGCGCGGGTTGGCAGGGTCGCCCCACTCCCAGTAGGCCATGCGGTGCAGGCCACGGCTGTCAAGGCACTGCACGTGGTCGAGGCGGGGTTCGGTCATGGCGGTGAAAGCGAGGCGGCGACAATCGGGGGATCATCGTAACAACCGCAGGAGAGCGACGCATGCTCCAAGGGAAGACCGCCCTCGTCACCGGATCCACCAGCGGCATCGGTCTGGGCATGGCCCAGGCGCTGGCCGCCCAGGGCGCCAACGTGATGCTCAACGGCTTCGGCGACAGCCCGGCCGCGCTGGCGGCGGTGCGCGCCGCGGCGCGCGGCGGCCAGGTGGCCTACCACGGCGCCGACATGAGCAAGCCCGCCGAGATCGAGGACATGGTGCGCGCCTGCGAGGCGCAGTTCGGCGCGGTGGACGTGCTGGTGAACAACGCCGGCATCCAGTTCGTCGCCAACGTCGAGGATTTCCCGGTCGAGCGCTGGGACGCGATCATCGCGATCAACCTCAGCTCCGCCTTCCACGCCATGCGCATGGCGCTGCCGGGCATGAAGCGCCGCAACTGGGGCCGCGTGATCAACGTCGCCTCGGCGCACGGGCTGGTGGCCTCGGCAGGCAAGAGCGCCTACGTCGCGGCCAAGCACGGCATCGTGGGCCTGACGAAGGCAGCGGCCCTGGAGTGCGCGACCACCGGCGTGACCGTCAACGCGATCTGCCCGGGCTGGGTGCTGACCCCGCTGGTGCAGAAGCAGGTGGATGCCCGCGCCGAGCGCGACGGCGTCGACGACGAGGAGGCCAAGCGCCGCCTGCTCGGCGAGAAGCAGCCCTCGCTGCAGTTCGTCACGCCCGATCAGCTCGCGGCGCTGGCGGTGTTCATGTGCTCGCCGGCGGCCGACAACGTGCGCGGCGTGGCCTGGAACATGGACGGCGGCTGGGTCGCCCAGTAGGGGCGGGGCGGCAGGCGGCAGCGTGTCGCCTGCCGCCCGGTCACTTGGGCGACATCTGGATGCTGCCGCCCACGGTCACCGTCACGCTGGCCTTGCCGGCCTCCACGGGCAAGGCCTCGGCCGCCGCAGGCATCCCGGCCGCCTGGGCACGGAACATCGGCATCGGCCCGCCCGAAGGCTCGGCGGACTGCACCTGCACCTCGCGGATCGAGTAGCCGCCGAAGCCGAAGTCGCGCGAGATCGCCTGCGCCTTGTCGCGGAACGAGGCCACGGCCTGCGCCGTCAGGTCGCGCTCGGCTTTCTGCCGTGCCTCACGCGACAGCGAGAACCCGACCCGCGCGATCGTCATGGTGTTGATGCGGCCGGTGAGCTGGGCGATGGCCTGGGCGTCGAGACCTTCGACGACGAGCTCGGTGCTGCCCTGCCAGCCCGACAGGCCACGCGCGGTATGCCGCGGATAGAGCGAGAAGTTGCCCGTGTTCACCTCGAGCTGCCTGGGCCGGGCCACCTTGCGCGCCTCGGCCAGCGCGGCGTCGAGCGCGAGCTTGAGCTGGGTCTGCACCGTGGCCGCGTCGGGCGCCTCGCGCGAGGTGCTGAACACCACCGTCAGCAGGTCCTTGGTCACTTCGGTGCTTGCGCTGGCCTGCAGGCCGACGACGTTCTGCGGCGGCGGGTAGAGCTGCGCCGAGGCCGGCGTCACGGCGGCCAGCAGGACGACGGCGGCGAATGCAGGAGCCAGGGGCGACAGGGTCTTCATCGTGGCCTTTCGGGAGATCCGGTTGCGTCGGTTGCGGCGGTTGCGTTGGTTGCACGGGGCGACGGACGGGAGACGGCCCGTGACACACCAGCGCGTGGCATCCGTCACGCGTTGACAAGGCAACGCCCGCGAGGTGCCGAAACACTTGTAACAGACCCTCAGATGAGTGGGAATGCGCAGGCTCACGCACCGCACAATGATCCGGTCATCCATTCGGAGCCGTCCATGTCCACTGCTGCCAACGCGCGTGCAGACCGGATCATCGTCGTCGACGACGACGCTCGCATCAGGGACCTGCTGCGCCGCTACCTCTCGCAGGAAGGCTTCGAGGTGCTGCTGGCCGAGGACGCGAAGGCGCTGAACCGGCTGCTGACGCGCGAGACGGTCGACCTGATCGTGCTCGACCTGATGCTGCCCGGCGAGGACGGGCTGTCGATCTGCCGCCGCCTGCGCGCGGCCAACGACCAGACGCCGATCATCATGCTCACCGCCAAGGTCGAGGACGTCGACCGCATCGTGGGTTTGGAAGTGGGCGCCGACGACTACCTGCCCAAGCCCTTCAATCCGCGCGAGCTGCTCGCCCGCATCCACGCGGTGCTTCGGCGGCGCCCGGTGCCCGAGGCGCCCGGTGCCCCGTCGAAGGAAGCCCGGGTGGTCACGTTCGGCCCCTTCGAGTTCGACCTCTCGCTGCGGCGACTGACCAAGGACGGCGAGCAGATCCCGCTGACCACCGGCGAGTTCTCGATGCTCAAGGCGCTGGTGCGCCACCCGCGGCAGCCGCTGTCGCGCGACAAGCTCGCCCACCTGGCGCGCGGGCGCGAGTTCGAGCCCTTCGACCGCAGCCTCGACGTGCAGGTCTCCCGCCTGCGCAAGATGATCGAGCCCGACCCCGCTCAGCCACGCTACATCCAGACCGTCTGGGGCGTGGGCTACGTGTTCGTGCCGGACGGCGCGAGCTGAGTCGCGGGGCTGCCTCACCAGACTCCGCGCGGTGTCGCGCAAGGCCGTCGCCTTGAGCCTGTTCTGGCGCACCTTCTTCCTGCTGGCCATCCTGCTGGCCGGCGGGGTGTTCGCCTGGGTGCAGACGCTGCGCGCGCTCGAACTCGAGCCGCGGGCCGTCCAGGCCGCGCAGCAGATCGCCGGCCTGGTCGACCTGACCCGCGCGGCACTGACCACGGCCGACGGCATCAACCGCATCGCGCTGGTCAAGACCATGAGGCACGGCGAGGCGATCCGCGTCACGCCGCGCGAGCCCGGCGACCGATGGGAACCCTACGAGATCGATCGCTTCAGCCGCCGTGTCGGACGCGAGCTGCGCGGGAGCCTGGGCCCCGACGCCGTGGTGGCCCGCAGCGTGAACGGGCAGGCCGGCCTGTGGGTGGGCTTCTCGATCGAACGCGACCGCTACTGGGTGCAGGCCGAGGCGGCACCCGTCACCCTGCCCACCGGCAGCACCTGGCTGGTGTGGATCGGCATCGCGCTCGTCGCGACGTTGCTGGGCTCGGCCGGGATCGCAGGGCTGATCAACCGGCCACTCAAGCAGCTCTCGTTCGCTGCCAGCCGCATCCGCGACGGCGACCTGGAGTCGCGCCTGGACGAGACCACGCTGACCAGCGAGATCCGCGAGGTCAACATGGGATTCAACCGCATGGCGCGCGAGCTCGCGCGGGTCGAGGAGGACCGCGCGGTGATGCTCGCGGGCATCAGCCACGACCTGCGCACGCCGCTGGCGCGCCTGCGCCTGGAAGCCGAGATGAGCGTCTCCGACGAGGAAGCCCGTCGCAACATGGCGCTGGACATCGACCAGCTCGACGCCATCATCGACAAGTTCATGGACTACGCCCGCCCGGGCGAGACCCAGGTGCGGCCGGTGATGATCTCGCCGCTGATCGACCGCGAGGCCGCGAACTTCCGCGACGCCAGCCAGATCCGCATCACCTCGCGCGTGGCCATCGACCTCAAGGTGCTGGCCGACGAGACCGAGCTCGGTCGCGTGTTCCTGAACCTCTTCGAGAACGCGCGCCGCTACGGGCGCGGCAACGACACCGGCATCGCCGAGGTCGAGCTGAGCTCCGTTCGCACCGGACCGTGGGTGATCGTCACCGTGCGCGACCACGGCCCGGGCGTGGCGCCGGGCAAGCTGTCGCAGCTGACCACGCCCTTCTTCCGCGGCGACGCGGCGCGCACCGCCGCCACCGGCGCCGGCCTGGGCCTGGCCATCGTCGAGAAGGCGATGCAACGCATGGGCGGGACCCTGGAACTCACGAACGCCCCCGACGGCGGGCTGATGGCGCACCTTCGCCTGCGGCGGGCACCCTGAGCCTTCACCCGCGGCGCGGGCCCTGATCAGCGGCTCGCCGAGCCCTGCCCGTCCACCCGCAGTTCCTGCGTCAGCGCGGCCAGAGCCGCCTCGTCGAGCGTCTCCCGCGCCAGCAGCTCGCGCGCGCAGCGGTCGAGCAGCGCGCGGTGCCGCGCCAGCAGCGCGATGGTGCGGTCGAAGGCCTCGGCCAGGATGGCCTGCACGGCCTGGTCGATGCGCTGCAACGTGTGCGGGCCCAGTGCCCAACCGGCCCCGAGGGGCTGCTGCAGGTCGACGAAGCGCGGTGGCGGGGCCTCGTAGGCGACGTGACCCAGCGACTCGACCATGCCGTAGCGCGTGACCATCTCGCGGGCGATGTCCGTGACCTTGGCCAGGTCGTCGGCCGCGCCGGTGGACAGGTGGCCGAACACCAGCTTCTCGGCGGCGCGACCACCGAGCAGCACCATGATCTTGCGCTCGAGCTCCTCGCGCGTCATCAGGAAGCGGTCCTCGGTGGGTCTCTGGATGGTGTAGCCCAGCGCGCCGACGCCGCGCGGGATGATCGACACCTTGTGCACCGCGTCGCCCGCGGGCAGGGCCAGCGCCACCAGCGCGTGCCCCATCTCGTGCCACGCCACCACCTCGCGCTCGCGCAGGTTGAGCACGCGGTTCCTCTTCTCCAGCCCGGCGACGATGCGCTCGACGGCCGTCGTGAAATCGGCCAGCGTGACCTCTGGCGCACCGCGCCGCGTCGCGGCCAGCGCGGCCTCGTTGCACAGGTTGGCGAGGTCGGCCCCCGAGAACCCCGTGGTCAGCTGGGCAACCTGCTCGAGGTCGACCGCGGCAGCCAGCCGGATGCGGCGCGTGTGCACCTGCAGGATCTGCACGCGGCCGGTGCGGTCGGGCCGGTCCACCAGCACCTGGCGGTCGAAGCGTCCGGCCCGCAGCAGCGCCGGGTCGAGGATCTCGGGCCGGTTGGTGGCCGCCAGCAGCACCAGGCCCGAGGAACTGTCGAAACCGTCGAGCTCGACGAGCAACTGGTTGAGCGTCTGCTCGCGCTCGTCGTGGCCGCCGATCGGGCCGGCCGCACCGCGCGCGCGGCCCAGCGCGTCGAGTTCGTCGATGAAGATGATCGCCGGCGCCTTGGCACGCGCCTGCTCGAAGAGATCGCGCACGCGCGCCGCCCCGACGCCGACGAACATCTCGACGAACTCGCTGCCGCTGATGCTGAAGAACGGCACGCCGGCCTCGCCGGCCACGGCCTTGGCCAGCAGCGTCTTGCCGGTGCCCGGCGGCCCGACCAGCAGCACGCCCTTGGGCAGCCGCGCGCCCAGGCGGCCGTGGCCCTGCGGGTCCTTGAGGAAGGCCACCACCTCCTGCAGCTCGGCCTTGGCCTCGTCGACCCCGGCGACGTCGGAGAAGTCGACCCCGGTGTCGGTCTCGACGTACACCTTGGCGCGACTCTTGCCCACGCTCATGAAGCCGCCCAGGCCGCTGCCGGCGCGGTCGGCGAAGCGGCGGAACACGAACCACCACAGGCCGAAGAACACGGCGGCCGGCACCACCCAGCCCAGCAGGTCGCGCAGCAGCGTGCTCTCGAGCACCCTCGTGTAGGGCACGTCGAATCTCGACAGCCGCTCGGCCAGCGCCGGCTCGACGCGGTTGGCCACGATCACGGTCTTGCCGTGCGCGTCGGGCTGCCTGAGGCGCCCGGTGACGGTGGTCTCGCCGACAACGACGTCCGCGACGCGCCCGTCGGCCAGCGCCTTCTCGAACTCGCTGTAGGGCACCGCCTCGACCGTGCGCGCCTGCCACAGGGACTGGACCGCGAACAGCGCCAGCATCGCAAGCAGCCAGTAGCCGACGTTCCACTGCAGCTTCGGGTCGCCCTTGATCGGCATCGTGATCCTCCCTGGCGTCATGGTAGCGCCACGGGCATCGCGGGACACCTCTTGAAATCGAGGGCCGTCATCCTCAATTCGTCTCCAACGGCAAGCCGAAGACGTCCGACGAACCCCTTGCGATCCTGGAGGAACGAGCATGTACCGAACCCTGTCCCCGCGTGACCTGTTCGCCGAGTTCGACCGCCTGCAGCGCGACCTCGGCGGCATCCTGGAGCCCTCTCCCAGCATCCGTGGCCTCGGCCGCGGCGGCTACCCGGCGCTCAACGTCGGCAGCACCCCCGAGTCGGTCGAGATCTACGCCTTCGCACCCGGGCTGGATCCGGCGTCCGTCGCCGTGGACCTCGAGCGCGGCGTGCTGACGATCTCGGGCGAGCGACCCGCGAACCTGCCTGCGCAGCCCGACGCCAAGACCACGCTTCACATGAACGAGCGCTTCAGCGGCCGCTTCCGCCGCGTCGTCAGCCTGCCCGACGACATCGATCCCAACGCGGTCACTGCGGCCTACCGCGACGGCGTGATGCACGTCAGCGTGAAGCGCCACTCGTCGAGCCAGCCGCGCCGCATCGAGATCCAGTGAACACGGCCCGCCACGCCACCGGAGGAATCATCATGAACGGACTGCCCCAGACCCACGAGAAGGCCGCCGCCGCCCGCCCCGAGCCCGCGCTGCTGCCGCCGGTCGACGTCGTCGAGGACGGCACCGGCATCACGCTGTACGCCGACCTGCCCGGCGTGCCGAAGGAGCGCCTGACCCTGCGCGTCGAAGGCGACCAGCTCGCCATCGAGGCCGAGGCCGTGCTCGCGGTGCCGCAGGGCATGGAGCCCAAGCATGTCGAGGTGGGCCTGTCGCGCTACCGGCGCACCTTCACGCTGAGCAAGGAACTCGACGCCGACAAGGTGGCTGCCGAGCTGGCCAACGGCGTGCTGCGCGTGCGCATCCCCAAGGCCGAGCATGCCCAGCCGCGTCGCATCTCGGTGCAGGTGAACTGACGCTGGGCAGCCCGTCGCCGCGCGTCGTTCAGGCCGCGGCGGCGGTGCCCGCGATCAGGCACACGGCGCGGGTCTCGATCGCGCGCCCCTCGCCCACCGGGCCCATCTTCTCGGCCGTCTTGGCCTTGACATTGACGCGCGAGACGTCGATGCCCAGCAGCGCCGCGATGCGCTGGCGCATGGCCCCGATGTGCGGCGCCATCTTCGGCGCCTGGGCCACGATGGTGCTGTCGACGTTGACGACCTCCCAGCCCTCGGCGCGCACCCGTCGCGCGCACTCGGCCAGCAGCACGCCCGAGTCGGCACCCTTGAAGGCCGGATCGGTGTCGGGGAAGTGACGGCCGATGTCGCCCAGCGCCGCGGCACCGAACAGCGCGTCGGTGATGGCGTGCAGCAGCGCGTCGGCGTCCGAGTGCCCGAGCAGCCCGTGCGTGTGCGGGATCACGATGCCGCCCAGCACCAGCGGACGGCCGGTGACCAGGGCGTGGGTGTCCCAGCCCTCGCCGACACGGAAGTTCGGAAGGTTCGTCTCGCTCATCGCGTCCTCAGCAGCCGCTCGGCCAGGGCGAAGTCCTCCGGCCAGGTGATCTTCAGGTTCTCGACGTCGCCGCGCACCAGCCGCGGCGCCAGGCCCAGCGCCTCGATGGCGCTCGCCTCGTCGGTGACGGCGTCGCCGGCGGTCGCCAGTGCCTGCTCCAGCAGGCCCAGGCGGAACATCTGCGGCGTCTGAGCCGCCCACTTGCCCGCACGCGCCACCGTTGCGGCGACGCGCCCGGCACCGTCGTCCTGCTTGAGCGTGTCGGCCACCGGCAGCGCGAGCAGCCCGCCCGCGGGGTCGTCCAGGCAGGCCTGGACGAGCCGGCCGATCCACTCCGGCCGCACCAGGCAGCGCGCGGCGTCGTGCACCAGCACCCAGTCGCGGGCGGATGCCCCGCGCTGCCGCAAGGCGCCCAGGCCGCCGGCCACCGTGGCCGCCCTCGTGGCGCCACCACATCGTGCGACCCAGGCACGCCGGCCCTCGAAGGCCGGTGCATGCGCCTCGAAAAGGGTGTCGTCGGGTGCCAGCGCCACCAGCACTGCGTCGAGTTCGCGCACCGACAGCAGCGCCTGCAGCGTGTGCGCCACCACGGCGCGCCCGGCCAGCGGGGCGTACTGCTTGGGCTGGGCGGTGCCGGCACGCTGGCCGACGCCGGCACAGGGCACGAGGGCGAAGAGACGAGCGGGATCGTTCATGACCGGATGCGGATTCCGGCCACGAGTCTATGCGCTGGCCACGGCCTCGGGCCTGCCGTCGCGCCGCCCGTGCGACCACGCTCATGCGCCCACGGCCCCCGCTCCCTACAATCCTGCCCATCCTTCGCCGCCCCGCCGCGCCCGCCGCTGCGGGGCGTTGCGCTTTTCGCCCGCCCATGCAACTGCCCTCGATCGCTCCCGGCAAGCGCTACACGCTGCCTCGCCCCCTCGGCTCGGCCGACGCCCTGCTGCTCGCCCGCCTGGCCCGCGAGCGCACGCAACACCGGCGCATGCTGGCCGTGGTCACGGCCGAGCCGGCCGACACCCAGCGCCTGGCCGACGAACTGCCCTTCTTCGACCCGGCACTGCGCGTGGCGATCTTCCCCGACTGGGAGACGCTGCCCTACGACACCTTCTCGCCGCACCAGGACCTCATCTCCGAGCGGCTGGCCACGTTGTGGCGCATCCGCGAGGGCGAGGTCGACGTCGTGCTGCTGCCAGCCAGCACCGCGCTGGCTCGGCTGGCCCCGCCCTCCTTCCTGGCGGCCTACACCTTCCACTTCCGACAGAAGGCGCGGCTCGACGAATCGAGGCTCAAGGCGCAGCTGGTGCTGGCCGGCTACCAGCACGTCAGCCAGGTGGTGTCGCCCGGCGAATACGCGGTGCGCGGCGGGCTGATCGATCTCTTCCCGATGGGCTCGCCGGTACCCTACCGGGTCGACCTGTTCGGCGACGAGGTCGACTCGATCCGCACCTTCGACCCCGACACCCAGCGCAGCCTGTACCCCGTGCCCGAGGTGCGGCTGCTGCCGGGCCGCGAGTTCCCGCTGGATGAAGCCGCACGCACCGCCTTCCGCGCGCGTTGGCGCGAGCGTATGGAAGGCGACCCCACCAAGGCGCGCATCTACAAGGACATCGCCTCGGGCATCGCCACCGGCGGCATCGAGTACTACCTGCCCCTGTTCTTCGACGACACGGCGACGTTCTTCGACCACCTGCCCGAGGCCGCCGAACTGGTGCTGCATGGCGAGGTGGACGCCGCGCTCGAGCGCTTCTGGACCGACACCCGCGAGCGCCACCGCTTCCTGCAACACGACCCCGAGCGGCCGATCCTGCCGCCCGAGGACATCTTCCTGCGCCCCGAGCAGTTCTTCGCCGCCACCCAGGCCCACGCCACGCT
>JBILNT010000086.1:0-14403 GCA_044374875.1 Rubrivivax sp.
CACGCGACAGGGACGCGGTGCGCGCCTGGGCCATACGCAGCGTCGAGCGGGGAGACATCGATCGATCGGTCCTGATCAGGCCTACGAGCCGGAATTGGGCGCCGCCGGCGGCCACCGGGCTCGGCGTGCAGGCGGCTCCGCGCAAACCCCAGGAGTCCACGCCGGGCGATCGGCCCGGCATCGCCACACCCTCGGTCCCGTCGAGCGCAATGCCACCGCCCCCCGTCGCCGGTGGTCGGCCCCCAGAGCGCATGCCGGACCTGGGCTTCAGCTGGGTGGACCACAACACAGGCCGCACCGTTCAGGTCGCTCTGCCGCTGTGGAAGGACGACAACTGGAACCTCGGAGGCTACTTCACGGTCGACCGCAACGGTCGGCGGATCGATATCGATGCCTGGTCACCGGCCGCAGCCCACGGCACCCGTGGGCGCGAGGTGGCGCAGGGCCTGTGGCGCGCGGGCGCAATCGATCCGCGCCAGGTGAAGGTGAGCGGCAACGCGACCCACCAGCTGCAGTTCGGGGGCGATGGAGGACAGTACTGGATTCCCACGTCGCGGCAGACCCGAGAGGACGGCGCGGCGCTGTTCAGGGCGAAACAAGCCGCGGTCATTCCAACCGACTCGTCTCGCACCTTGCGACCCGACGACAACGCGCAGTTCGCGCAGGGCTATCGCGATGCCGAATTTGCAAACAACGTGCTCACTGGATTGGCGGTGTTCCAGACAGTCATAGGGTTTGCAGGGTCCGTGAATGGGGCAATGAGCCAACGGGGGACCACCACGCTCGTCAACCCGACGACCGGCCAGACACTGAAGGCCAGGACGGATCCGCGCACCGGGCGGCTCGTCGGCACGATCTACGACAAGAACGGCAGGCCGCTAGCCAGCGGCACGAGCCTCAGTAGCGACTTCGACCGCACGGTCGACGTGGCAACCGTACCAACGAGCAAGCCGACCCAGCCCGTCCAGGAACCCCGCGCCGGTGTGCCGTGGCCCAGCCCAGCCGTGCAGCCCAAGCCGCCCGCGCAGCCGCAAGGGGCCACCTCACCGCAACCAACTATCAGCAAGGTGCCGAACAGCCCAAATCCCGCCCCCAGCGCGGCACCAACGCCAACGCCTGTGGTGAAAGCGCCCACACCCACCCCAGTGGTGGAGTCACCGCCAGTGTCAGGCATCGCGGTGGAGCCTCCGCCGCAAATGACGCCAAAGCTACAACAGCGACCTCAAGCTGCGCCCAGGTCGGTTGAGGTAACGACTAAGGAGAGGACGCCACAACCCACTGTGGAGATTAAGAGCCCAGGCAGAGCACCCATTATTCCAGATGGCCGAACAAGAAGAGCGCCTCCCAATGGCACGCTCCGCAACGGGACGCAAACCAATGGGAATCAAACCAACGGTACGCCAGGTAACGGGACGCAAACCAATGGCACCCAACGCAACGGTATGCCACGCAACGTCACTCAACCCAATGGCATCCAGCAGCCTATACCGCCAATTTTGCCGCAGGAGCTGCAACTGCAAACTCAACAGCCCTTAGCCTTACCAGCATCTAGTCGGCTACCAGAGGGAGTCAACGCGGTAATTAGAAATCCAGATGGTAGCTTTCGCGCATGGATCAAGACTCAAGACGACAGCCGTATCGGAATTCCGGTAGAAACTCGGCCTAATGGTAAAGCCTGGGTTCGGACAGGAACCAGCGTGCCAGATGGCGAGCGAACCGGTCTGCCAAGGGAAACTTATAATGGCCTCCATGGTAATAAGCAATATGGCCAAAGTTTCGGGCCGGTGGTGGAGCTTCCCAAAGCGATGGTGTCTCCGCCAGCAAAGTCCTCTGTATTAAGTAAGGCGGCCACGTCTCTTAGAGCTCAAGGGATCGATATCCGTTTGGGCTTTGGATTTAAAGTAGGGCTGCAGATTCCGGGAGTCGAAGTTCCTCAAAACCCCTGGATTGATCTACACAATATCCAAATTGGTAATTTGGGTAGTGGCAGTGTAGTTATTGGCGCAGACTCTTTTACTGACCCGCAAAGGCCTATATCTGATAGCGTTGGCTTTGGCCTTCGTGGCGCAGAGGTGATCACCGTTGGGCCCAACGTAGCTCGTTATGCTCTGCCAACCCCTGTTGTCAATGCAGCAGGCTTACAGATGAAAGTCAGTAGTTTGTCGAGAGAAGTTATTAAAGCCTTTCAAGGGCAGCCCTCACCCTTTGTATTTGAACGTCAGATTGGTGCAGAAAGTGCGCAACATGATTGGCTAAAGATCCCTGGAAAACTAACACTCAATGTGCTTCCTATTAATCCAAACACGGCACTACAAGATGTATTCGGCGTGGCAATCCGTCCCAATACCAAGTACTACACGCTGCAACAAGATTTAACTTTCGATAAAGCCATGTTGGAGCAATACGCTAAGTCGCTGCTGCCTATCCCGGTTAGTGGATTACCTATTAGTTTGACCGGAGAGCGTCGCCACGAAACAGCGGGCAAGATCACCATTGAAAAAGGATCCGTACTGCCACAAGAATTTGTATCGGTCATAAACCGCACGCTGAATGACATTAAAGTAACGGTAAATGTGCCGGTGAGATATGCTGAGAACTTACGTTTTTCTGGTGATCAGTTGCGCCATGCCTTTGAGATTGGTCCTCAAGGTCAGCCCCCAAGAATTCCTGTTGACCCGAATTCAATTATGGTGACATTCGATTCCACTGGTGCTATCCGCATCTCTTCCGTGCCGGGTAGGCCTCTCTATAATCGTAGAGGCCAGCTCTCCCAAGACAGTCAAGCTGTCGATTTCATGTTCGTAGGAGATAGTCGGATACCCAGTGTGATACCGCAGGCCGTACCTGGTGTACCTAATTTATTCAACCATGTTTCACCCTATGGAGACGATGGCAAAGTACGCTATAAAGTAGCGCCAAGCATTCAAGCCCTCACACTAGGAGTTTTCAAACTTGAGGTATCTGGCTCTTTTGTAAGAGATGCAAAGAAAGTCAGCCCTGCGGTGCAAGACCCCGGTCAGGCAACCTTCACCTTCCAAAAGGAGCAACGCGTGCCATCAGGCCAGCCGGGCGTGATGACGACACGTTGGGTTGATGCAAGTATTCAAACACCAGCTTGGATGAGCCAGTTGTTCGCTAGGGATATCAATACTTTGCCGGCGGGCGCACGGCAATCAATACTGAAATTTTTAGACGAAAGTAAACGCAATGCTAGTCCTGAGCAACTGCAGGCTATCGCAGACTTCGAAGCAACAGCGCTAGCTGGTTTCAAAGATAAAAGTCCGCTCAAAATTGCCCTACGTGACGAATTAGGCGCTTTGCTGAAAGCCCTTGCACTGCCAAATAATGGACCCGGATCTGCGTATGATCTAGAGATGCAAAAACTATTAGAAAGACAGCCTGCACCTAAGGGACGGTTTTACGTTACGCCCCCAAATTCATCGAAGTAATAAAACATAAACCTCTCAAACCAACACAATAGATTGTTGATCATTTATCTCTTCAGTCGCTACCCAGCAGGGCCCGAGAGACTATCTAGCAGAGCCGCGCATAGGAGTTTCAAACGGCCTCGGCCTGCCTCGTTGCCTCGTGGGCCTCGTAGCCGGGCCTCGTAGCCGGTAGCCGGCCAGCCGGTCAATGCCAGTGTGGAGGGCTTGGAGCTGGGGTCAGGGCCATTGCCTTGGCCCGATTTGGCCGGTCCCCGACGGTCGCTTGAGGGTCGCTCGGCCTCGCAGTGTCGGGTTAACCCTGGCCTTCGGGCGGCGAGTCGATATGCGGCGCAGCGCCACCCAGGCTGCGGCTTGGCAGCTCGGCGGGATTCGATGTGTCTGGTGTCTGGGCCGACCGGCGCGGCCCAGGCGGCTTCAGTCGTGCGCCGCCTCGCGCGCCCGGCCTCTGGGTGGCGGCTGCGGATCCAGCCCCAGGTGGGTGAGGATTTTCTCGATCACCGGCCGCTCGAGGATGGCCGCGATGATCTTCAGTTCGCCGCCACCGCAGTTGGGACAGTGCTGCATGTCGATGTCGAAGACACGCTTGAGCAGCCGCGCCCAGCCGATGCGGTGCGGCCGTGCCTGGGCGGTCTCGACTTCGCACTCGGCGGCGGCTGCCGACTCTGCTGGCGCCTGTGTATGCGCGGGCGGCCCCTGCGGCACCACCAGCGCTCGCAGCTTGGCGTTCGGCGCCAGCACCCCATGAAAGCGGATCAGATGCAGCCGAGGCCGCGGCACCAGCGCGGCCAGCCGCTGTATGAACTCCTGCGGGCTCATCACCAGGTGCGTGGTTCCGTCGCGCCACGGCGTCTTGAGCTTGAGCTCCACCTGGCCGGCGGCGTTGAGATGTACCCGCTCGTCCGACAGCGCCGGGCGGGTGATGTAGCGGCACAGTTGTTCCAGCCGCTTGCGGTCAGCCGCTTCGACGCGCACGGCGGCGTGCAGGCTGAAACCGTCGATGTCGGCGCAAAGGTGCCGCCGTGGCGTACCCTCGCGCGGCACCCCGCCGCGCAGGGTCAGTATCTTCTGCCCGGCGCGGGGTCCGAAGGCGATGCGGTAAGTGATGGCCGCCGTCTGCAGCGTCCGCAGCGTGCGCGCCTCCTCACCGTTGGCATCTGGCTCGGCCAGGTAGGTCTGCCCCATCTCCTCGATCAGCACGCCCCTGCGCATGAGCATCTTCATGAGCCGGGAGATGACCGTCTGCAGCAGCGCATGCAGTTCGTCGTCGGTGGGCGCATCCGTCTCGACGAAGGTCGGCGCGCCATCGGCATCGCAGCGGTACACCCCATCCAGCACCAGGCAGTGCAGGTGGATGTTGAGGTTGCCGGCAGATCCGAAGCGCTGGATCAGCGTGACTGCGCCGCTCTGTCCTTCGTCGGCGGGGAGCTTGGCGGCGTCCAGCAGGTGGCGCGTGATCACACGCTGCACCACCTGCAGCACCGGCGTGACGAGCTGCGGCTGTGCGGCCAGCAGCACCCGCAGCGGGATCGGGAGCGACAGCACCCACTGCCGCACCGGCACGTGCGGGATGACGTGGTCGACCAGATGCGCCGCGGTCTGCGACATGCGCCGGGCGCCGCACGAAGGGCAGAACCCGCGGCGCTTGCAGCTGAAGGCCAGCAGCTTGTCGTGGCCGCACTCGCCGCAGCGCAACCGCAGGAACCCGTGCGCCAGGATGCCGCACTGGAGGAAGGCGTCGAACTCGTCCTTGATGAAGCGAGGCAGCTCGGCGCCAGTGCTGGCTTCGGTGTGTGCGATGAAGCTGGCCGCATGCTGCTGCACCAGGCGGTACAGCGTGGTCTGCTCGGGGCGGTGGCGTTCGTAGTGGAGCGCAGCGCCGTCCGGCGCCCGCTGGGGCTGCCGGCCGATGGCTTGCACGCGAGGCTCCCGAAGTGGTGAGCCCACACGGTCTCAAGCCGTGCTCCTCCCAACAATCGCCCTCAGGGTCGCCCACCGATGTGTGCGCTCCGCCGCGGGACCACCTTCGGGTGTGTCGCTTTGGTCTGGCCGGCGGCTTCAGGGCGACGAATTCAAGGGCGCGGATGTCGGGTCAGGGTCGGGAAGAGACCCTCGATCTGCTGCCCGACAGCAGACATTCGGTCTCGCAGACGTCTGCGCCACGCGATCGCCCCGCAGCTCGCTAAGTCCCTGCTGAGGGGCCGGTATCGCAGGCCACTACTGCGTTCGTCTATCGAAAGTACAGAACAAAGCTGCGTACTAACTCTGCACAGAGGTCCGATGCCGTTGGACACTGGCTTGCAGGACGGACGATAGCCGCGCGGGCGGCACACCTGCGCCTCCTGGCTGCGTTGGCCGACTCGCGAACCAACGCGGTCGCCTTGCCGCAGAGGCAACGCTTGGCAGGGTGCCACCCCAACTTGCTGTCAGCGTTGGACGGCGGAGCCGGTTAGTACATTCCCGACCGCGGCGATAGGGATAGAAGCTCCCATCCCTCAGCTTGCCAAAAAAACAGCCCCTGACGGGGCTGTTTAAGCTAAGGATTGCACCTGCTGGATAAACCTACCGGTTGCACCCGCTGCAACTCTATGCTTTGAGTCGCAGCGGGGCAGCGGCTTTCGGAAGAACGTGGTGGAGACGAGGAGGATCGAACTCCCGACCTTCGCATTGCGAACGCGACGCTCTCCCAGCTGAGCTACGTCCCCACGTGAGCCTGAAAGTATAACAACAAGTGTTGCCGCCCCGCGGCCGGGAGAGGTTCATGCTCAAGCAGCGCACACCCGAGTGGCTCGATGCCCAGTTCAACAACCGCGCCCGCGTGCCGGAAGCGCCGCAGATCCTGGCCCGCTGGGCCGAGGCTTCGGCGCTGGCGCGGGCGCAGTCGCGCTGCGTGCTCGACGTGCCGTACGGCCAGCATCCCACCGAGCGGCTCGATGTCTTTCCTGCGGCGTCGCCCGGCTCGCCGGTGCTCTTGTTCATCCACGGCGGCTGGTGGCGGGCGCTGGACAAGGCGGACCACTCGTTCGTGGCGCCCTCGTTCGTGGCCGACGGGGTGACGGTGGTGGTGCCGAACTACGCGCTCGCCCCTGCGGTGAGCATCGAGCACATCACGCTGCAGATGACACAGGCGCTGGCCTGGACGTGGCGCCACGTTGCGGGGTACGGCGGGGATCCGTCGCGCATCGTCGTGGCCGGCCACTCGGCCGGGGGGCACCTGGCGGCGATGATGCTGTCCTGCCGCTGGAAGCAGGTGGGCGACGACCTCCCGGCGCAGCTCGTCGGCGGCGCGCTGGGCATCTCGGGTGTCTACGACCTCGAGCCGCTTCGCCAGAGCCCCTACCTGCAGCAGGACCTCCAGCTCGCGCCGGCCTCCGTGCGCCGCCTCAGTCCGGCCTTCTTCCCGCGGCCCAAGGGTCGTTTCCACGCCGTGGTGGGCGCCGACGAGAGCGAGGAGCACATCCGGCAGAACGAGCTGATCCGCGACGTCTGGGGCCCGACCTCGGTGCCGGTGTGCGAGCAGCTGCGCGGCTTCAACCACTTCAGCGTGCTCGAGAGCCTGGTCGACCCTGCCGGCCGCGCCCACGAACTGGTGTTGCGCCTGCTCGGCTTGCGGTAAGTCAACACCATGCCGAGGGTTGGTACGGGCGCGCCTGCGGGTTATCCGTAGGGCTATGGTCGGCATTGAAGCTTTGTATTGGCAGCCGATCGCGTCGTTTGCTAACGTCCGACGCGGTCGCGCCAAATGGCGCCCGACTCGACAAGTTGACTTCAACGCTAGGAGCAAACATGGGTCTCAAGGGAACCAAGACCGAGCAGAACCTGAAGGACGCCTTCGCGGGCGAATCGCAGGCCAACCGCCGGTATCTGTACTTCGCAAACAAGGCTGACGTCGAGGGCCAGAACGACATCGCCGCGCTGTTCCGCTCCACCGCCGAAGGCGAGACCGGCCATGCCCACGGCCACCTCGAGTTCCTCGAGCAGGGTTCGGGTGACCCGGCCACCGGCATGCCCATCGGCAGCAGCCGCCAGAACCTGATGGCCGCCGTCGCCGGCGAGACGCACGAGTACACCGACATGTACCCGGGCATGGCGAAGACCGCGCGCGACGAGGGCTTCGACGAGATCGCCGACTGGTTCGAGACGCTGGCCAAGGCCGAGCGCTCGCACGCCAACCGCTACCAGAAGGCCCTGGACGCGCTGGTCGACTGACCTGCGGCCCAGGCTGTCCGACAAGGGGCTTCGTGCCCCTTGTTCGTTTGCGATCCCCGCGCCCCCGCTTACCCGCACCACCCCAACCCCGAGCAAGGCACACGAGATGCGCGAAGGCAACCTGGAAGCGCCGACCCGGCACGCTGTCGACTGGAAGAACCCCGACTTCTACAACGAGGAGCTCGCGTTCAAGGAGATGGAGCGCGTGTTCGACATCTGCCACGGCTGCCGCCGCTGCGTGTCGCTGTGCCAGAGCTTCCCGAACCTGTTCGACCTCGTCGACGCCACCGACGACGGCGAGGTGCACGGCGTCAAGAAGGAGGACTACTGGAAGGTCGTCGACCAGTGCTACCTCTGCGACCTGTGCTACATGACCAAGTGCCCGTACACGCCGCCGCACGCGTGGAACCTGGACTTCCCGCACCTGATGCTGCGCGCCAAGGCGATCAAGTTCAGCAAGGGCGAGGTCAAGGCCAGCGAGCAACTGCTCGCCTCGACCGACGTGCACGGCAAGTTCGCCGGCATCCCCATCGTCGTGCAGGCCGTCAACGCGGTGAACGCCACCAAGACGATGCGCAAGGCGATGGACACGCAGCTCGGCGTGCATCCCGACGCCTGGATGCCCTCGATGGCGCCGCAGCGCTTCCGCTGGGGCCGCGCGATGAACTTCACCGCCCCGCCCGTGGTGGCCGGTCAGCGCACGCCCGGCAAGGTGGCGATCTTCGCCACCTGCTACGTCAACTACAACGAGCCCGGCATCGGCGAGGACCTGCTCAAGGTGCTGGAGCACAACCAGATTCCCTACGAGATCGTCGAGAAGGAGAAGTGCTGCGGCATGCCCAAGCTCGAGCTCGGCGACCTGGAGTCGGTCGAGCGCGCGTGGGCGGCGAACATCCCCGTGCTGGCGAAGTACGCGAAGGAGGGCTACGCGATCCTCAGCGCGGTGCCCAGCTGCACGCTGATGTTCAAGCAGGAGCTGCCGCTGATGTTCCCGGCCGACGCCGACACGCAGCTGGTCAAGGAAGCGATGTGGGACCCGTTCGAGTACCTGGTGGCGCGCCACAAGGACGGCCTGCTCAAGCTGGACTTCAAGCAGGCGCTGGGCAAGGTCAGCTACCACATCCCCTGCCACGGCCGCGTGCAGAACATCGGCAAGAAGACCGAGGAGATGCTGAAACTCGTCGGCCAGACCGTCGAGGTCAAGCTCACCACCGTCGAGCGCTGCTCGGGCCACGCCGGCACCTACGGCGTGAAGACGCCCACCCACCCGATCGCGATGAAGATCGGCAAGCCGGTCTTCAAGGCGATGGCCAAGGACATGCCCGACTACATCGGCAGCGACTGCCCGATGGCCGGCCACCACATCGCCCAGGGCATGGCGCAGGCCGGCACGCCGGCCAAGGAAGTGCAGCACCCGCTGAGCCTGGTGCGCATCGCCTACGGCCTGGCCTGAGCTTCATCCACCACGTTCCGCGAGGACCTTCACCATGACCATCACCCGCGACAGCCTCCTGACGCTGGAGGCCTACTCGAAGATCCGCAAGGCGAGCCGCCCCGAGGCCATCGCCCACCGCAAGCTGCGCAGCGTGCAGCTCGGCGAGCACGTGACGGTGCAGTTCGAGGACGAGAAGACCATCCGCCGGCAGATCCAGGAGATGCTGCTCATCGAGAAGATCTTCGACGAGGACGGCATCCTCCACGAGATCGAGGCCTACGCGCCGCTGGTGCCGGACGGCGGCAACTGGAAGGCCACGATGCTGATCGAGTACCCCGATCCGCACGAGCGCAAGCGCGAGCTCGCGCGCCTGATCGGCATCGAGGACCGCATGTTCGTCGAGGTCGAGGGCCACGCCCGCATCTACGCCATCGCCGACGAGGACCTCGACCGCGAGAACGACGAGAAGACCTCGTCGGTGCACTTCCTGCGCTTCGAGTTCCCGAAGGCGGCGCGCGAGGCGGTGCGCGCTGGCGCGGCGGTGAAGCTGGGCTGCGACCACACGAACTACCCGTCGCACGTGGTCATTGCGGCGGACACGCTGGCCAGCCTGGCCGGCGACCTGCGCGGCTGAGGCCGCAGTCCATCATGGGCGAACCCGGCATGGTCCCGATCGCTGGCGGCGGCCCGCGCCTGTCGCCCGTCGTCGCCGGCTGCTGGCGCATGGCGGATTGGAACCTCGACGTCCAGGCCCGCGTGCGCTGGATCGAGCAGTGCCTCGAGCTCGGCGTCAGCAGCTTCGACCACGCCGACATCTACGGCGGCTACACGGTCGAGGAACTCTTCGGCGAGGCCCTGCGCGCCGAGCCTTCGCTGCGCCGGCGCGTCCAGGTCGTGACCAAGTGCGGCATCCGGCTGGTGTCGCCGGCACGGCCCTTCCACCGCGTGAAGTCCTACGACACCTCGCGGGCGCACGTGATGGCGTCGGTCGACGCGTCGCTGGAGGCGCTGGGTGTCGAGCGCATCGACCTGCTGCTGATCCACCGCCCCGACGCGCTGATGGATCCCGACGACCTGGCCGACACCTTCCGCGCGCTGCTGGCGGCCGGCAAGGTCGAGCACTTCGGGGTCTCGAACCACGCGCCTTCGCAGCTGGCAATGCTGCGCCGCCGCCACCCCGTGGCCACGAACCAGATCGAGTTCTCTGCGCTGCAGATGCGCGCCCTGGCCGACGGCACGCTCGACCAGTGCGTCGACCTCGGCATCCGCCCGATGGCGTGGTCGCCGCTGGGCGGTGGCCGGCTGCTGACAGGCAGCGACGAGCAGGCGCTGCGTGTGCGCGGCGCGCTCGAGGCGGTGGCCCGACGTCACGGCATCTCGCCGGTCACGGCGGCCTACGCGTGGATCCTGCGCCACCCGGCGCGACCGCTGCCCATCGCGGGCACCCAGCGCATCGAGGCGCTGCGCGAGGCGGTGGCGGCGCTCGACGTGCGGCTCGGCGCCGAGGACTGGTACGAGGTCTGGCAGGCCAGCATCGGCCACCCGGTGCCTTGACCGGCGCGGGGTTCAGGGCCCGATCAACACCCGCCACTCGGCGCCCGGCTCGGCGCTGATCCGTACCATGCCGCCGCCCGGGTGCGGCAGTTCGATCGCCGCGGCGTGCAACCACAGCCGTGCCACGCCCAGCCAGGCCGCGACCGCCCGGTTGTGCGCGCCCTTGCCGTGCGTGCTGTCGCCCACCAGCGGGTGGCCGATGTGCTTGAAGTGGCGGCGGATCTGGTGGCGCCGGCCCGTCTCGGGAAAGGCCTCGACGAGCGCGTAGCGCGATGTGGCGAAGCGAGGGTCGACGGCGAACGGCCATTCGTGGTGACGCAGCACGGCGAATCGCGTGCGCGCCTCGCGGTGTTCCTGGCCCGCAGACGGGCGCTCGGGGTCGCGCGCCAGCGGGTGGTCGACCGCGCCTTCGGCCGGCGGCCAGCCGCGCACCAGCGCCAGGTAGCGCTTGGCGACCGTTCCGCCCTCGAAGGCGGCGCCCAGCACGCGGGCGGCGTCGGCGTCGCGGGCGAAGACCAGCACGCCGCTGGTGCCCTTGTCGAGCCGATGCGCGGGCCACAGCGGCGCTGCGGTCTCGGTGCGCAGGCGGTCCAGCGCGCTGTCGTGCTCGTGGGCATCGAGCGCGCTGCGGTGCACCAGCAGGCCCGGCGGCTTGTTCACCACCAGCAGCCGCTCGTCCTCGAACAGGCGCTGCAGTGGCTGTGGCGCCGCGGCGGACTCAGCGCTCGCGCACGTCGCCATCGACGTAGAACCAGCGCCCGCCCTCGCGGACGAAGCGGCTGGTCTCGTGCAGCCGGAAGGCGCGGCCCCCCATCTTGCTGCGCGCCACGAACTCGACCTCGGCGTGCGCGTCGTCGACCGGGCGGTGGCGGCGCACCTCCAGGCCCAGCCAGCGCAGCGCGGGCTCGGGGGCGTCCAGCGCGGCCGGGCGGGTCGACGGGTGCCAGGTGGTCAGCAGGTAGTCGTTCAGCCCCAGCGCGTAGGCGGCGTAGCGCGAGCGCATCAGCGCCTCGGCGTCGGGCGCCTGCAGGTGCAGCGCGCCGGCGTGCCAGCGGCCGCAGCAGGCCGCGTAGCTGTGGCGCAGCCCGCAGGGGCAGGGTGCGTCGGGGGAGGGCAGGGTCATCGCGGGCGGCTCGCTACACTGGTCCGGCCAATCTACACGAGGTGAGACGATGCTCGACCCGCAAGCCCGCGCGCTGCTGGACCTGATTATCGAACGCGGCGTGCCGCCCACGCACACGCTCACGCCGGCCGAAGCCCGGCGCTTCTACCTCGAGCGGCGTGCCGTCACGCAGCCCTTGCCGCCCGACGTCGGCCAGGTGCTTCCGCTCGCCGCCGAGGGCCCGGCCGGCCCGGTGCCGCTGCGCCTGTACGTGCCCGCCGGCGGCTCGGCGCCGCACCCGGTGCTGGTGTACTTCCACGGCGGCGGCTGGACCATCGGCGACCTCGACACCCACGACGTGCTGTGCCGCCAGCTCTGCGTGGCCGCAGGGGTGGCCGTGGTCTCGGTCGACTACCGGCTCGGGCCCGAGCACCGCTTCCCGGCCGCGTTCGACGACTGCCTGGCCGCGACGCGCTGGGTCCGCCGCGAGGCCGCCGCGCTCGGACTGGATGCCGCGCGTCTGGCGGTGGGCGGCGACAGCGCGGGCGGCAACCTCGCGGCCGATGTGTCGATCGCGATGCGCGACGCTGGCGAGGCGCCGCCCGCCTTCCAGCTGCTGATCTACCCCGCCACCGACATGCGCGCCATGGCGCCTTCGCACACCGCCAACGCCCAGGGCTACCTGCTGACGGCTGATTCCATCGCCTACTACCGTGGCCACTACATCGCCGACCCGGCGCAGTGGAGCGACTGGCGGGCCTCGCCGCTGCTGGCGGCCGACCATTCGCACCTGCCGCCGGCGCTGGTGCTGACCGCCGGCTTCGATCCGCTGCGCGACGAGGGCCGGCAGTACGCCGACGCGCTGTCGGCGGCCGGCACGAAGGCCCAGTACGTGTGCTTCGAGCGCCAGATCCACGGCTTCATCACGATGGGCCGCGTGATCGACGAGGCCAACACCGCGGTCGAGCTGTGCGCGGTGGCGCTGCGCCGGGCGCTGCGGCACTGATCTGACGGCCCCGGCCGGTTGGTCCGGCCGATCGATGCGGTGGATTGACCAGATCGATTGCCCAGAAGGCTGTATGAAAGTACAGTATCCGGGTGGATGCGACGCTGCCTCTCTTCGGTGCCCGCCCGGGCTTCGTGCAGCCGCCGGGCGGCGGTGCGCCGTCGCTGCGCGGGCCGGCGGTGCCGTGCCCCGGTGCCGTGGCGGTGCCTGCGTCCTCGGGTCCCTCGGCCACCTCTGCAGCAGCCTCTTCGTCGGCGCCTTCGCTGACCTCGCCCGCGGCCGAGCCCGCCCTCGAGGCACTGCACCCGGCCCTGTGGCGTGCCCACCAGCTCGGCCACCAGCGCGAGGCTGGCGGCCGCAGCGGTTTCGCCGTGCTCGACGCCGAACTGCCCGGCGGCGGCTGGCCGGTGCGCGGGCTGACCGAACTGCTGCTGCCGCATCTTGGCGTCGGCGAGGTGCGCCTGCTTGCCCCTGCCTTGGCCGCGGTGCAGCGCGCCGGGCGCTGCGTGATGCTGTTCGAGCCCCCGGCCGACCCCTGCGGCTGGGCGCTGGGGGCCTGCGGGCTGGACGTGCAGCAACTGGTGGTGGTGCGCTCGCGCGCCGGACTCAAGGGCCGTTCGCGTGAACTGCTGTCAGCGGCTGACGTGCTGTGGGCGCTGGAGCAGGCGCTGCGCAGCGGACACGTCGGCGCGGCGCTGGCCTGGCTGCCCCTGGGCTTGCGGGCCGATGCGCTGCGCCGCCTGCAACTGGCTGCGCAGGCCCATGACGGGCCGGCCTTCCTGCTGCGCGATGCCCAGGCGCGCAGCCGCCCGAGCCCGGCCGTGCTGCGGCTGCTGCTGGCCCCGGCCGGCCCTGACGAGCTGGCACTGCGCGTGCTCAAGCGGCGCGGGCCGCCGCTCGAGCAGCCGTTGCGGATCGAACTGCCGCCCGTGCTGGCTGCGCCGGCGCGCCGGCGTGCGCGCCGTGTCGTCACGGCACCGGGCATGCCGACCGGACAGGGCGCACCGGCGCTGCTGTCGGTGCCCCTGGCCTCGCCGTCGGCCTGAACCTCCCGGGTCGCGTCCCGTGCCCCTGCCGCCATGCCGTGGCTCGCCCTGCATCCCCCGCAGCTGTCGCTGGAGGCTTTCTGCGCCACGCTGCCGCCCGAACGCCGGCACGACCCGGTGGCGCTGGTGGACGCGCACCGGATCGCCGCAGCCAGCGCGGCCGCGCTGCAACTTGGCGTGCAGCCCGGCCTCAAGCGCGCCACGGCGCTGGCGCTCGCACCTGCGCTCGTGCTCGGCCAGGCCGACGCTGCCCGCGATGCCGCGGCGCTGCAGGCGCTGGCCCACGTCGCGCTGGGCTTCACCCCCTCGGTCACGCTCGAGGCTTCCACCTGCGTGCTGCTCGAGGTGCGAGCCAGCCTGCGCCTGTTCGGCGGGCTGCCCAGCCTGCTGAAGCAGCTGCGCGAGGCGCTGGCGCCGCTGGGCCACCGGGTGCAGGTGGCTGCCGCGCCGACCGCCGTGGCGGCGGCGTTGCTGGCGCACTGGCGCGAAGACCTCGCCGAGGGCCCGCACCTGGCTGACCGCACCGCCTTCGAGGCGCTGCTCGACACCGTGCCGGTGTGGCTGCTCGGTCCCGGGCGCGAGCACTGGGAGGCGCTGCAGGGCAT
>JBILNT010000248.1:0-4102 GCA_044374875.1 Rubrivivax sp.
CAAACCGGACGGCAGCCAGCGCGAGCTGGGCATCCCCACGGTGCTGGATCGGTTGATCCAGCAGGCACTGCTGCAAGTGCTGCAACCCCTGATCGACTCCACCTTCAGCGAACACAGCCACGGGTTCCGGCCCGGCAGACGGGCGCACGATGCAGTCAAGGCTGCGCGGGCGTACGTGCAGGCGGGCAAGCGCGTGGTGGTGGACGTGGACCTGGCGAAGTTCTTCGACCGGGTCAACCACGACATCTTGATCGACCGGCTTGGCAGGCGCATCGACGATGCTGGAGTGATCCGGCTGGTGCGGGCGTACCTGAACGCCGGGATCATGGATGGCGGGGTGGTGGTGGAGCGCCACATGGGCACGCCGCAAGGCGGACTGAGTCCGTTGCTGGCCAACGTGCTGCTGGACGAAGTGGACAAGGCATTGGAGGCGCGGGGCTACAGCTTCGCGCGCTATGCCGACGACTGCAACGTCTATGTAGGCAGCAAGAAAGCCGGGCAGCGGGTGATGGCGCTGCTCGAGAAGTTGTACGCCGGACTCAAGCTTCAGATCAACGAAGCCAAGAGCGCGGTGGGCAGCGCCTTCGGGCGCAAATTCTTGGGCTACGCGCTGTGGGTGGCCAAGGGCCGGGAGGTCAAGTGTGCTGTGGCGCCCAGGGCCGTGGACACCTTCAAGGAGCGCATCCGGCAACTCACGCGCCGCTCGGGTGGGCGCAGCATGGAGCAAGTGGTGCAGCGGCTGCGGCCGTACCTACTGGGCTGGAAGGCGTACTTCGGGCTGGCGCAAACGCCCAAGGTCTGGCGCGCGCTGGACGAATGGCTGCGTCACCGCCTGCGGGCGATCCAGCTCAAGCACTGGAAAAGGCCCAAGACGATGTACCGCGAGCTGCAGGCGCTCGGCGCGCCGGCCACGGTTGCAACGCGGGTGGCGAGCAATAGCCGCTGCTGGTGGCGCAACAGTGACGGCCTGCTCAAGACCGTACTGACCATCGCCTACTTCGACAGACTGGGCGTACCCAGGCTGTCCTGACCTCAAACTCTCGAACCGCCCGGTGCGGACCCGCACGCCGGGTGGTGTGGCAGGGGCGCCTCCTATGATGGAGGCCCCCTATGCCGATCTTCCTTGCCTGCCGGCCGGGCTGCAATCCAGCCGCCCACGCTCCCGGCTCGCGCCCAAGCGGGCCCGGCGTCCGCACATCGCCGGGCTCCAGCGCCGGCTCGGCTCGGCTCGAGATACCCCTGGGGCTTGATGGCGTCGCGCGGGCCATCACCGCGCGCCTGGAGCAGCGGTTGCCGCCCCCCCGTCGGCCTGGGTGCCGTCCCCGTCGATGCGCTCGCCCCCATGGCAGGCAACCTGCTGAACAGCGCAAAACCGTGTGAAAGTATCGAACCCCGTCTATCCGTTTCGTCGATAATTTTTTCAGGCGATTGCCGGTGACTGCCGCCCACACGCGATACCGGGGTCACCGGGCAGGCACGACGTTCGCGGCCTTCATCCTTATCGTCGATGTCGTGCGCCTTGCATGAATGGCGTGGTCTGAATCGTTGGCACGGCCCGTGCAAAGAAGAACGCGTCGGTTTCCCAACCCACCCCACCTCCCGGGAGTCATTGAATGGACATGAAGCGTCGTCTGAAGCAGGCCCAGAAGGGCTTCACACTGATCGAACTGATGATCGTCGTGGCGATCATCGGTGTCCTGGCGGCAGTGGCGATGCCGGCCTATCAGAATTACGTCAAGCGCGCCGCGTACTCCGAGGTGATCGCGGCGATCAATCCGATCAAGACCGCCATCGCCGAATGTTTCCAGACCAACAACGACCTGGCGCTCTGCGACACCTTCGCAGAACTCAACCTGACGGCGCCTTCGGCCACCAACGTCTTCAACAGCGCGGCCGTCACGGCCACGACGGCCGCGATCGTCGCCACGCCCAAGGCGGTCAAGGGTCTCGCGGCGACCGAGACCTGCACTCTCACTCCCACGCCTGCCGGCGGTGCCCTGTCCTGGGCGTACAGCGGCGGATGCGTGACCGCCGGCTACGTGAAGAACTGATCTGCCGCCGCTGGCGCTGGGTGAACGCAAGAGCGACGTCGTTCTAGACGACGCCCCCGCGCCGGGCGCGACGGTCGACAAGCTCGCCATGAGGGATCGGGTCGTGGCGCAGGTGGCGTACGCACGGCGTTGCCGAGCGAGCAGCGCCCGTCGGGTGCCTGTCTGAGGCTCCTCGCGCGTGCCGCTGCCCTGGGGCCGGCGGCTTTACACTGCCGCGCCCCATGCCGATCGACCCCCGCCTGCCCCTCGCCATCGCCGCGGCCGTCGGCCCGGTGATGCTGGCCTACAACGTCTCGCCGTCGCCCACGTTCCTGAACCAGGCGCTGGCGATCGGGCTGTGGGGCTGGTTCGCGGCGCAGCTTGGCGTGCTGACGCCCGCCCGCGACGCGCTGCACGACACCCGCGCGCTGCTGGCGGCGCTGGGCCTGGTGGCCGTCGGCGTGCTGTGGTCCTGGGGCCCCGGCGCGCTGCCCTCGAGCCTGGCGCTGTCGGCACTGGGCCTTCTGGCGTGCGCGGCCGTGCTGGCCGCCAGCGGCGCTGCGCAGAGGCACGCGTCCGACGCGGCAGGCGTGTTCGCCTTCTTCTGCGCCGGATGGCTGGCCGCGGGGCTGCTCAGTGCCGCCGTGGCCCTGGTGCAGGTGTTCGCCCCCGGATGGCCCGACGGCGACTGGGTGGCCCGCTCGGGGCTGGTCGGGCGAGCGGTGGGCAACCTGCGACAGCCCAACCATCTCAGCAGCGTGCTGCTGTGGTCGGCCATCGCGACGGTGGCGCTGGTCGACCTGCGGCGCCTGCACCGCGTGCTCGGCGGACTGCTGCTGGCCGTGATCGTCTTCGCGGTGGTGCTCACCGCCTCGCGCACCGGCACGGTGGGCGTGGTGCTGCTTGCCGCGTGGGGGCTGGCCGACCGGCGCCTGTCGCCCTGGGCGCGCGCGCTGCTGGTGGCCGCGCCGGTGGTCTACGCGGCCTCGTGGTTCGGCATGGCGGCGTGGGCCAGCGCGTCGGAGCACACCTTCGGCGGCGCCGCGCGCATGAGCGAGGGCGACCTGTCCAGCTCGCGCTTCGGCATCTGGGCCAACACGCTGGCGCTGATCCGCCAGAACCCGTGGACGGGCGTGGGCTTCGGCGAGTTCAACTTCGCGTGGTCGCTGACGCCGTTCCCCGGCCGGCCGACGGCCTTCTTCGACCACACCCACAACCTGCCGCTGCACCTGCTGGTGGAGCTCGGGCTGCCGCTGGGCTCGCTGGTGCTGGCGCTGCTGCTGTGGGCGCTGTGGCGCGCCGCCCGCGCGGCGTTCACGCGCGGCGGCGAGCAAGGCTCGGCCCAGCGTGCGGCGGTGATGATGGTGCTGCTGATCGGGCTGCACAGCCTGCTCGAGTACCCGCTGTGGTACGCCTACTTCCTGCTGCCGGCGGCCTGGGCCTGGGGCTTCGCGCTCGGGCGGCCGGGGCTGCGCGTGGCGGCGGGGCCTTCACCGCTGCTCGTCGCCGGCGGCGTGCTGATGGCCGTCGGCGCGATGCTGTCGGTGCTGGACTACCAGCGCGTGGCCGCGGTGTTCAACGCGCCGCGCAACGCCACGCCGCTGGCCGAACGCATCGCCGAAGGCCGGCGCAGCGTGCTGTTCGGCCACCACGCCGACTACGCTGCGGCCACGACCGAGCTGGAAGGCGCCGACCCGACCCGGGCCTTCGAGCGCTCGACGCACTACCTGCTGGACACCCGGCTGATGATCGCCTGGGCCGAGGCGCTGGCGCGCGAGGGGCGGCTCGACGAGGCGCGCCACCTGGCGGCGCGGCTGCGCGAGTTCCGTCATCCGGGCACGCAGGAGTTCTTCGCGCCGTGCGAGGCAGGGGCGGCGGCATCGGCGCCGCCGCCGTTCCAATGCGGGCCGGCGGTGCGGGTTCCCCGCTGGCGGGAGTTCATGGGCGACTGAGAGCCTGAGAGTTTTTCTCGCCATCTTGGTAATTGGCATGCAACTGGCTAATCTTTGACCATGAGCGAACCCCAGCACCAAGGCGAGGCGCCGGTCGGCCTGTTCGAGGACCTGCCGGCA
>JBILNT010000087.1:0-14355 GCA_044374875.1 Rubrivivax sp.
GCGTAGGGAGTGCGAGAGGTGAGAAATCGCCCCGAATCGGGCCTGGCAAGACCCCAGAACGTCCCAGATGGTACTTCACGCGCCGGCGACTCGCTTCGCGGCGCTTGCATCGCCGTGTCAGCCGCGCGAAGCACAGCCGGCGGCCCAAATCAAATGCCTCTCGGGCTCTGAGGCCCGCCCGCCCCGCCGGGTCCGCTGCCCTACGGCGCCACCCAGTCCCCGCTCCTGCCCCCGCTCTTGGCCAGCACGCGGATGTCGGTCATCACCATGCCGCGGTCGGCGGCCTTGAGCATGTCGTAGACGGTGAGCAGGCCGACCTGCACGGCGGTCAGCGCTTCCATCTCCACACCGGTGCGCCCGCGGGTCTCGACCTGCGCGGTGCAGCGCACCTCGGCGGCCGCCTCGTCGAGCTCGAACTCCACCGCCACGCGGGTGATGGGCAGCGGGTGGCACAGCGGGATCAGCTCGGCCGTGCGCTTTGAAGCCATGATGGCTGCGAGCCGGGCCACGCCGACGACGTCGCCCTTCTTCGCCTGGCCCTGCTTCACCAGCGCGAAGGTCTCCGGCTTCATGCGGATGACGCCGCTGGCGCGGGCAACGCGGTGCGTCTCGTCCTTGGCGCCGACGTCGACCATGTGGGCCTGGCCTTGGGCGTCGAAGTGGGTCAGCGGCGAGTTCATGGTCTGGAAACGAGTCGGCAACACATCGGTGTCATCATAGCGACGGCCCCGGCCACGTCGCAGCGGTGAACCTCGCGGCACGATTGGCCTCCAACAATGGCCATCTTCCTTTGCAGGGATCGAATTGCCCTTGACGCTGCCCCCTTGCTGGCGCCGACGGATCGCCACGCTGCTCGCCGCGGCCACCGCGTTCGGCGCGCTCGCGCCCGTCACCGCCGCCCACGCCCAGGTGCGCCTGCCCGCGCTGGGCGAGAGCGCCAACGACGACCTCTCGGTGGGCACCGAGCGCCGGCTGGGCGACCAGATCATGGCCTCGGTTCGGCGCGACCCGGCCTACCTCGACGACCCGCTGCTGCTGGAGTACGTGCAGTCGCTGTGGCGCCCGCTGCTGGAGGTGGCGCGCCAGCGTGGCGACATACCGCCCGAGACCGTGTCGCAGTTCGCCTGGGAGACCTTCCTGGTGCGCGACCGCAGCGTCAACGCCTTCGCGCTGCCGGGCGGCTGGGTGGGCGTGCACCTGGGGCTGATCGCCATCACCGCCAGCCGCGACGAACTGGCCTCGGTGCTGGCGCACGAGCTCACGCACGTCAGCCAGCGCCACATCGCGCGCAGCATCGACAACTCCGCCCGCGCCAGCTGGATCGGCATGGCGGCGTTGCTGCTGGGCGTCATCGCCGCCAGCCGCTCCAACAACGCCGACATGGCCAACGCCGCGATCATGGCCGGGCAGGGCGCGGCGCTGCAGGGGCAGCTCAACTTCTCGCGCGACATGGAGCGCGAGGCCGACCGCGTCGGCTTCGGCTTGCTGACCGGCGCCGGCTTCTCGGCCGCCGGGATGGCCTCGATGTTCGAGAAGCTCGAATCGGCCAACCGCCTCAACGACAACAACGCCTTTCCCTACCTGCGCAGCCACCCGCTGACCGGCGAGCGCATCGGCGAAGCCCGCTCGCGGGTGCTGCTGCCCGCCGCATTGCCGCCGGGGCCGCCGCTGGAGCACGCGCTCATGCAGGCCCGAGCGCGCGTGCTGATGGACACCGCGGCGGCCGCGCTGCGGCGCCAGCAGGAGCAGCTCGATGCCGCGGCCGCGCTGAGCGGGCGTGACCGCGCCGGCGCGCTCTACGCCGGTGCGCTGGCGTCTTCGATGCTGGGTGACCATGCGCGTGCCGCCGCTGCGGCCACCGAGGTACAGCGCGTGGTCGAGGCGGCTTCGCCGCGCGAGATCGGCGCCGATCGCGCGGCTGCGCTGCTGCGTGCCCAGGTGATGCTTGCTGCTGGTGACGGCGCGGGCGCGCTGGCGGCGCTCGATCGCGCGCCCGCGCCCGGGCGCCCGGCACTGCTGCTGGGTGCTCAGGCCGTGCTCGAAGCCCGCCGCCAGGCCGGCCCCGGCGGCGATGCGCTGGTTCGCGCCAGCGTCGAGCAGTTGCAGACCTGGCTGGCCGACCACCGCACCGATGCCGCGGCCTGGAGCGCGCTGGCGGCGGCCAGCGATGCGCTCGGCCTGAAGCTGCGTGCCATCCGCGCCGGCGCCGAGGCGCAGGCCGCGCTGGGCGACGTCGGCGGCGCCATCGACCGCCTGCGCGCCGGCCAGCAGGCCGCGCGCAGCGGCGAAGCCATCGACTTCATCGAGTCCTCGGTGATCGATGCGCGGCTGCGCGAGCTGCAGGCGCAGCGCCGCCAGGCGCTCGCCGAGGCCCGGGGCGGGCGCGGCGAGGAGGCTTCGCCGCCGCGCTAGCTAGCGCCCCACCGCTGGCGCAACCAATTCGCTCCTGTGGGCGGAGCGTCAGGCCAGACCGCCAGCCGGCAGATCGACACGCTGACAGGTCTTGGGGATGCGTTGGCCGTGCTCCTCGGGCGTCCCGTATCGACGCTTTGGACCACGGGCAGCGGCTGCGCGTGGAGCGCATCCGCGCCTCTCATGCGACACGCCGTGTCGCATTGTTCACCGACCATGCGCTGCCTGCGACGCCGGCCTGCGAGCCACGCCGTCGCGTGAACCCTGAACGAAAGAGGAGCCACCATGGAAATCGCCACCGCCATCGAGCGAGCCGGCATGGTCTACCTGTACGACGAAAACGGCCGGCTTCTGGCCACGGTTCCGGCCGGAAGCGGCCCCGACGACGGGCTGATCGGGTTCACGAGCCACACGGTCAGCGTGCGTCGGGGGCTGATGGTCTACGTTTACGATGTTGGCGGCCGACTGACCGGCACCGTGCCGGCACGGTGACAGGGACATCGCGCCGCGGGAGGCGCCTGCATCGAATGACGCACAATAGGAGACCTGATGATGGACTCGTCGCTGACCCCCGAGCTACGCGCCACTATGGATGCGTTCCTGGCCAGCTACAACCCCGACCCCGAGCGACAAGAAGAGATCGCGATCGCAAGGGCCATTGGTGCGGCGGTGGGGCACAACGACCTCTATCGAAAGCAGCCGTTGATCACGCGTGCGGAGCACCAGGAGATCCGTGACTTCTGGGCCGCAGAACTGCGCCTGCGTCGCCAGTGGTATTCCGCATCGGTGTCCGAGGCTGACTACGAGTCTGATATCGAGCAGATCAAGCGAACGATGAATCAGCGGTTTGCCTCGGGATTCCGCAGTTCGCTGGATGCTCGTGACGATCTGGCTCCAGGCTTTCGTATCTCGCACGCCCAGAAGAGCCTGTCTGTCTTTCTCAAGCACATCTGGTGCATCGACCGCGAACGATTCCCTTCGCCGCCTCAGTGTCCCGTGGACAGCGTCATCATGAAACAGGCTGGAGCGGCCAATCACCCGCCGAAGTGGACCAGGATCAACAGCATCGAAGAGCATCGCGAAAAGATCGCCCTTCTGCGCGGTGTGGCGGAGCGTGCCAGGCTGCCTTTGGCCCATTGGGAATTGCTGACTTTCAGTCCGTGAAGGTCGAGCTTCACCGCGTCGCAAGCGCCGCCCCAACCTGCCGGCATACCTGCACGTTGAACTCGGCATAGTCCGGCGGGAACGCGATGCCCCGGTGCATCGCGACAGCCTTCGCGACGCCCGCCGATCGCGAGATGCCTGAACGGCAGTGAACGACGAGCCGCTGCGCGGTGAGCCGATGTCGTTCGACGAACTCGGCAACAGCCGAGGCCTGTTCGCGCGACATCGCAAGCAGGCCTGGGTTCGCCCCCGGGAAAGTGACCTCGTCGACGTCGTGGAACTGGAGCCGCAACACATCGAGCCAGCCGGGCTGGAAGTCGATCGCGGCTCTGCCTGGGTCCGAAATCGACACCAGCACGGCGCGCGCGGGTGGTCGCATCCGGGTGGCGCGGGCTTCGCTGACGAACAGCACCCGTGAGAGGCTCATCCTCGCGCTCCGGTCGAGTGGCGTGCGACCTCTGCACGGTCGCCGTACATGGCTGCAGCTGCGAGCACTCGCTGGCCAACCCATTGGCGCAGTTCGACGGGTGCCAGCACTTCGACCGATTCGCCACCCGCCAGGATCCACTTCACCAGCGGCGGTGTCCATGGCAGCCTGGCTTCCAGGTGCGCCCAGCCATCGGTTCGATGCGTCAGCCGCTGGTCTCGCGACAGCGGCGACTCCTCCAGCAGGTCTGCCATGCTGCTGCTGACTCGCAGCACCAGATCGATATCGCCCCGGGAGCCAAACTGCCTCTCGGGTGATGCCATCCAGTCATCGAGATCGAATCCGGGCGGCGGGTGCGCCGGCGCTTCGCTCACTTCGGCATGCCGGATGCGGTGGAGTGCCATCGTGAAGACATGACCACTGCGCGCGCTTGCCGCAGCGAGGTAGGTGCAGACGCCCATCTGGATCAGGGCCAGCGGGCTGACCTGCCGCTCGCTGAGCTCGTCGCGATAGCGCGCCCAGTAGCGCACGTGGAGCATCCGCTCGCGGAGCAGCGCGTCGCTCACGGCGGCGTGAACCGCGGGTCGGACACGTGGCGGGATGCGCGGCAGCGCATCGGGAATGGCCCGCACCTTGGCGGCCCAGCGCGCCATGGCAGACCTGCCCGCGTGGGCGGCCGGGCCACCATGCGTCGTTGTCTCGCGAGCCTCGCGAAACAGCGCCCCGAAGTTCTCTTCGAAGCCCGAGGGCAGCAACTGTCGCAAGTGGGCCTCGGCGAGCCGGAACAGCACGGCTTCGGCCGGGTCGAGCTCACGGCGCAGCCTGAAGGCATCGATGGCGCCGCGTCTGAAGCCCCGCGGCTTGCCGTCGCTGGCCACCGCCTCGCCGGCGTCCAGCAGTTCCTGCAGGTCACGCTCGAGGGTGCGCCGCGTGACGGCGTGACCGGCAGCGCCGAGGCGTTGCTCGATCACCCGGGACGTCAAGGACGTCGAGGGACTCAGCATCCTGCGGATCAGGTCCTTGCGCTGTTCGGCGGGCATGGCGGTCGAGCGGGGCTCAGGGGATCGGTCGGTCCTGCCAATGTACTCGGCGATGCGACAAAGAATGTCGCATCCAGGGTGGATCATGCCTGCCCTGACGTGCAGCGCATCGAAAGGAGTCCGCGGTGAACCTGATCCACAGCCCCCTGCATGAGGCCACCGGAGCCCTGGCCGGCTGGATGGCATCCAAGGCCATCCAGGTCGACGTCGAGCCGACATCCGACGACGCGCGCAGCTGGGTCCTCAGCCATGAAGACGGCGACAGCCTCCTGACTCTCAGGACCTACCCCCATCTGGACGCGATCGGGATGAGCTTCCGCATCGAGCTGCCGCCGGCGCCGCGACTGATGAAGCTGGAACTGCTCGCCCACCTGAACGACGCCATGGCCTCGGCTCGCTTCTGGCTCGACCGCAGCGGGGGCCTGGTCGGCGAGTACATGCTGGACTGCGAGGGCGAGAGCCTGCCCGCCGCGCTCGGCCCGATGGTCACGCGCATGCTCGAGTTGCCTGAGGCAGTGCGGGACGTGCTCATGGCGTGGCGCCTCGATGCCGCGGAGGCGCCGCCCGGAGCGGCGCCTGCGGGTACGGCGCTGCAGTGAACGCGGCCGATCTGCGCTATCGCCAGGCGACCGGCCGCCACCGGCTGACCTGCGCGACGCGCCTGCCTGCCGACTGAACGATACGGCGCCGGCATCCACGCCGCGCCTTCGGCGCTTGGTGCGCCGCGCCTACACTGCCTGCACCCTGTAAGTCCTGGAGGGCGGGCGATGGGCGGTGGCAGTCGAGGCGGTGCGCGCGCGCGATGCGGGCGCAAGTGGTTCATCGGCAGTGCGGCGGCCGTGATGCTGGCAGCGCTTGCGGCCTCGTCGGGGGCGCTGGCCGCCCGCGTGGTCTTGGTCAGCCCGCAGGGCGAGGTGCCCGAGGCCGCGCAGGTGGCCGTGCGTTTCGACGCCGCCGTGGTGCCCGCGGGCGACCCCCGGCTGCCGGCGCCGTTCCGGCTGGAGTGCGACGGCCGGGCGGTGCCCGGTGACGGCCGCTGGGCCAGCGAGCGCCAGTGGCTGCTCGACCTGCGCGAACCGCCGGGGCCCGGCGCGAGCTGCGTGCTGCGTGCCGATCCCGCCTGGCAGCCGCTGCCGGCCGCCGGTGCGCTGCAAGGCCCGTCCGAATACCGCTTCACCACCGCCGGGCCCGCGGTGCTGATGGCGCAGCCCTGGCCGGGCGAGCCGATCGAGGAGGACCAGCACTTCCTGCTGCGCCTGAACGGCGCGGCCGATGCCGCCAGCGTGGCCCGTCACGCGTGGTGCGAGGTCGAGGGGCTGGGCGAGAAGGTGGGGCTGAAGGTGGTCGAGGGCCCGGCGCGCGAGCGGCTGCTGCGCGAGCGCGGCGCCGGCCGCCGTGGCGGCGACGACCCGGCGCGCTGGCTGCTGGTGGCGTGCGAGCGGCGCTTTGGCGCCGAGGCGCGGGTGCGCCTGGTCTGGGGCCCGGGCATCCACGCGCGCGGCCGCCCGGCCGTCGTCACCCGGGTGGCGAAGACCTTCGAGTGGCGCGTGCGCCCGCGCTTCACGGCCGAGTTCTCCTGCGAGCGCGAACGCGCCAGCGCGCCTTGCCTGCCGCTGCGCCCGCTGGTGCTGCGCTTCTCGGCGCCGGTGCCGCGCGAGCAGGCCTTGGCGGCGCGGCTGCAGCCGGCCGCGGGCGGCGCCGCCATCGCCCCGCGCGTCGAGCCGGGCGAGCTCAGCGCCACGCTCGGGGAAGTGCGGTTCGCGGCGCCACTGCCGGCCGAGGCGCGCTTCTCGCTGGTGCTGCCCGCCGGCCTGCGGGACGACGCCGGGCGCGAGCTGGCCAACGCCGCGAGCTTCCCGCTGGCTGTCGCCACCGGGCCGCTGCCGCCGCTGGCCAAGTTCCCCGGCGGCGCGGTCTTCGGCATCGTCGAGGCCGGGCCGGAAGCGGTGCTTCCCGTGACGCTGCGCCACGTGCAGGCCGACATCGCGGGCGCCTCGACCACCGGCGCGGTGATGGTCAAGCGCATCGACCCGGCGGCGTCGGACGCCGAGCTGCTGCGCTGGATCGCCCGGCTGGAGCGCCATCACGAGCGCCAGCTGCCGGCGCGCGAGGCGGGGCTGCCCGAGTCGCAGTGGTTCGTCACCGAGACCGTGACCGAAGGCCCGGGCCGGACGCGGGAGGTGCGCCGGCCGCGCCTCGTGCATGCGCGCGAGCTCTCGCTGCTGGCGCGCGAGGGCGACGCCCGCCGTGCCGAGCTGCCGCAGCCTGCCGCCGGGTCCACGCCGCAGGCCACCGAGGTGCTGGGCATTCCGCTGCCGCAGGCTGGCTACCACGTGGTGGAGATCGAGTCGCGCGTGCTGGGCAGCGCGCTGCTGGCCGGTCGCGGGCCGATGGTCGTGCGCACCGGCGCGCTGGTCACCAACCTGGGGGTGCATTTCAAGAAGGGCCGCAGCTCGAGCCTGGTGTGGGTGACGACGCTCGACCGCGCGCGCCCGGTGCCCGGGGCGAGGGTGGCCGTCAACGACTGCAACGGCAAGCCGCTGTGGAGCGGCACCACCGATGCGGCGGGCATCGCCACCATCCCGCGCGGCTTCGACGACGACGTCGACGAGTGCCTGACGCCGCACGGCCACTTCGTCACTGCGCGCCACGCCGGTGCCGACGGGCGCGCGGACATGGCCTTCGTCTTCGGTCGCTGGAACCGCGGCATCGAGCCCTGGCGCTTCAACCACCCGCTGGCCAGCGGCACGCAGCCCGACCGGCGCGCCCACACGGTGTTCGACCGCACGCTGCTGCGCGCCGGCGAGGTGCTGTCGATGAAGCACTTCCTGCGCGACGAGACGGCGCGCGGCCTGGCATGGCCCGACCCGGCGACGCTGCCCGACGCGGTGGTGCTGACCCACGCGGGCAGCGGCGACGAGGTGCGCCTGCCGCTGACGTGGCGCGCCGGCGCGCGCAGTGCCGAGAGCCGCTGGGAGATCCCGGCCGGCGCGCGGCTGGGTCTGTACGACGTGGCGCTGGCGCGCGGGCAGGACAGGCGCTGGCCCAGCGGCAGCGTGCGCGTCGAGGCCTTCCGCGTGCCGCTGGTCGACGCACGGCTGCGGGCCCCCGGCGGCACGCCGGTGGCGCCGCAGGCGCTGGACTTCGCGGCGCAGCTGCAGCTGCTGGCCGGCGGGCCGCTGGCGCGCACGCCGGTTCGCCTGTCGGCACTGCTGCGCGAGCGCGTGCCTTCGTTCGAAGGGCACGGCGAGTTCTCTTTCGCACCGCCGGCCCCGCCCGGCGCCTTGGCCGAGCCCGAGCGCGACGACGAGGAAGGCGGCGCCACCGACGGCGGCCGCGTGGTCGCCGACCGCCTGCAGGCCACGACGGACGCCCAGGGCCAGGCGCAGCTGCGCGTGGAGGGCCTGCCGGCACTGCGCGGCCCTTCCGAGCTTCAGGCCGAACTGAGCTTCGCCGACCCCAACGGCGAGCGCCAGACCGTGCAGCAGCGGGTGGCGCTGTGGCCGGCCGCGGTGGTCGCCGGCGTGCGCGCGCGCTCGTGGGCGGCCAGCCGCGGTGCGGTGCGCTTCGACGCCGTGGTGCTGGACACCGCGGGCCGCCCGCTGCGCGGCCGCGAGGTGCAGGTGCGCGGCCGGCTGCAGCAGGTCTACTCGGCGCGCCAGCGCGTGGTGGGCGGCTTCTACGCCTACGAGAACCGGCGCGAGACGCGCGAGCTCGGCGTGCTGTGCGAGGCCCGCACCGACGCCCGCGGCCGCGTGGCCTGCGAGGCGGCGGTCGACGCGGTGGGCGAGGTGGGGCTGGTGGCCCGCGCGCGCGACGACGCCGGGCGGCTGTCCGAGGCCGCCACCTCGGTGTGGGTGACGGGCGACGGCGAACAGTGGTTCGCCCAGGGCGACGACGACCGCATCGACGTGCTGCCCGAGAAGCGCGAACTGCAGCCCGGCGAGACCGCGCGGCTGCAGGTGCGCATGCCGTTCCGCGAAGCGACGGCGCTGGTGACCGTGGAGCGCGAGGGCGTGCTGGCAAGCCGGCTGGTGACGCTGCGCGGCCGCGAGCCGGTGGTCGAGCTGCCGGTGCCGCGGCCGGCGGCCGACGGCAGCGGTGTGTCGTGGTCGCCCGACGTCTACGTCTCGGTGCTGGTGGTGCGCGGGCGCCTGCGCGACGCGCCGTGGCACTCGTTCTTCTCGTGGGGCTGGCGCGACCCGGCCGACTGGTGGCGCGCCTTCCGCCACGAGGGCCGCGACTGGCGCGCGCCGAGCGCGGTGGTCGACCTCGCGCGGCCGAGCTTCCGCCTCGGCGTTGCGCGGCTGCGCGTCGGGCTGGCGCCGCACCGGCTGGACGTGCAGGTGCTGCCGGCCAAGGGCGAGTACCGCGTGCGCGAGACGGTGCGCACCACGGTACGCGTGAGCCACGGCGGCGTGCCGGCGGCGGGGGCCGAGGTGGCCTTTGCCGCGGTCGACGACGGCCTGCTGGCGCTGGCGCCGAACGAGTCGTGGAACCTGCTCGAGGGCCTGTTCCAGCCTCGCCCCTGGGGCGTGGAGACGGCCACCGCGCAGGGCGAGATCGTCGGCCGCCGGCACTACGGCCGCAAGGCGGTGCCGGCGGGCGGCGGTGGCGGGCGCGCGCCCACCCGCGAGCTCTTCGACACCCTGCTGCTGTGGCGCGGCGCGGTGGTGCTCGACGCCCGCGGCGAGGCCGTGATCGACGTGCCGCTGAACGACTCGCTGACGCGCTGGCGGCTGGTGGCCATCGCCGACGCCGGGGTCGACCGCTTCGGCAGTGGCAGCGCGGTGGTGCGCGTCACGCAGGACCTGCAGCTCTTCAGCGGCCTGCCCGCGGTGGTGCGCGACGGCGACCGGCTCGACGCCGCCTTCACTTTGCGCAACGCCACGCGTGAGGCGCTGGAGGTGAAGGTCACGCTCGCCGGCCGCGCACGGGTCGACGGGCGCGAGGTGCCGCTGACGCCGCCCGCGCAGACGGTGAAGGTGACGGCCGGCGGCGCGACCGAGTTGCGCTGGCCGGTCGACCTGCCCGCGGGCGCGACGCAGCTGGCCTGGGAAGCCGCGGCCGAGGCCGGCACGCTGCGCGACCGCATCGCCATCACCCAGACGGTGCAGCCCGCGGTGCCCGTGCGCACCTGGCAGGCCACGGTGGCGCGGCTGGACGCGCCGCTCGCGCTGCCGGTGGCCCGCCCGCAGGACGCGCTGCAGGGCGGCGGCGTGGCTGTCACGCTGCAGTCCCGGCTGGCCGGCGGCCTGCCGGGCGTGAAGCGCTGGTTCGACGCCTACCCCTACACCTGCCTGGAGCAGAAGGCCTCGCGCGCCATCGGGCTGGCCGATGCGGCGGCCTGGGCGCGCGTGGTCGCCGAGACGCCGTCGCACCTCGACCGCGACGGCCTCGCCGGCTTCTTCCCGACGCGGCCCGAGGACCCTGCGCAAGGGGACGACCGCCTGGCCGCCTACCTGATCGCTGCCGCGCACGAGGCGGGCCTGGCCTGGCCCGACGCCACGCGCGAGGCCATGCTGCAAGGGCTGGCGGCCTTCGTCGAAGGGCGGCTGCAGCGCGCAGGCACCGGCGCCGCGGCGCCGGCGCTCGACATGGACCTTCGGCGCCTGGCCGCGATGGAGGCGCTGGCGCGCCACGGCCGCGTGCAACCGCGCATGCTGGGCACCCTCACCGTCGCGCCCGCGCGCTGGCCAACCTCGGCGCTGCTGGACTGGTGGTCGCTGCTGCGGCGGGTCGACGGCATTCCCGGCCGCGCGGCCCAGCTCGACGAGGTGCAGCGGCTGCTGCGGGCGCGCCTGGCGGCCCCCGGCGGCAGCGTGCTTGCGCTGGGCGCCGACCCGGTGGAGCGCGGCTTCACGATGGAAGGGCCCGACGGCGACGCCGCGCGCCTGCTGCTGGCCGCCAGCGAGGCCCCCGGCTGGCAGGACGACGCGCCGCGGCTGGTGGCCGGCCTGCTGGCGCGCCAGCGCGCCGGTGCCTGGCAGACCACCGCCGCCAACGCCTGGGGCGTGCTGGCGGTGGGGCGCTTCTCGCAGCGCTTCGAGAGCGTTCCGGTGGCCGGCCGCACGCGCGTGAGCCTGGGCGCAGCCGCGCTCGACGGTGACTGGTCGGCCGCGCCGGCGGGGGCCTCGGCACGGCTGCCGTGGCCCGCGGCGCCGGCCGCATCGGCCGCAGCGGCCGTGCTTCAGGCACGTCACGAAGGCGCCGGCGCGCCCTGGCTGCACGTGCAGGCGCTGGCCGCGGTGCCGCTGAAGACACCGCTGAACGCCGGCTACCGGGTCACGCGCAGCGTCAGCGCGGTCGAGCGCGCGCGGCCCGATGCGTGGTCGCGTGGCGACCTGGTGCGCGTGCGGCTCGAGATCGACGCCGTGGCCGACCAGCCGTGGGTCGTGGTCAGCGACCCGCTGCCGGCCGGTGGCGTGGCGCTGGGCGCCGGGCTGGCCGACGAGACGTCGATCGCGCGCCGGGGCGAGCGTCGCGCGGGCGAGGGCTGGCTGGCCTTCGAGGAGCGCGCGGCCGGTGCGTGGCGGGCCTACTACGCGTGGCTGCCGCGCGGGCGCCACGTCGTCGAGTACACGCTGCGCCTGAACGCCAGCGGCCGCTTCGCGCTGCCGCCCACGCGGGTGGAGGCGATGTACGCGCCGGGCAGCTTCGGCGAGTCGCCCAACGCGGCCTGGGAGGTGCGCCCGTGACGTGGGCACCGGCCTTGCGGGCGGCGACGGCGACGCTGCTGGCGCTCGCGACGGCCGGCGTGGCCCCGGCCCGGGCCGAGGTGCCGGCCTTCGAGTCCGTGCGTGCCGCGCACCGGCCTTCCGACGTGGAACTGCTCGACCGCCACGGCCAGCCGCTGCAGGTGGTGCGCGTCGACCCGCGGGTGCGTCGCGGGCCCTGGGTGCGGCTGGACGAGCTCTCGCCGGCGATGCGCCACGCCATCGTGCTGGGTGAGGACCGCCGCTTCTGGGATCACGGCGGTGTCGACTGGGCCGCGCTGGCGGCGGGTGCCTGGGCCAGCGCGTGGAACGAACGCACGCGCGGCGCCTCGACGCTGACGATGCAGCTGGCCGGGCTGATCGACGAGCGCGTGGCGCGGCCGGCAGGCGGGCGCAGCGCGGGCGCCAAGCTCGGGCAGATCGCCGCCGCGCGCGAGATCGAGTCGCGCTGGCGCAAGACCGAGATCCTCGAGGCCTACCTCAACCTCGTGCCGCTGAGGGGCGAACTGGTGGGCGTGCCGGCGGCGGCGCAGGCGCTGTTCGGCAAGCACCCCGGCGGGCTCGACACCCACGAGGCCGCGGTGCTGGCCGCGATGGTGCGCGGACCCAACGCCGCCGCCGCACCGCTGGCCCGCCGCGCCTGCGCGCTGCTGCAGGCGCAGCGCCTGGCCTGCGAGGGCGTCGAGACCCTGGCCGCGCAGGCGCTCGCACGGCGCCCGGGCCCGGCGGCGGGCGAGCAGCTGGCGCCGCACTTCGCGCGTCAGGCGCTGCGCTGGCGCCCCGCGACGGGGCCCTGGCGCTCGACGCTCGACGCCCGCGTCCAGCGGGCCGCCATCGCGGCGCTGCGCCAGCAGCTCGCCGAGCTGCGCGGCCGCGAGGTCGAGGACGGCGCCGTCGTGGTGCTCGACAACGCCAGCGGCGAGGTGCTGGCCTGGGTGGGCTCGTCGGGTGGCTTCTCGCAGGCGGCCGAGGTCGACGCGGTGCTGGCGCGGCGCCAGCCGGGCTCCACGCTCAAGCCCTTCGTCTACGCGCGGGCGCTGGCGCGCGGCCTGATCGCCCCCGACAGCCTGCTGCACGACGCCCCGCTGCAGGTCGAGGCGGGCGCCGGCACCTGGCGACCGCGCAACTACGACCCGCACTACAGCGGCTGGGTGCCGGCGCGCGTGGCGCTGGCCGCCAGCCTCAACGTGCCGGCCGTGCAGCTGGCCACGGCGCTGGGTGTCGACGACCTCTTCACCACGCTCGGCGGCCTCGGGCTGGGGCTGCGCGAGAGCGGCGGCTTCCACGGCCCTTCGCTCGCGCTGGGCAGCGCCGAGGTCACGCTGCTCGACCTGGCCAACGCCTACCGCGCGCTGGCCAACGGCGGGCGCTGGAGCGCGCTGCGCATGCACCCGGCAGCGCCGGCCACGGCGCCGCGCGAGGTGCTGGAGTCGCATGCGGCGCGCGCCGTCGTCGCCATGCTGGCCGACGCCACCGCACGTGCGCCGACCTTCGGCTTCGACAGCCCGCTGGCGCTGCGTGTCGACGCGGCGGTCAAGACCGGCACCAGCAAGGACCTGCGCGACAACTGGTGCGTCGGCTTCACCGCGCGCCACACCGTCGCGGTGTGGGTGGGCAATGCCAGCGGGCGGCCGATGCACGCCGTCAGCGGCGTGGCCGGCGCGGCGCCGGCGTGGCAGCAGGTGGTGGAGGCCCTCGTGCGCCTGCACGGCGCGCCCGGTGCGTTGCCTGCGCTGCCCGCGCCGCAGGATGCCGCTGCGTTGGCGGCGCCGGCCTTCGGCATCTCGACCCCGGCGCCCGGCAGCGTGTGGGTGCTGGACCCGTCCATCCCCTGGGCGCGGCAGCGCATCGCTCTGGAGGGTGCGGGCGACGAGTGGTGGCTCGGCAGCACCCGCGTCGGGCAGGGCCGTTCGATCCTGTGGGCCCCGCGGCCGGGCCGCCACCGGCTCGAGTTGCGCCGGCGCGACGGCGTGGTGGTCGACCGCGTCGAATTCGAGGTGCGCGCGATGCCGCCGCCGCGGCGTCCGTCGCCGCGGCCCGTCAGCCCTCGCGCGGGCTGAAGATCCGCTCGATGGCGACGTCGATCACCATGCCGCACAGGCTGTAGATCAGCGAGCCGATCAGCGCCGCCGCGAAGCCCGCGACCTGGAAGCCGTCCAGCACCCAGGCCGCGGCCCAGAACATCAGCGCGTTGATGACGAACAGGAAGAGCCCCAGGGTCAGCAGCGTGACAGGCAGTGTCAGCAGCACCAGCAGCGGTCGCACCAGCGTGTTGAACAGCCCGAGCACGAACGCCGCGATCATCGCCGAGCCGAAGCCCGCGACGGTGACGCCCGGGTAGACGTTGGCGACGAGCAGCAGCGCTGCGGCGAGCAGGAGCCAGCGGGCCAGCAGTTTCATGGGCGGGAGCATACCCGTGCCGACGCTCGTTTTCCCCGGTGTAAAAGGCGTGCGCGCCGCGTCATTGCTGCAGTCTTTTCCAATCCAGGTATGAGCCTGGAGCCGCCGGGTCGATGGACGCCGCGCGCGGCGATCCGTTGTAGTCATCGCGAGTGTATTTGGCTGCCCTTTTTCCCATCGCCACAGGCTGTGGGCA
>JBILNT010000249.1:0-4096 GCA_044374875.1 Rubrivivax sp.
GCCCTGGACCCGAATACCGACCCGGGGGGCTCGCCCCCCAGGTCGCCCCAACGGGGCCCCCACCCTGCCCCCAGCCGGGGGCCGCGCCCCCGCGGTGCTGGACAAGTCCCCGCCCACACCCGCGAGGGGTGTGGACGGCCGGCACGGCCGGTACGGACTTGCCCACACCTCCCCCGCTGCGATGACTCGCCGGGTGAAACAGCCGAACAGCCGCGCCGCTGTCGCGGCTTGAGCGCCGACAGGCGCCAGGGAGCGAAGCTCCCCACTGGCCAGCCATCGAGGCGAAGCCGACGACAGTCGGCGGGTCAGTGAGGCCCTGCGGGCCTTTGCGACTGTCGTCGCCACACCTCTCCGGCCGGTGCGGAGGGCCGAAGGCCCGGCCGGCCGGCTCGTCGATCTGGACGCCGCGCAGCGGCCGGGGGACCCGCGCCGGAGGCGTGGGGGCGCAGCCCCGAGGCCGCCAGGCCGAGGCCCCAGATCGGGGCCAGGGAGGGCCCGCCGGGGCGGGCCCGACCGGTGCCGGCCATTCGGCCGGCAGGACCCTAGAGGCGCCCCCTCGCCGGCGCCCGAAATGCCGCCACTACGTGGAGAGAGAGAACAGCACGCCGGAAACCCGCATGGATGCTGGATGCGACTTGCACTTCCGATATGTCGACTTGCACTTCCGATATGTCGAGTTGCAAAAAACGCCTTGCTTTTGCAAGTGATCGCGAATAGACTGCCTCGTGACTTGCGAACTTAGGTAATGCCATGCAAGACAAACTGCCAAAGATTCGCTCTTTGCCGTACTCACCCACCGTCAACCCGTTGATCGAGACGGCGGAGGTTCGCGTACGGCGCCGGCTGGTGAGCACCGGCATCCGGCGCGACCTGGTGGACGCCCAGACCGGCGAGATCACGGGCGCCTCTGTGATTCGCACCGTCGAAGAGAAGGACGACGCGGAATTCGTGAAGGTCTTCGCGGCGGGCGTGTCGGCCATGTACGAGCTCACAAAGACCGCTGCGCGCGTCTTCCAGCGGGTGCTGGACCAGTACCAGCGCGAGCCGATGGTGAACGGCTATGCCGACTCGATCCAGCTGACCTGGTTCGGTGATGGCCTAAACGGCGAGGCCGTCGACATGAGCGAGGCCACTTTCAACCGTGGCATGCGCGAGCTGCTGGCCAAGGGCTTCATCGCGCCGCGCACGCCCACCGTCTACTGGGTCAACCCGGCCTTGTTCTTTAAGGGCGATCGAGCACTCTTCGTGCGGGAGTACCGCCGTCGACGCTCGAGCGCCGACGAGCAGCAGCGTGCCGAGCTCGAGGCGCGCGGCCAGCTCAGGCTCGACGGTGACGCATGAGCGGGCAGCTTTCAGATCGCGCAGCGTCCCGCCTGGTCGCCGCTGGCAGGCTGCTGCAGGCCCCTCCGGCCGTGGGAGGCTGGGGCCAGAGCATCCGGCGACAGGAAGGTGAGTCCTACCCTCAGGCCGTCCTCAGATCTATCTCGGCGCTGCCCCCAGTCGACCAGGCGCGCCTGCGCGGCCTGGTCGACTGGGTCGAGGACTACGAGGCGGTCGAGTCAGAGCGCGGCGGTTGAGATCAATCGGCCTTTTCGTCCGTTTGGCGTCGCTCCCATGCAGCCTGGCATTCTGGGGAGCACGCACCATCGAAGCGCAGCGCCTTGCCAATCGAATCCTCGTAGCGGGCGGCCTCGCGCCCGCAGCCAGCCACGCACCAGCGCGTTTTTCGCAGCCAGGCAGCGGCGGCTGCTGCCTCCTGCCGTCGCCGTTCCTCCCGCCGCCTCGCCCTGATTTTTTCCTCTGGCGTGCGGGGCTGGTAGTAGCCGAATCTGCCTTTCAGAAGAGCCATGGCTAAGTCCTCCAGCCCAGCTCATCCAGCGGCCGCCAGGCGCTCGCGCTCGCGCTCACGTTCGGCCCGCAAGTCCTCGACCTGCTCAGCCAACACGGCGGCCCGCGCCTCAGCAGCTCCCGCACGCCGTTCGGCGTCCGCCAGCACGCTGCTGGCCTGTGCCTGCACGGTCGCCAGCGAAGACTGAGCCTGCGCCGCGGCGTCGACCGCCGATCGCTCACGGGCCTCCGCCTGGTCGGCGCGGCGCGCCTCTGCGGCAGCCTGCGCCTGGAGGACGGCGGCGGCCTGTTCTGCCGCGACTCGTCCACGCTGCGCCTCGTGCAGCTGCTGCCTCAGCACCTCGATCTCGGCGCGCAGCTCTGCCACCCGCTCCCCCTGAGCCTCCGCGCGGAGGCGCGAGGTAGCCAACTCCACACGAGCGGACTCGGCGGCCTGCTGCTCACGCGCAAGCGCTTCGGCGAGGCGCGAGATCTCGGCCGCCCGCTCCGATCCGGTCGCCTGCGCCTGGTCGCGCTCAGACGTGAGCTCGGTGACCTGGGCGGCGAGTTCATCACGCTCGACCTCGATCGCCTCGCCGGCAGCCGCGAGATCGCGCGCCTCGGCGCGGGCCTGCAGCAGCTCGGCCTGGACCTGGGCGACGGCGGCATCGGCACCCCGCCGCAGCTCGCGGCCAAACGCATTCGCCAGATCGGCGGGCATCTCGTACGCAACCGAGGCCGCAGCTGGCCTCGACTCGCGCCATGCCGCCAGATGCGCCGCGATGGTGTTCATCGAACCCGTGCCGAGGGCATCCCGGACCGCCCTCAGGGTCACCTGCTGACCCGACCCTGATAGCGCCGTCGCGGCCGCTTCGACCTGCTCGTATGTCACGCCCTGCCTTGCCATATCGTATCTCCGTATTTCGTATCGATACGATATGATACGCTGATACGATACGATATGCAAGCCCTAGCCGCCGTAACGATCGCGCCGATACCGATGCAGCTGATCGATCTCGTCGCGCAGCTCCTGGACGTCGCGCGCCAGGTCCTCGCGCAGCTCGCGCAGACGCTCGACGCCGTAGGCTCGCTCGATCTCATCGAGGCGCGCCTGAGCGAGCTGTAGCCTCCGCTCGCGGTCCTCTACGGCGCGGCCCAGCTGATCTAGCTGGACCTGGCGGGCGTTGAAGAGCTGGCGCTGGCGGTCGACGATCTGATCGGCCTGCACCACCCGGTCAGCCAGCTCCTTCTTGGTCTCTGCCTTCAGACGACGCACCTCAGCACGCAGATCCGGGAGGGCCCGGGCGGGCTTGCCCTTCACGGCCAGGCCGACCGCCGCCAGGCGCTCGATCTCCCGCTGGCGCGCGGCGTTCGCCGTCAGGGCAGCCTGCCTCTCCTGCTCTCGCCGCTCATACGCCTCCCTCTTGGCCTTGCTGGCCAGCAGGCCGGGCTCGGGCAGCGCCGTGGGCACCGGCCGCCGTGGCGGTATGTCCTCGAAGCTGCCAGCGCGCTCGACAGCGCCATAGAAGGCCCGAATCGTGGTGTGCTTCGCAGGGGAGGCCTTCTCACCCCTGCGGAGGCCCACCAGCGCCCCCACGCGCTCAGCAAAGTCGGTCTGCATCTGCTGCATGTCCGATCTGTTGCCGACGAGCCGCTTGGCGTTGAGCCGGCCATCGAGGAGAGGCACCAGCAGGACCTGCATGTGGGGCGTCGTCTCGTCGCGGTGGATCACCGCCGAGACGACATTCGAGGCGCCGCCGAACCGCTCGCCGATCCACTGCAAGGCCGCTTTGAAGTACCGGTCTTGCTGCTGCCGCGGCATCTTCGCCATCGCCTCGGGTGACCCGCCCACGAAGAGCTCGAGCGCCGGCACGGCGTCCTTCCTGCGCTTCTCCGGCAGGCGTGCCCGCAGCTCGGCCATCACGCCCGCCGCGGTCGACGGCCCCGTGAGCACGCCGTTCGCGGCCCGCTTCGACGGGTCCGCGTTGCGCGTGTCGGCCTCCCTCAGCGCATGGCGCGCCATCGCCGCGGCCGCGCCCATGCGGCGCTTGGCGAGGCGGAGGATCGCGTATGAGGACACTGCTGCGGCGTGCTGAGGCGGGCCGGCTTCGCCGGGCGACTGACAAGCAGTCTAACCCACTAGACTTTGCTGCGCAAAGTCGTGGGCCAGGGCTGCGCCCTGGACCCGAATACCGACCCGGGGGGCTCGCCCCCCAGGTCGCCCCAAAGGGGCCCCCACCCTGCCCCCAGCCGGGGGCCGCGCCCCCGC
>JBILNT010000088.1:0-14225 GCA_044374875.1 Rubrivivax sp.
CCAGGAACACGGCAAGCAGCACCGCGATCAGGCCGTAGATCACGCTGTCCCTGTACAGCACCGGATAGTCTTCTGGCTCCATCACTGCTCCTCCTGCAAACACGACGCCTTCTGGCGGACGTCTTTGGTGATGCCGGAAGTGTCGCCAACCGCGCAGCGCTCCTCACCTACAAACCTTTGTAGTAGACGCCGTGCGCGCGCCATGGCAGGGCCCCGGGCCCGGGAGCAGGACGGTGGCGACGAAGGCGGTGCCGTGGGCCAGCCGGAAGGCTTTGTTCGCCGCCGATCGTGGCGGGCACTCGTGACGTAACGGTGACCGCCTTCGAGCCCGGGCCGCGCGGGGCGGCGCCTCGTCTGCGAAACTCGACTGCATGATTTCGAACGACCTGCCTGCCTTGCCCGCCACCCCCACCGGGCGCTATCGCCACTACAAGGGCGGCGAATACGAGGTGCTCGGCGTGGCGCGCCACAGCGAGACGCTGGAGCCGCTGGTGGTTTACCGGCCGCTGCGCGGCGACGGCAGCCTGTGGGTGCGGCCGCACGCAATGTTCTTCGGCTGCCTGGAGGTCGACGGCGTGACGCGGCTGCGCTTCGAACCGATGCCGGGCGACACCACGCAATGACGCGCCGCCTGCCTGCGGCGCTGCTGCTGGCCGCCGCCGTGCTGGCGGCCGGCTGCGGCCGTCGTGACGATGCCGCCCTGGCCGCGTGCCGGCTGCCCGCAGGCGCCACCGTGCTGGCCATCGGCGACTCGCTGACGCGCGGCTTCGGTGCCGAAGGCGGCGAAGGCTATGCCGAGCAGCTGCAGGCGCGGCTGGGCACGCGCGCGGTGATCGTGAACCGCGGCATCGACGGCGAGCGCAGCGAGGGGCTGCTGGCCCGGCTGGAGTCCGAGCTCGCCGAGCACCGACCTGCCGCGGTGCTGATCACCAGCGGCGGCAACGATTTCCTGCGCCGCGACGACACCCGCACGCTGGCCAACCTGCGCCAGGCGGTCGAACGCGTGCAGGCCGCGGGCGCCACGCCGCTGCTGTTCGCGATCCCGCAGCCCGGCCTGGGCGCGGTGATCGGGCGCCTCGCGACGCACCCGCTGTACGACACGCTGCAGGAAGAAGGCAGGGCGCACGTCATCGAGGACGTGGTCACCGAGGTGCTGTCGGCGCCTGCGCTGAAGTCGGACCAGATCCACCCCAACCGCGCCGGCTACGCACGCATGGCCGAGGCGGCCGAGGCGGCGCTGCGGCGCTGCCGCTGAGCGGAGATCGGGTCAACTCACCAGCAGCCGTCCGAGCACGCGCGGCGTGCCGTCGGCGGCGGCCTGCAGCACCAGGCCTTCGCCCGAGCTGCTGTTCTGGCCGGTCAGGTCGGCCAGCACGAACATGTGCGTCACCCACGCCTCGAAGCGGCCCGGCTGGCGCGAGGCCTGCGCCAGTTCGCGCCGCAGCGCGCGCAGCGACTCGGCGTTGGTGGCCTCGGTGGCGCCACGCGGCGAGCCGAGCGCCGCCCAGGTGGGCGCCTGGCCGAAGGCGAGCTGCGCCGTGTCGACACAACGGCACCAGGGGCTAGAGCGCACGCGGGCCGGCTGCAGCGAGCGCGCCGCGAACCACTCGCCGATGCGCCTGGCCTGCGCCCGGCCGTCGTCGCTGAGGTTGCGCTGCGTGGAGCAGTCGCCGAGCTTGAAGTTCGGCGGGTCGAAGGTGCCAGGGGCCAGCGCGTGACGGAACGCGATGACGACGCCGCCGCGGCGCAGCAGCGCCTCGACCTCGCTCGAGGCGAGCACGGGCCAGGCCGGCCACGACAGCGCCGCGGCCACGAAGGCGCGGCGGCCTGAAGACGGTGGGGATGTGCTCATGCGCGTCGATCATCGGGCCGCCGCCGGGAGCCCTGCCGGCGTGGGGTCTTGCACGCCTGGCAGCGGCGCGCGGCGCACCTCGCGCACCTGGCGTTGTACGCGATCTTCTTCGCCGTGCCGCTGATGGGCTGAGCGTTCGTCGGCAGCGGGCTTCCCGATCGTGCTGTTCGGCGTGCTGCCGTTGCCCGACTTCGTCAACGCCGACCGTGAGCTGGCCGAGGCGATCAAGCCCTTCCACGCCTGGCTGGCCTGGACGCTGCTGGGCCTGATCGCACTGCACTTCGCGGCCGTGGTGAAGCACCAGGTCCTTGACCGCGACGGCCTGCTGCAGCGCATGGCGCCCGCGCGCCTGCTCGCCCGGCCGGTGGCCGACGAGCGCTGACCCCACAGCCCATTCACCGCACCCTGCCCCCATGACGCTCCATCGCATCCTCGGCGCCGCCACGCTGGCCCTCGCGCTCACGCCAGTCGTCTTCGCCGCCCAGCCCCCCCGTGGCCCAGCTCGTGCCCGCCACCAGCGAGATCTCGTTCGTCACGCGCCAGATGGGCGTGCCGGTGAAGGGCCGCTTCGGCCGCTTCAACTGCTACATGAACCCGATGCTCAAGCGCGAGGTCTGCGGCGGCGACTTCGCCACCACCATCAAGCGCTCGCAGTGGGGCATGAAGTGGGGCATCGACATGGGCATCCCCGACGACGTGCGCCTGGTGGTGCAGGTCGAGGCGGTGAAGCAGTAAGCCGGCTTCGGCGCGGCTGCGCCGCTCGGGCTTACCGCGGCCGCGACGCTCAGCCGGCGCGCGGCCGCACCAGCGCCGCGGCCCGCTTGGCCTCGCGCCGTGCCACCTCGACGTCGTCGTGGTGCACCAGGGCCACGCCCATGCGCCGCTTGACGAAGCTCTCGGGCTTGCCGAACAGGCGGATCTCGCAGCCGGGCACGCGCATCGCCTCGTCGACGCCCTCGAAGACGATGCCGCGCGCCTCGACGCCGCCATAGATCACGGCGCTGGCCCCGGGGCTCTTCAGCGTGGTGTCGACCGGCAGGCCGAGGATGGCGCGGGCGTGGAGCTCGAATTCGTTGAGCCACTGGGTGGCCATGGTCACCATGCCGGTGTCGTGCGGGCGCGGGCTCACCTCCGAGAACCACACCTGCTCGCCCTTGACGAACAGCTCCACGCCGTAGAGGCCCAAGCCCGCCGGGCGGCCGTCGAGCCCGGTGCCGAGGTCGTCGGTCACCGCCTTCGCGATCTGTCGGGCTCGCGCCAGCGCGGCCGGGTGCATGGGGTGCGGCTGCCAGCTCTCGACGTAGTCGCCACTCACCTGCACGTGGCCTATGGGGTCGCAGAAGTGGGTCTCGACGCTGCCGTCGGCGGCCAGCGCGCGCACCGTGAGCTGGGTGATCTCGTAGTCGAAGTCGATGAAGCCCTCGACGATCACGCGGCCGTGGCTGACGCGCCCGCCGGCCATCGCGTACTCCCACGCCTTCGCCACGTCGGCCGGGCCGTCGAGCTTGCTCTGGCCCTTGCCCGAGCTGCTCATCACCGGCTTGACGACGCTGGGGTAGCCGATCGGCGGCTTGCCGTCGCTGCCGTCGATGGCCGCCTGCAGCTCGGCCAGCGAATCGCAGAAGCGGTAGGGGCTGGTGGGCAGGCCCAGGGTCTCGGCGGCCAGGCGGCGGATGCCTTCGCGGTCCATCGTCAGGCGGGCGGCGCGGGCCGTGGGCACCACGCGCACCGCGCCCTCGGCCTCCAGCGCCTGCAGCACGGGCGTGGCGATGGCCTCGATCTCGGGCACCACGAGGTCGGGCTTCTCGGCCTCGATCAGGGCGCGCAGCGCGGCGGCGTCGCTCATCGTGATGGTGCGCGCGTGGTGCGCCACCTGGTGGCCCGGGGCGTTCCCGTAGCGGTCGACCGCGATGGTCTCCACACCCATGCGCTGCAGCGCGATCAGCACCTCCTTGCCGAGTTCGCCGGCGCCGAGCAGCATCACGCGGGTGGCACGGGGGGACAGCGGGGTTCCGATCGGCAACATGGCGGGCGGGATGGATGGCGGGGCCCCGATTGTCGTCGCGCCGCGGCGCCTCCCCCAAGAAACGCTTGAGCCCCGGCGCCGCTTCGGCGAGACTGCGAGGCGAGGCGGCCCGCCCCCGCGGCCGCCGTGGAGCGCGCCCGTGAACCTCACCATCGTCACCTTCATCTTCATCGGCGCGCTGTTCGGCCTGATGACCTTCTCCAGCCGTCATCTCTTCAGCGAAGGCAGCACGCCGCCGACCGACCCCGGCTCCGCCCGCGGGCTCGACGGCCGCCCGATGTGGGTGGCGATGTGCATGGCCCTCTGGCCCCTGCTGCTGGTTTCCGGCCTCTTCGGGTGGTGGCACCGCCGCACCCGCGCGGCGCGCGCGCGCCGGTGACGCCCTTCGCGGCCGCCGACCCCCGCCACGACAGCCGCCACGCCTGGCTGCGGCTGGGCGTGACCCTGGCGCTCATGACCATCGGCAGCAGCGCGATGTACGTCGTGGCGGTGGTGCTGCCGGCCGTGCAGGCCGAGTTCGGCGTCGACCGGGCCTCGGCCTCGGCGCCGTACACGGCCATGATGGTGGGCTTCGGCCTCGGCGGGCTGCTGATGGGACGGCTGGCCGACCGTTTCGGGGTGACGGTGCCCATCCTCGTCGGCGCCGCCGGCCTGGGCCTGGGCTTCATCGGCGCCGGGCTGGCCGACGGCATCTGGGGCTTCACCGTCGCGCACGGCCTGCTGCTGGGGCTGCTGGGAAGTTCGGCCACCTTCGGCCCGCTGGTGGCCGACACCTCGGCGTGGTTCGTGCGCCGCAGAGGCATCGCGGTGGCGATCTGCGCCAGCGGCAACTACCTGGCCGGGGCGATCTGGCCGCCACTGGTGCAGCAGGTGGTCGACGCCGCAGGCTGGCGGACGGCCTACATCGGCCTGGGGGTGATGTGCGCAGTGACGCTGCCGCTGCTGGCGCTGGCCATGCGGCCGCGGCCCCCGGCGGCGCTGCCGGGCGTGGCGCGGGGCGCAGGCGTCGCGGGTTCGACCGATCGCCCCTTCGGCCTGGCGCCCGGCGCGGCCACGGTGCTGCTGTGCATCGCCGGGGTGGCCTGCTGCGTGGCGATGTCGATGCCGCAGGTGCACATCGTCGCCTACTGCACCGACCTGGGCTACGGCGCGGCCCGCGGCGCCGAGATGCTGTCGCTGATGCTGGCCTGCGGCATCGTCAGCCGTCTGGTCTCGGGCGTGATCTGCGACCGCATCGGCGGGCTGCGCACGCTGCTGCTCGGCTCGGTGCTGCAGGGGCTGGCGCTGCTGCTGTTCCTGCCCTTCGACGGCCTGGTGTCGCTGTACGTGATCTCGGCGCTTTTCGGCCTGTTCCAGGGCGGCATCGTGCCCAGCTACGCGATCATCGTGCGCGAGCACTTCGCGCCGGCCAGCGCCGGCACGCGGGTGGGCGCGGTGCTGATGGCCACGCTGTTCGGCATGGCGCTGGGGGGCTGGATGTCCGGCAAGGTGTTCGACCTGACGGGCTCTTACGAGGCCGCGTTCGTCAACGGCATCGGCTGGAACCTGCTGAACCTGGTGATCGTGGGGCTGCTGATGATGCGGCTTCGCAGGGCGGCCGCAACCCGGGCGGCGCCGGCGTGAGGTGAGCGGGCCCGGGGCTGCAAGCCGGCCCGGGGCCGATGGCGCGGCAGTCGCCGGCGGAAGGCGCAGCGGGGGCAGGCGCGCCGGCAGGAACGGCATCCGCCGTCACCCGCGCGGCCCGTGGCGTCGGCCCTACTCGCGGTAGTAGACGATCTGGTGGGTCACGGCCAGCAGTTCCTTGCCAGGGCCCCACATCTGCGCGGTCTGGTCGAAGTAGCCGTTGCGGAACTGGTGGGCGCGGGCGTGGCCGAGCACCGGGGCTGTACCCACCGCGGCCAGCGTGGCCGAGTCGGCGTGGAAGTAGACGGTGAAGGAGACGGTGCCCACGGGCACCCACTGCGCGCGGCGCAGCAGGATGCGCGGAAAGAACACGTCGCACAGCGCGGCCAGCGACGGGAAGTCGAGCGCCCGCGACGGCTCGTCACGCACCCACAGCAGGCTCTCGGAGTCCGTGCCCGCGGGCTCGTCGCCCGTCCAGTGCGGCGCCCCGCGGACGAACCGCATGTCGTAGGCGTCGGTCCAGCGCACGCGACGGAACGGTGGCATCCGTTCGATGGCCTCGGCCGACGCGGCTTCGGGACAGCCGGCCTCGACGCTGGACCAGGTCTCGCGCCGCACCGCCAGCACGGCCGTCGCGCTGGCCACGACCTCCTCGCCCTGCCGCATCAGCACCACCCAATGCTGCGTCGAGCGGTTGGTGCGCACGGCATCGGCCTGCACCTCGAACGGCCCGTCGGCCACCGGCCCGGCGAAGTTGACGGTCAGCGACACCGGCTCGCCCTGCCGGGCCGGGTGGCGCAGCACGGCAGCGAGCAGGACGGCGGCCGTGACACCGCCGAAGGGGCCCACCATGTTGGCGTAGGCAGGAGACGTGTGGCCCTGCCAGCGGCCTTCCGAGAGAGGCTCGAGCCGCAGGGCTTGGTCGAAGGGATGGACGGCAGCGCTCATGAGCCGATGCTAGCCTGCACAGCGGAGCCAGGCCGTGGGGTGACGACGGCATGGCGCCGGGCCCTGAACTGCACCCCGAGCTCGAAGGCCAGCGCCCCGGCCCAGCACAGCCACGCCGACCACAGCGTGTGGCTGAGGAAGTGCGCGCCGCGCACCAGCTGCGCCGCACCGAACAGCAGGCCGGCGGTGAACACGGCCAGCAGCAGCACCCGCGCCAGCGGGGGCCGGTGCCGGCGCCACAGGAAGTAGAGCCCGACGAAGGCGAAGGCCGACACAGCGTGACCGGAGGGGAAGCAGTGCCCGGGCCCGCCATCGGCCACGCCGGCGAGCCAGTGCGGCACGTAGGGGAAGCGCCCGCCGAGTCCTGCGACATCCCAGGGGCAGCTGGTGTCGCTCAGGCGCTTGAGCGCCGGCACGGCGGCAACGAGCAGCAGCGTCGCCGCCACCCAGGCCGCGCGCAGGCGCCGGGACGGCCCGGGCACGAGAGGACGCCAGGCGTCGAGGGCCAGCACGCCGAGGACGATCCACGCCAGCCAGCGGCCGCCGTCGTGCAGCACCCTGCTGGCGACGAAGTCGTCGCGCCATCGAAAGCCGCCTTCCCCCGCGAACAACCCGCTGAGCGGGAAATCCAGCCCGCCCAGGTCCCAGGCCACCACCACGGCAAGCGCCGCCATGAGGATGGCGAGGTCACGCCGCCGCGACGGCATCTGCCCGTCCGTCAAGGCGCGGCGCTCCTGCAGCCCGATGTCATGTCCCACGCCGGTTCGTACAGTGCGGTGCGCACGTCCAGCACGCCCAACAGCGTGTGGAACAGGTGGTCGTGGGCCGCGGGCTCGGCGGCACGCCGGCCCAGCGTCGGCGACAGGCAGCCGCCGCGCAGGCCGGCGGCCTTCTCGAGGCCGGCGCTCGCCCACCACACCATAGGCACCCGGGTCTGCTCGGCCGGCGCGATGGCGTAGGGAATGCCGTGCAGGAACAGTCCCTTCTCGCCCAGCGACTCGCCGTGGTCGGAGACGTAGAGCAGCGCGCTGTCGACCTCGCCGGCGCGCGAGCGCAGCGCGCGGATCGCGGTGGCCAGCACGTGGTCGGTGTAGAGCAGCGCGTTGTCGTACGAGTTCACCACCTGCTCGGTGCTGCAGCGGCGCAGGTCGTCGTCCAGGCACTCGGGCTGGAAGCGGGCGAACGTGCGCGGGTGGCGACGGAAATAGCTCGGCCCGTGGTTGCCCAGCATGTGCAGCACCCACAGCTGGGTGCCCCGGGCGCCGCGCAGGCGGGCGTCGAGGTCGCGCACCAGGCCTTCGTCGAGGCAGCGGTCGCCCTCGCACAGGCCGGGCGGGGCCTGCGACGCCACCGTGTCGGAGGGCAGCCCGTCGCACACGCCCTTGCAGCCGCTCTGGTTGTCGCGCCAGTGCACCGCCACGCCCGCGCGGGCCGCCACGTGCAGCAGCGACTCCTGGCCGCGGATGCGCGCCTCGTCGTAGTCGCGCCGCCCGACCGGCGCGAACATGCACGGCAGAGAAGTCTCGGTGTTGGTGCCGCAGCTGTCGACGTGGGCGAAGTTCAGCACGCCCAGCGCAGCCAGCTCCGGCGTCGTCTGCCGCGCGTAGCCCGACAGCCCCCAGTTGGCAGCGCGGGCCGTCTCGCCGACCACCAGCACCACGACCATCGGTCGCGTGCGCGTGGCCCACGACGGGCCGGCAGCCGCGTCGAGCCCGATGGCCTGCCGCGGCCGGGCAGCGCCGCGAGCGTCGGCCGCCACCACGCTGGAGACCGACCACAGGATGCTGGCCGGCGTGACGAGGTAGCGCACCTCCTTCTGGTTGCGCATCAGCGAGGACAGGGGCTGGAAGATCGACCAGGCCGCCACCAGCAGCACCACCAGCGAGACCGACAGCGTCGCCAGGCGGATCGGCACCGCACGCCGCCACGGGCGCCGCACGATCTGCACCCGCCACAGCAGCAGCAGCGGCAGCGCGCCGAAGACGGCCATGTGGAGCAGGAAGGCCGGCGAGATCAACTCCTTCGCCTCGCCGACGTCGGTGCGCAGCACGTTGCGCAGCATCGACGGATCCAGCACCACGCCGAAGGCGCCGATGAAATACGAGCCGGCAGCGGCGGCCAGCGTCAGCAAGCCGACGACCGGCTTGATCGTGTGCCGGTGGGCGACGAGAGAGACGATCAGCGCGTGTCCGGCCACCACCATGGCCAGGAGCGCGAGCGCGAAGCCCCAGGACGACATCTCGGCGAGGCTGCGTTCGCGCAGCGCGGCCATCAGGAAGCCACGGTTGGCCGCCAGGGCCCAGAACACGCTGGCGATGACGATCACCTGATCGACGGTGGCCTGCGGACGGGTCAGGCGCGCCAGCAGGCCGGCTGGCGCGCCGGACGAGCGCAGGTCGGTGCTTACGGATCGAGGGCTTGACTTCATGGGACGCGCGATTGAAGCGGCGCCCGATGAAGGCAAGCTGAAGCGCCTGCCGCCCGGTGGGGTGTCGAGCGCGATCGGCAGACGCTGGGGCACACTCATGAACGCATGACACCCGACCCTTCGACGCAGCACGCGCCGCCGCCCACGGCCGACGGCTACAAGAGCCGCCCTGGCCTGCAACGCATCGTGCGCGCCTGGGGCTACTCGCTGCGCGGCCTGCGCGCCACCTTCCGCCACGAGGCCGCATTCCGCCAGGAACTGGCCCTGGGGGTGCCTATGGTCCTGGCCGCGTGGTGGGTCGCGCCGACGGCACTGCAGGCGCTGGCGCTGGTCGGCGTGGTGGTGCTGGTGTGGATCGTCGAACTGCTGAACTCGGCCATCGAGGCCCTGGCCGACGCGGTCTCGACAGACCACCACCCGCTGATCGGCCGCGCCAAGGACATCGGCAGCGCGGCGGTGATGCTCTCGCTGCTGCTCGCAGCCGCCACCTGGGCGGTGGTGGTCGTCGGGCGCTGGGGCTGAAGGGCCGGGAAGGGCCCGTGGGCAACGCTACTGCCGCGCCCGGTTGGCGACCACGACGCCGGCGATCGCCAGCGCGCCGCCCACCAGCAGCGAGACCGTGAGCGCCTCGCCCAGCAGCCACGCACCGAGCGCCACCCCGAACACCGGCACCAGGCTGATGTAGCTGGAGGCCACGCCGGCGCCCAGCACCTCGATGCCGCGGTAGAACCAGGCGTAGGCCAGCACGGTGGCACCCAACGCCAGGAACAGCAGCGCGACCCAGCCTTCGGGCGGCATCACGAACAGTGCGTGCCAGGCCGCAGCCGGCCCTTCCACCGCCCACGCGGCAGCCCACAGCAGCACGCAGCCGAAGACGGCCGTCAGCGCGGTGGCCACCAGCGAGTCGATCCCCGCCATCAACCGCTTGCCCAGCAACGAGTAGGCCGACCACGTGGCGACACAGCCCAGCAGCAGCAGGTCGCCGGAGCCGATCTGGCCGGCCAGAAGTTTCCACGGCGCACCGTGCGTCAGCACCGTCGCCGCCCCGGTCACGGCCATCAGCAGGCCGAGCGCGATGCGCGCGTTGAAGCGTTCGCGGAACAGCCACGCCGCCAGCACCGTGGTGAACACCGGGTTGACGGTGACCACCAGCGCCGCCCGCCCGGCCTCGGTGTGCTGCAGCGCGTACATGAAGAAGGCCGAGTAACCGAAGACGCCCACTGCGCCGGCCAGCGCCAGCCCGGCCCACTGGCGGAACGACAGGCGCGGCCAGCCGCCCAGGCGCCAGCGCATCCAGGCCAGCAGGATCAGGCTGGCCAGCAGGAAGCGCCAGGCCGAGGCCGCCAGCGGCGGCATCAGCTGCGCGAGCACGCGGCCCGCGGGCCAGGACGCGCCCCACAGCAGCGCCATGCCCAGCAGGCCCAGGTGGACGCCCGGTGCCTTCACGCGACAGGCAACGGCATCAGCCGTGCACGATGGCAGGGATCACGGTGCCGCTGCACTGGCCCAGCCCGATGCGGCGCGCACCCGGCCGCTCGCACCAGGCACGCAGCGTCAGCGTGTCGCCGTCCTGCAGGAAGGCACGCGACTCGCCGCCGGGCAGCGCCACCGGCTGGCGCCCGCCCGTGCTCAGCTCGAGCAGCGAGCCCGCCTGCTGCGGCGCCGGGCCGGAGAGCGTGCCAGTGCCCAGCAGGTCACCGGGCTGCAGGTTGCAGCCGCCCAGCGTGTGGTGGGCAAGCAGCTGCGCCAGCGTCCAGTACGCGGCCTCGCGCACGTTGCCCTGCGACAGGCGCACCGCCGGCTCGCCGCGTTCGCGCATGGCGGCCGTCTGCAGCCAGGCCTCGATCGTCATGTCGAGCTGCCCTGCCGCCCGGTTCGCGGCCGACTCGAGGTAGGGCAGCGGCTGCGGCTCGCCCTCGGCGCGCACGAAGGGCGCACGGAAGGGCGCCAGCGCCTCCATCGTCACCACCCAGGGCGAGACGGTCGAGGCGAAGTTCTTGGCCAGGAACGGACCCAGCGGCTGGTATTCCCAGGCCTGCACGTCGCGCGCCGACCAGTCGTTGAGCAGCACCAGGCCGAAGAGGTGGCCTTCGGCGGCGTCGATGTCCACCGGCTCGCCCAGCGCGTTGCCGGTGCCGACGAAGGCGCCGAGCTCGAGCTCGTAGTCCAGGCGCTGCGAGGGGCCGACCCGGGGCTGCGCGTCGTCGGCGCCCTTGACCTGGCCGAGCGGGCGGCGCACCGGGGTGCCGCTGACCACGATCGACGAACTGCGCCCGTGGTAGCCGATGGGCACCCACTTGTAGTTGGGCAGCAGCGGGTTGTCGGGGCGGAACAGCCTGCCGACGCTGGTGGCGTGGTGGATGCCGGTGTAGAAGTCGGTGTAGTCGCCGATGCGGCAGGGCACGGCCATCTCGGCGGCTGCCTGCGGCACGAGGCTGCTTGCCAGCGCCGCCTGCTGCGCGCTGCCTTCGCGCAGCGCGGCCGACAGGGCCTGGCGTAGCGCGCGCCGCACGGCGGGGCCCATCGCCATGAAGGCGTTGAGGTCGCCCGCGGCCAGCGCCGCCAGCGCGGGCTGCAGCCCGGCTGGCCAACCGGGCGCGGCGGCGGCCGCGGCCATGTCGAGCACCTGGTCGCCGATGGCCACGCCGATGCGCCAAGGCTCGCTGCCGCCGGCACGGCGGAAGCGCCCGAAGGGCAGGTTCTGGATCGGGAAGTCGCAGCCCGGCTCGTTCGCCGAACTCACCCAGCTGCGCAGCGCCGGGTCGTGGGTCGCGTCGAGGCTCACGGCGTGGAGGCTCACTGCTTGAATTCCCGCTGGTGGAAGAAGGCGGCGTGCTTCGGGGCGCGCTTGGTCGCGCTCCAGTCCTCGAGCATCTTCCACTTCACCTCGTCCATGCGGCGCAGCATCCCGGCCTCGTCGGGGTCGGGGCAGGCCAGCTCGACGCGGTGGCCGTTGGGGTCGAAGAAGTAGATCGAGTGGAAGGCACCGTGGTCGGTGACGCCGAGCACGTTCACGCCGTTGGCCTCGAGGTGGGCCTTGAACTTCAGCAGCTCCTCGCGGTCCTTCACGCGGAAGGCGATGTGCTGCACCCACTCGGGGGTGTTCGGGTCACGGCCCATCGGGGCCTTGGTCGGCAGCTCGAAGAAGGCCAGCACGTTGCCGCCGCCGGCATCGAGGAAGACGTGCATGTAGGGGTCGGGTTCCCTGGTGCTGGGCACCTGGTCCTCGGCGATGGCGAGCATGAAGTTCATGTTCAGCATCTTCCCGTACCACTCGACGGTTTCCCTGGCGTCGCGGCAGCGGTAGGCCACGTGGTGGATGCGGTCGATCTGCATGGTGTCGTCTCCATCAATCCTGTTCAGACGCCTTCGCGGGCGGCGTCCAGCGCCTCGCGCAACACGCGCAGGTCGCCGATGTGGTTGGCCAGCAGCAGCACCAACCGGGCATTGAGCATCTCGCTGCGCTCGTCGCTCAGGTCGCAGTGCGCCTCGATCAGCATCTCGTAGAAGTCGTCGCCCGGGGTGAAGGCGCGCACGAAGCGCTGGCCGGGAATGCCGAAGTTCGGCCGGGTGTTCAGGTGTTCCATGGCGTGCTCCGTCAGGCCAAAGCCAGCGCGCGGGCCAGCGCGGCCTGCAGCTTCGCGGCGTCGTACCGGCGCCAGCGGGCGGCGACGTGCTGGTCGGGGCGCAGCAGGTAGCAGGTGCCGTCGCGGCCATCGTAGCGGCGGGCCACGATGCCGTCGATGTCCTCGACCGCTCCCGCGCCGCTGCCGATGCGCAGCACGCGCACCGCCACCGGCGTGGCCGGCAGCTCTGCGGGCGCGTCGCCGAAGACCATCAGCACGAAACCCTGTTCACGCGGGTTCGCGACCTCGCGCAGCAGCCAGCCGGGGCGGCCACCAACGGCCACCGGGGCGTCGTCCATCGGTGCCCCGGGCACCATCCAGCCCTCGAAGGCGTCTTCGTCGGGCGTGTTGAGCGGCGAGCCGGTGAGCAGGCTGGGCACCGACAGGCGGCCCGAGTTGACCAGCGAGCGCGCGAACGGGTGCCGGCGCGCCAGGCCCAGCACGGCGTTGCGGAAGGTGCGGCTGGCGCGGCTCTTGGGGGTGATGAAGTCGGTGGAGCGGGTGCTGTTGCGGATGTTCTCGTCGGCGGCGAAGACGCGCTCGTCGCCGTAGGTGTCCAGCAGCCGCGCGGGTGCGCTGCCGGCGAGCACGGCGTCGAGCTTCCAGCCGAGGTTGTCGACGTCCTGGATGCCCGAGTTGGCGCCGCGCGCGCCGAAGGGCGAGACCTGGTGCGCGGCGTCGCCCGCGAACAGCACGCGCCCATGGCGGAAGTGGTTCATGCGGCGGCACTGGAAGGTGTAGACGCTGACCCATTCCAGCTCGAAGTCGGGGGCCTGGCCCTCGGCGCCGCTCCAGTGCGCCAGCATGGCGCGGATGCGCGGGATCACCTTCTCGGGCTTCTTCTCCTCTTCCGGGTCGGCCTGCCAGCCGAGCTGGAAGTCGATGCGCCAGACGTTGTCGGCCTCGCGGTGCAGCAGCACGCTCTGGCCGCGGTGGAAGGGCGGGTCGAACCAGAACCAGCGCTCGGCCGGGAAGTCGGCCTTCATCACGACGTCGGCGATGAGGAAGCGGTCCTGGAAGACCTTGCCCTCGATCTCGAGGCCCAGCATGCGCCGGATCGGGCTGCGCGCGCCATCGGCCACCACCAGCCAGTCGGCCTGCAGCGAGAAGCTGCCGTCGGGCGTCTCGACCTGCACGGTGGCGCCGTCGTCCTGCGGCTCGACCTTCACGACCTTGTGCCGCCAGCGCAGGTCGATCGCGGGCAGTTCGGCGACGCGGGCGAGCAGGTACTGCTCTAGGTAGTACTGCTGCAGGTTGACCATGCCGGGCCGCTCGTGGCCGGGCTCCTCGACGAGGTTGAAGTTGAAGACCTCCTCGGTGTCGAGGAAGGTGCGGCCCACGTTCCAGGTCACGCCCTTGTCGACGATGGGCTGGCCGCAACCCAGGCGGTCGAGCACCTCGAGCGTGCGCTTGGCGTAGCACAGGCCCCGCGAGCCGATGCTCACGGTCTCGTCGTCGTCGAGCAGCAGCACCGCCCGGCCGCGCTGCGCGAGGTCGATGGCCATGGCCAGGCCCACCGGCCCCGCGCCGACCACCACCACCGGGTGGCGACGCTGCGCGGCCTCGTCGAGCTCGGCCGCGCGCGGCGAGGCGAACTTCGGATAGCTGTAGGTCTTCAGCACGGCCGTGGCTCCGCGCTCAGAGCCCGAGAGGCATTTGATTTGCGCCGCCGGCTGTGCTTCGCGCGGCTGACACGGCGATGCAAGCGCCGCGAAGCGAGTC
>JBILNT010000250.1:0-4054 GCA_044374875.1 Rubrivivax sp.
CTCGCCGGCCTCGCCCGTTTCCAGGCTGCCCAGGCAGCCCAGCTCGCCCTCGACGGTGACGCCCACCTGGTGCGCCATGTCGACGACCTTGCGCGTGACCTCGACGTTGTAGTCGAAGCTCGACGGCGTCTTGCCGTCCTCGCGCAGCGAGCCGTCCATCATCACCGAGCCGAAGCCCAGGTTGATCGCGCCCTGGCAGACCGCCGGCGACGTGCCGTGGTCCTGGTGCATGACCAGCGGGATCTGCGGGTACGCCTCGGTGGCGGCCTGGATCAGGTGCTTGATGAAGCTCTCGCCGGCGTACTTGCGCGCCCCGGCGCTGGCCTGCAGGATGACCGGCGCGCCGGTCTCGGCAGCGGCCTGCATCACCGCCTGCACCTGCTCGAGGTTGTTGACATTGAAGGCCGGGATGCCGTAGCCGTTTTCGGCCGCGTGGTCGAGCAGCTGGCGCATCGAGACGAGGGGCATGGTGAAACTCCGCGAGCGTTGGAAGGACGACACCGCACCCGCAGGCGTGCCAGGTGCCGGCGGCGCGATCCCGTGGCCTCGTAACCGCGCCGTAACTGCCTCGATTCTACCGGCGCCCCCTGCGCCGGCGGGCCCCATCGGGTCCTCGGTTCGCGGGGAAGTCAGCCCTTCGCGGCATCGCGGGCGCGCTCGATCTCCAGCACCGCCTGCATCGTGCGCAGCACGCGGTCGGGCGTCAGGCTGATGGTGTCGATGCCGAGCTCCACCAGGTAGCGCGCGATCTCCACGTGGTCCGACGGCGCCTGCCCGCAGATGCCGCTGTGGCGGCCGTTGCGCTTCGCGCCCTCCACCGCCAGCCGCAGCATCTTCAGCATGCCGGGGTCGCGCTCGTCGAAGCTCGCGGCGACGATCTCGCTGTCGCGGTCGACCCCGAGGGTGAGCTGCGTCAGGTCGTTGCTGCCGATGGAGAAGCCGTCGAAGAGTTCGCTGAACTCGTCGATCAGCAGCACGTTGTTCGGGATCTCGCACATCACGTAGACCTCGAGTCCGTTGTCGCCGCGCACCAGGCCGTGGCGGGCCATCTCGGCGAGCACGGCGCGCGCCTCGTCGAGCCGGCGGCAGAACGGCACCATCAGCTTCAGGTTCGTGAGGCCCATGGCCTCGCGCACCCGCTTCATCGCCCGGCACTCGAGCGCGAAGCCCTCGGCGTAGGCCGGGTGCACGTAGCGCGCCGCGCCGCGGAAGCCGATCATCGGGTTCTCCTCGTGCGGCTCGAAGTCGCGCCCGCCCAGCAGCGCGGCGTACTCGTTGCTCTTGAAGTCCGACAGGCGCACGATCACCGGCCGCGGCCAGAACGCGGCGGCGATCGTGCCCACGCCCTCGGCGAGCTTGTCGACGAAGTAGCTCGCGCCATCGGGGTAGCCCGCCCACAGCCGCTCGACCTGCGCGCGCACCTGGGCGTCCACGATGCGCTCGGGGTGCAGCACCGCCATCGGGTGCACCTTGATGTGCTCGTTGACGATGAACTCCATGCGGGCCAGGCCCACGCCGTCGCAGGGCAGCATCGAGGTCTGGAAGGCCAGCTCGGGGTTGCCCAGGTTGACCATGATCCCGGTCTTCGGCCGCTCGATGCCGGAGAGGTCGCTGACCGTGCGCTTGAACGGTACCTCGCCTGCATACACCTTGCCCACGGCGCCCTCGGCGCACGACACCGTCACCGTCTCGCCACCGGCCAGCGCCTCGGTCGCGTGCTCGGCGCCCACCACGGCCGGGATGCCGAGCTCGCGCGCCACGATGGCCGCGTGGCAGGTGCGCCCGCCGCGGTTGGTGACGATGGCCGCGGCGGTCTTCATCACCGGCTCCCAGTCGGGCGTGGTCGTGTCGGCCACCAGCACCTCGCCGGGCTGGAACTCCGACAGGCGATGCCCGTCGCCGATCACGCGCACGCGCCCCGACGCGATCTTCGCGCCCACCGCACGGCCCGTCGCCTTCACGGTGCCGCCGCCTTCGAGCGTGAACTCCTCCAGCAGCGTCGCGCTGCGCTGGGAAGCGGCTGTCTCCGGCCGCGCCTGCACGATGTAGAGGGCGCCGTCGGGGCCGTCCTTGGCCCACTCGATGTCCATAGGCCGCCACTGCCCGGCCTTGCGGCTGTAGTGGTCCTCGATCTTGATCGCCGCGTCGGCCAGTTCCAGCACGTCGGCGTCGGACAGGCAGTAGCGTGCGCGATCGGCCTTCGGCGTGGGCCGGTTGACCACCGGCTCGCGCGTGCGGCCCGGCGCATAGACCATCTTCACCTGCTTGTCGCCCAGCGTGCGGCGCAGCACGCAGCGGTGGCCCTGGCGGAAGGTGGGCTTGTGGACGTAGAACTCGTCGGGGTCGACGGCGCCCTGCACCACGTTCTCGCCCAGCCCCCAGGCGCCGGTGACGAACACGACGTCGGGATGCCCCGACTCGGTGTCGATGGTGAAGATCACGCCGCTGGAAGCGAGATCGCTGCGCACCATCTGCATCACCGCCACCGACAGGTAGACCTTGAAGTGGTCGAAGCCCTGGTCGGTGCGGTAGCTGATCGCGCGGTCGGTGAACAGCGAGGCCTGGCAGCGCTTGACCGCGTCGAGCAGCATCTCCTCGCCACGGATGTTCAGGTAGGTGTCGTGCTGGCCGGCGAAGCTGGCGGTGGGCAGGTCTTCCGCCGTCGCCGAGCTGCGCACGGCCACGCTCAGGTCGGGGCCGAGCCTGGCCCGCAGGTCACGCCACGCCTGGCGGACCTGCCGCTCCACCGCCGCCGGCATCGGCGCCGCGTAGACGATCTCGCGGGCACGCTGCCCGGCACGGGCCAGGGCGTCGGTGTCGCGCTTGTCGAGGCGGTCGAGCAGGCGGTGCAGTTCGGGCCAGGCGTCGGCGGCATCCAGCGCGTCGCGGTAGGCCTGTGCGGTGACGGCGAATCCGTCGGGGATGCGAACGCCCAGCGGCGCCAGCTCCTGGAACATCTCGCCCAACGAGGCGTTCTTGCCGCCGACCAGCGGCAGGTCGGCCAGCGACAGTTCGCGGAACCAGCGGATGTAGTGCGCATCGGCCATGACACGGCCCTCCCCTCACGACTGCGAAGGAGCCGATGCTGCGCGCGACGGGACGGCCGGTGCTTGACGGCCGTCAAGCAGGAGGGGTCGCGCGGCGCGGCTTCGCCGCTGCGCGTCGGCCTTCAGCCGACGCGGCAGACTTTGAGCATGTTGGTGCCGCCGGGGTAGCCCATCGGCTCGCCGCAGGTGATGGCGTAGGTGTCGCCGGGCTTGAGCACGCCGCGCTCCACCAGCACCTGCTCGGCCTCGGCCAGGGCCTGGTCGCGCTCGTTGTGGGTGGGCATCAGGATGGGCCGCACGTTGCGGTACAGGGCCATCCGGCGCTCGGAGTTGTGCTTGTGCGTGAGGCCGAAGATCGGCACCTTGATGACATGCCGGCTCATCCACAGCGCGGTCGATCCCGACTCGGTCAGCGCGATGATCGCCTTGCAGCCCAGGTGGTGGGCGGTGAAGAGCGCACCCATCGCGATGCTCTGGTCGATGCGGCCGAAGTGGCGGCTCATGAAATCGACGCTGAGCTGCACCTCCTCGGCACGCTCGGCGGCCTCGGCGATGGCGGCCATCTGCTCGACCGTCTCCACCGGGTACTTGCCGGCCGCCGTCTCGGCGCTGAGCATCACGGCGTCGGTGCCGTCGAGCACCGCGTTGGCGACGTCGCTGACCTCGGCGCGGGTGGGCACCGGCGCGTTGATCATGCTCTCCATCATCTGCGTGGCGGTGATGACGACCTTGTCGAGGTCGCGCGCCATGCGGATCATCTTCTTCTGCAGCGCGGGCACGGCCGCGTTGCCCACCTCCACCGCGAGGTCGCCGCGCGCCACCATGATGCCGTCGCTGGCGCGCAGGATGGCCTCGAGCTGCGGGATCGCCTCGCTGCGCTCGATCTTGGCGATCATCGCCGGCTTGTGGCGCCAGGGCTCGCCGGCCACGTTGGCGAGCTGGCGCGCCATCTCCATGTCGGTGGCGCTCTTGGGGAAGCTCACCGCCAGGTACTCGCACTGGAAGGC
>JBILNT010000090.1:0-14121 GCA_044374875.1 Rubrivivax sp.
TTCAAGGAAGAGGAACTGCTCGGCCTGGTCGAGCGCATGCTCGATCAGGCTCGCGCCGCGTTCAGCCAGCACCAGGAACAGGCCAGCCGCGACGCGCTGCTCAGCCGCCTGACCACGCGCGAGGCGCAGGTCCTAGAGCGCATCGTCGCCGGGCGCCTGAACAAGCAGATCGCCGACGACCTGGGCATCAGCATCAAGACGGTCGAGGCGCATCGCGCCAACATCATGGAAAAGCTCAACGCCAACACCGTGGCCGACCTGCTGAAGATCGCCCTGGGCGCCCAGACCAAGGCCTGACGCCGGTACCTTCCCATCCCCTCCCCGACTCCAGGCCGCTCACGTAGCGGCCTCGTCGTTTGCGGCGGGACACCGAGCGCGGCAGCCGCCCAACGATTCCCCTCATTCCCGGAGCAACCCATGGCCGCCCAGATCATCGATGGCATCGCCCTGTCCCGCCAGATCCGTGCCGAGGTCGGCCACCGCGCGGCGGCGCTCGCCGGGGCGGGCCGGCGTCCTGGCCTGGCGGTCATCCTGGTCGGCGACGATCCGGCCAGTGCCGTGTACGTGCGCAACAAGGTCAAGGCCTGCCAGGAGCACGGCCTGCACTCGGTCTTCGAGAAGTACGAGGCAACGCTCACCGAGTCCGCGTTGCTTGCACGGATCGACGCGCTCAACGCTGACCCGGCCATCCACGGCATCCTCGTGCAGATGCCGCTGCCGCGGCACATCGACGCGCGCAAGGTGATTGCTGCCATCGACACCGCCAAGGACGTCGACGGCTTCTCGGTGCGCTCGGCCGGCGAGCTGGCCAGCGGCCTGCCCGGACTGCGCCCCTGCACGCCCTACGGCTGCATGAAGCTGATCGAGAGCACCGGCGTGCCGATCCTCGGCCGGCACGCGGTCGTGATCGGCCGCAGCAACACCGTGGGCAAGCCGATGGCGATGCTGCTGCTGCAGGCCGATGCGACCGTCACCATCTGCCACAGCGCGACACCCGACCTCGCGTTCCACACCCGCCAGGCCGACATCGTGGTGGCGGCAGTAGGCCGGCGCAACACGCTGCGGGCCGACATGGTCAAGCCCGGCGCCATCGTCATCGACGTCGGCATGAACCGCAACGACGAGGGCAAGCTCTGCGGCGATGTCGACTTCCCCGGCGTCTCCGAAGTGGCCGGCTGGATCACGCCGGTTCCCGGGGGCGTAGGCCCGATGACGATCACGATGCTGCTGGTCAACACGCTCGAGGCCGCGCAAGCGGCAGTGACCCGCCAGGCCTGACCAACGCCGCGACGACGCAATCGGTAGCGTCCCCAAGAAGACGCCCGTCGGGCCGCCCCGGCACCCATGGCACCGGGCTCGCGCTGGTGGCGCTTCAGCCCCGCGGCGATGCGGCGCGGTCCAGCCCGCCTGCCAGCCAGGAGCCCGCGCCGACAGCGCTGCCGACCACCCAGAACAGCACGCCGGCGCCCACCAGCGTGCCGGCGGCGCCGAACAGCAGCGGCATGAGGGTGCTGGCCGCGTTGATGGTCATCGACCGGAAGGCGAGCGCCTCGCCGTGGCGCTCGTGCGGCGTCAGGTGGTGGAGCGTCGACATGACCATGGGCTGCACCGAGCCCAGCGTCACGCCCAGCAGCGCCGCCAGCGCCCCCATCACCCAGGGGGAAGCGGCAAACGGATAGGCGGCGAAGACCGCCGCGGTGCCGATCATGGCGGCGCGCAGGACCACGATCTCGTCGAGCCGGTGGGCGAGCCAGGGGATCACCAGGCGCACGACGGTGACCGACAGCGTGAAGGTCCCGAGCACCAGGCCGATGGTGCTGGCACTGAACCCGCGATCGTGACCGAGGATGGGCACGGCGAAGGCGTGCACGTCCCAGCATGCCGACAGCAGCCAGTTCACGGTGAGCAGCCGCTTCATTCCCGGCACCGCGAGAAGCTCCCAGGCGGTGCCCCCCGCGGTCGCCACGGCGGCGCCCGTGCCGGGGCGCGGCACGAACCTCGCGGCCGCCAGCGTGATCAGGGGCAGGGACAGCAGCACGGCGTAGGTCACGCCATAGCCGGCGGCATCGATCAGGAAGCCGGCGGACACCGGGCCGAGCACGTTGGAGAACGAAGGGGCGATGCCCAGCCAGCTGAAGATGCGCATGCGCTCGACGCTGTCACGCGCCGCCAGGCCAGCCGTGCGCTGGATCGCGATCAGCCCGATGTTGGCGGCAGATCCGGCAAGTGCCGCCGCCACGCAGAGCAGCCCGAAACGCCACTGCGCATCGGCCCAGGCGGCGACACAGGCGAGCCCGAGCCCGCCCACGGACGCCGCCACCGCAAGGTGGACCGGCCGGTGGTAGCCGTGACGGTCGGCCAGCCGTCCGGCCCACAAGGCCAGGAACACCGGCGCCGCGGCGAACAGCGCGAGCAGCACGCCGACCGCCCACGCACTCGCGCCGTCGTTCAGCGCCTGCAACGGCGCCGCCAGGCGCAGACCGGCCATCGCCGCGTGCAGGCCGAGCTGCCCCGCGATCAGCGCAGGCAGCAGGGCCTTGGCCTGGGCGGCGGGCGAATGCGCAGGATCGGGGCGCGTCGGATCCGTCGCAGGAATTGCCGCTGCCTCGTCTCGCGGCGCGCCGGGCTCACGCACGCTGCGACAGCACCTCCGGATTGATGGGCGTCGGCGGGGCGCCGCCGGTCAGCGCCGCGATCAGGTTGTCGGCCGCGAGATCGGCCATCGCGCGCCGCGTCGCGACCGTGGCGCTGGCGATGTGCGGCGTCAGCACGACGTTAGGCACCGTCAGCAGGTCGGGGTGGACCAAGGGCTCACCCTCGAAGACGTCGAGCGCTGCCGAGGCGATGCGGCGCTCACGCAAGGCCGCCGCCAGCGCAGCGTCGTCGACGATGCCGCCGCGGGCGACATTGGTCAGCGTCGCGGTGGGCTTCATCGCCGCCAGCTCGGCAGCGCCGATGGCGTGGTGGCTCGACGCAGAGTACGGCAGCACGAGCACGAGGTGATCGGACTCGGCGAGCAGGGTCGGCTTGTCGACGTAGCGCGCGCCGATGGGCGCCTCCTGCTCGGGCGAGAGGCGGCTGCGGTTGTGATAGATGACCTTCATCCCGAAGCCGAGGGCCCCGCGGCGGGCGATGGCCTGGCCGATGCGGCCCATGCCAAGGATGCCGAGCGTCGCGCCGTGCACGTCGCTGCCGGTGAACATGTCGTAGGACCACTTCGTCCACTCGCCGCGACGCAGGAAATGCTCGCTCTCGGCCATGCGGCGCGCCGCGGCCATCATCAGCGCGAAGCCGAAGTCGGCGGTGGTCTCGGTCAGGACGTCGGGCGTGTTGGTGGCCAGCACGCCCCGGGCGTTGCAGGCGGGGATGTCGAAGTTGTTGTAGCCCACGGCCATGTTCGACACCACGCGCAGCTGCGGGTTGGCGTCCAGCACCTCGGCGTCGATGCGCTCGCTGCCGGTGGTGAACGCACCGTGCTTGCCGCGCAGGCGCGCGATCAGCTCGGCCTTGGTGAAGATGACGTCGCCGGGGTTGTCCTCGACGTCGAAGTGGACGCGGAGTTTCTCGACCACTTCCGGAAAGACGGCACGGGCGACGAGCACCTGGGTACGGGACATGCAGCGGACTCCTGATCAGCGGAACCAGATGAAGGTCATGACGACGAACAGCGGCAGCAGGATGGCCCCGCTCCAGGCCATGTAGCCGAAGAAGCTGGGCATCGCGATGCCGCGGTCCTCGGCGATCGCCTTGACCATGAAGTTGGGCGCGTTGCCGATGTAGGTGTTGGCGCCCATGAAGACCGAACCGGCCGAGATGGCGGCCAGCGTTGCCGCCAGCGTCGTCATCATCACCTGGGGCTCGCCGCCGGCGAGGTTGAAGAACACCAGGTAGGTCGGTGCATTGTCGAGGAACGAACTCAGCGCGCCACTGAACCAGAAGTAGGCCCAGGGCAGCGGCTGGCCATCGGGCGCCGTGACGGCCCGCGCCACCGCGGCGAACGGGCCGGCCTCGCCGGCGCGCAGCATCGCCAGCACCGGGATCATGGTCAGGAAGATGCCGATGAACAGCTTCGCCACCTCCTGCATGGGGGCCCAGGAGAACTGGTTCTTCTCGCGCACGACCCTGGGCGTGATGGCCAGCGACACCAGCGTCACCACCACCAGCAGGCCGTCGCGGACGATCTGCTGCAGTTCGACCGGCGTGCCGAAGACGTCGAAGGAGACACCGGGCTTCCACACCCCGCTCATCAGCACCAGGCCCATCACGCACAGCAGCGGCACGAAGTTGATCGCGCCCTCGAGGCCGAGCCGCTCGGAGTCGGGTGTCGGATCGACCGGGAGGACGCCCTCCTTGCGGTGGTAGTGGCTGTCGATCACCCAGAAGATCACCAGCAGCGAGCCGATGAGGAAAAGGGTCTCGGGGAAGATGTGCTCGAGCGTCCAGAAGAACTCGACGCCCTTGAGAAAGCCGAGGAACAGCGGCGGGTCGCCCAGCGGCGTCAGCGAGCCGCCCGCGTTGCTGACGATGAAGATGAAGAACACCACCACGTGGGCCACGTGCCTGCGGTTGTCGTTCGCCCGGATCAAGGGCCGGATCAGCAGCATCGAGGCGCCGGTCGTGCCCATGAAGCTGGCCAGCACCGCGCCGATGGCCATGATGGTCACGTTGGTCGCAGGGCTGCCGTGGAGGTTGCCGCGGACGTAGATGCCACCAGCGGCAGTGAAGAGCGCCGTCAGCAACACGATGAACGGTATGTACTCGGCCACCAGCGTGTGCACCAGTGCCGAGCCGGCGGCGCCCGGCCCGAAGACCACCGCGAACGGCACCAGGAAGGCCAGCGCCCAGCCGGCAGCGATCTTGCCGAAATGATGGTGCCAGACCTTGGTGGCCACCAGCGGCAGGATCGCGATCGACAGCAGCACCCCCGCGAACGGGATGCCCCACCAGGCGGCAAGCTGGCTGCCGTCGATGTCGGCGGCACGGGCAGCGGACGCACCGAGCAACGCGGCGGCCGCAACCCACCCGCGAGAGCCTCTGATCCTGCACCGATCGCCCATGGTCTTGCCCTTCTCCAGCCGTCCGACTGACCTCACAGTGAGCGGGGATTCTAGGGAGCGGGCGGACGAGCGAATCGCCGAAGGTCTGCAAGGACAAAAAAAGCCCTCCACCCCTGCGGGCGGAGGGCTCAGGCTCCTGACCGCCGGGCCGCACGCGGAGGTGCGGCCGGACAATCGGCGGCAATGCACGGTAGCGCCCCCTGTGCGGCCCGCGCAAGCGGGCATCTCACGAGGAACTTTCCGCGGGCGAAACACTCCCGAGAAGCGCGTCGTGGAAGCGCGCGAAGTCGGACACGGGTGCACGCTCGGTGACGAGGCTGTTCTCGACGGCAGCAGGATCGGCGTGCCCGAGAGACATGCCGCAGACCAGCATCTCGCCCGGACCGAAGCCCAGGTACTCGCCAATCACCTTGTGGAACGGCGTGAAGGCCGCCTGCGGGCAGGTGTCCAGCCCACGGGCCCGCGCGGCGATCATGACGTTCTGCAGGAACATGCCGTAGTCGAGCCAGCTGCCCTTCTGCAGCACGCGGTCGATCGTGAAGACGAGGCCGACCGGCGCGTCGAAGAAGGCGTAGTTGCGGCCATGCTGCTCGTGCATCCGTGCCTTGTCGCTCTTGGCGATGCCGAGCAGGCCGTAGAGATCCCACCCGACCTTGCGCCGGCGCTCGATGTAGGGCGAAACCCACTCCAGCGGGTAGTAGTCGTACTCGTCGACGTGCCGCGCCCGCTCGACCGGATCGTCGTAGACCGCCATGATCCGGCTGACCAGTCCCTGCAGCGCCGCGCCGGTCAGGACGTGGACCTTCCACGGCTGGATGTTCGTGCCCGAAGGCGCGCGGGACGCGACGGCGAGGATCTCCTCGATCGTCTGCCGCGGCAGGGGCTCGGGGAGGAAGGCGCGGATCGATCGGCGCGAGGTGATCGCATCGTCGACGGCCTTGACGGATGCCGGGTCCACGGCAGGCGGGGCAGGATGGTTCATCGTTCGGTGAGCAGGGGCTGCAGGGCGGCCTGGAGGGCCGGCGGAAGGGACGCTGGCCGGCGCGTGGCGCGGTCGACATAGACGTGGACGAAGTGGCCCGCGGCGGAAGTCAGGGCTTGCCCGGGCGCGAACAGGCCCACCTCGTAGCGCACGCTCGAGCGGCCGAATTGGCTGACCGCCAGGCCGGCCTCGACCGGCTGCGGGAACTCGAGCGGCGCAAAGTAGTTGCAGTGCGTCTCGACGACGAGGCCGATGACCTCGCCGCGATGGATGTCGAGCGCGCCGGCGTCGATCAGGTAGCGGTTGACCGCGGTGTCGAAGAAACTGTAGTAGACGACGTTGTTGACGTGGCCGTAGACGTCGTTGTCCATCCAGCGCGTGGTGATCGAGCCGAAGTGGCGGTAGTCCGCGCGGGGGCGGGGCGAAGGACGGGTCATCATGGGCCGGATGGGACGATCGCGCGCGGCAGCGCTCCCCGCATTGTTCCACCGGCGCCAGCTCCGTCCGACGAGGCCTGCGCCGACCACGCCGACCACGACCGCCAAGCTTCCTCGAGCGTTCGCCGCTGCAGCGCCACCGTGGTGGCGATGTCGCGGCCGTAGCCGCCGGCCATCGACAGCGCGGTCGGGATGCCACGCGTGCGCAGGGCGTCTAGCACCCGGCGGTCGCGCTCGGCGATGCCGGCCGCGGTGAGCTTCAGGCGCCCGAGGCGGTCGTCCTCGTGCGGATCGGCCCCCGCCAGATAGAAGACCAGGCCCGGCGGCTTGTCGGCTGTCCGCTGCCACAGCCGCGCCAGCGCATCGTCCAGCGCCCGCAGGTAAGGCTCGTCGGTGCAGCCGTCGGGCAGTTCGACGTCGAGGTCGCTGGTTTCCTTGCGGAACGGGAAGTTCTTCGCGCCGTGCAGCGACAGGGTGAAGACGGTCGGGTCGTCGCGGAAGATCGAGGCCGTCCCATTGCCCTGGTGCACGTCGAGGTCGATCACGGCCACCCGCAGCAGCTGCCGGGTGTGGCGATGCCATTCGGCCTGCATGAGCCGCGCCGCCACCGCCACGTCGTTGAAGACGCAATAGCCGGACCCCTTCCAGGCGTAGGCGTGGTGGGTGCCGCCCGCGAGGTTGGCCGCCACCCCCTCGCCCCCGATCAGCGCGGCCCGCGCCGCCATGATCGTCGCACCCACCGAACGTCGCGAGCGCTCGACCATCTTCGGCGACCAGGGAAAGCCGATTTCCCGCTGCTGCGCGGTGCTCAGCGTGCCGCCGGCCACGGCGTCGATCCAGGATGGCTCGTGCGCCAGTGCCAGCACGCCATCGGTGGCAGGCTCGGCCTCGCGCAGGCGTACGCCGGGCAGTGTCGCATCCACCGCTTCGCGCAGCAGCCGGTACTTCGACATCGGGAACGTGTGCCCCTCTGGCAAGGGCAGCACGAACGCGTCGGAATGAAAGGCCAGCATCGTGCCATTCTAGGGAGGGCACCCTGTTTTGCTGCGCCGCACCAAAAAGTGCTTGCATCTGTCCGTCCGCCGCCTATACTTCAGGTCATGTTGCAGCGCAGCATGAACTTGGAGCCGCGCAGCACGCCGTTCAACCCACCTGGAGAAGCACCATGATGTTCACCCCTGACCAAATGCTGGCTGCCCACAAGGCCAACGTCGAGACCCTGTTCGGCCTGACCAACAAGGCTTTCGAAGGCGTCGAGAAGCTCGTCGAGCTGAACCTCCAGGTCGCCAAGGCCACGCTGGCCGAGAGCGCCGAGACCACGAAGGCCGCGATGTCCGTCAAGGACGCCCAGGAACTCCTGGCCCTGCAGGCCAGCCTGCTGCAGCCGACCGCCGAGAAGGCCGCCGCGTACAGCCGTCACCTGTACGACATCCTGGCCGGCACGAACGCCGAGGTCGCCAAGGTGGCCGAAGAGACGATCGCCGACTCGCAGAAGAAGGCCCTGGCCGTCGTCGACACGGCGGTGAAGAACGCCCCGGCCGGCACCGAGAACGCCGTCGCCCTGGTCAAGTCGGCCGTCGCCGCCGCGAACAACGCCTACGAGAGCCTGCACAAGGCGGCCAAGCAGGCCACCGAGGTCGCCGAAGCGAACTTCCAGGCCATGACCAGCACCGCCGTCAAGGCCACGCAGACCGCTGCCAAGGCCAAGCGCGCCGCCTGATCGGCCCGCATGCCGGGCGCGGAACTTCGCGCCGGCGAACGTGTCGGAGCATCTGTCCCGGGACCGCGCAGGCGGGTTGCGGGACAGGTTGTCTCCTCGGTATCCGTCGAATCCCCTTCTTCCGGATACCTTGCGGCCCGACGGCGACGTCGGGCCGCTCTTGTCTGGCCTGCCGAATCACGCACCCAGGGGCCCGGAACCGGCCCGCAGGTCAGTGCACGGCGGCCGCGATACGTTCGCGCAGTCGCGGCAGAACAGCCTGCGCAGCGACCCGCCCGGCCTGGATGGCCCGCGCCCGCGCGGTGAAGTCCGCGCTCGACACCCCGATCAACGACGGGCGCACCACCACCTCGGCGTCACGCAGTTCGAAGGTGTTGATGCTGCGCCCCATGATCGCGAAAGTCTGCAGCAGCATCTTGAACGGGTCGCCCGTCGGGTTGCCGTCGGGAGCCTGCGAAATGTCGACCGCGATGACGAGCTCGGCGCCCATCTCCCGCGCGAAACGCACCGGCACCGGGGAAACGAGCCCGCCATCGACGTACTCACGGTCGCCGATGCGCACCGGCATGAACACGGCCGGCACCGCACTGGAAGCCCTGACAGCCGCACCGGTGTCGCCTCGACGGAAGAGGATGGGCGCTCCGCTGTCCAGGTCGGTGGCGACGATGCCCAGCGGAAGCTTCATCTGCTCGATGGGCAACCCGCCCGTCTGCTCTCGCACGTAGCGCGCCAGCGCTTCGCCGCGGATCAGCCCGCGGCCCGGGAAGGACCAGTCGGTGATGGCCGACTCGTCCATCGACGCTGCGAGCCGGGCGAGCTCCGCCCCGCTGCGGCCCGCCGCGTACAGCGCCGCAACCAGGCTGCCTGCCGAAGTGCCGACCACGACGTCGGGGCGAACGCCGGCCTCCTCCAGCACCTGGATGACCCCGATGTGGGCGAAGCCGCGCGCGGCCCCCCCGCCCAGCGCGAGCCCGATGCGCGGCGGGCGCAGCGGCCTGGGCGCGGAAGGCGGTGCCGGTGGTGGCAGCGCAATCGGTGCAGGCGCCTGGCAGGCCGCCAGCGATGCGGCCAGACCGAGCAGGAAGCCACGACGGGCCGTGTCGTGGGTCGAACGGGATGTCATGGGCATGGATTCTAGGAATCGATTCTTTATTTCTCAAGAATATATGCAGAGAACTTTTTTGTTGTTTTCAAACATATAAGGGTTTCCTAGAGTCCGTGCTCGTCAGGTGCGAGCGCCCCTCGCCTGCGACACCGGATCCACGCCATGTACCGATACACCGACTTCGACCGCCAGTTCGTCCGTGCCCGCGCGGCGCAGTTTCGCGATCAGCTCGAGCGCCACCTGGCCGGGGCGCTGCCCGAGGATGAGTTTCGCCCACTGCGCCTGCAGAACGGCTGGTACGTGCAGCGCCACGCCCCGATGCTGCGCGTGGCGGTGCCCTATGGCGAGATCGCCAGCCGGCAACTGCGCATGCTGGCCCGCATCGCGCGCGAGTTCGACCTGCAGGACGCTGGCACCGAGCGCGAGCGCGGCGGCTTCGGCCACTTCACGACGCGCCAGAACCTGCAGTTCAACTGGATCCCGCTGCACCGCGCCGCTGACGTGATGGATCTGCTGGCCGAGGTCGACATGCACGGCATCCAGACCAGCGGCAACTGCATCCGCAACGTGACCACCGATGCCTTCGCCGGCATCGCACCCGACGAGATCGTCGACCCGCGCCCCTACTGCGAGCTGCTGCGCCAGTGGAGCACGCTGCACCCCGAGTTCGCGTTCCTGCCGCGCAAGTTCAAGATCGCCGTCAGCGGCGCCGACGAGGACCGCGCCGCGATCGACTGGCACGACATCGGCCTGCAGCTTCGCCGCGACGCCGCGGGCCAGGTCGGCTTCGAGGTCCGCGTCGGCGGCGGCATGGGCCGCACACCGGTCATCGCGACGGTCATCAGCGCCTTCGTGCCCTGGCAGCAGATCCTGGTCTTCATCGAGGCCATCGTCCGCGTCTACAACCTGCTGGGCCGGCGCGACAACATGTACAAGGCGCGCATCAAGATCCTCGTCAAGGCCGAGGGCCAGCGCTTCATCGACGCGGTGAACGCCGAGTTCGCCGCCCTGCTGGCCGACGACACGCTGGGCGCCGCGCACCTGATCCCCCAGGCCGAGCTCGCCCGCGTGACCGCCGGTTTCGCCAGCCCCGTGACGGCTGGCCGCGCCGAGCCGTCGGCGCCCGCCGCCGATGCCGACCTGCCCGCCGCCTACGCGCGCTGGCTGCAGCGCAACGTGCACGCCCACCGCCTGCCCGGCTATCGCGCGGTGACGCTCTCGCTCAAGCGTGCCGGCCTGCCCCCAGGCGACGTCACCGCCGACCAGATGGACGGCGCCGCCGAACTGGCCGACCGCTTCAGCCACGGCGAGCTGCGCGTCACGCACGACCAGAACCTGCTGCTGCCGTGGGTGCGCGAGGCCGACCTGCGCGCCCTGTGGCTGGCCGCGCGCGAGGGCGGCTTCGCCACGCCCAACATCGGCCTGCTGACCGACATGATCGCCTGCCCGGGCGGCGACCTCTGCGCGCTGGCCAACGCGCGCTCGATCCCGATCGCCTCCGCGATCCAGGAACGCTTCGACGACCTCGACCTCCTGCACGACATCGGCGACATCGACCTGCACATGAGCGGCTGCATCAACAGCTGCGGCCACCACCACAGCGGCCACATCGGCATCCTCGGCGTCGACAAGGACGGCAGCGAGTGGTACCAGGTGACGCTGGGCGGCTCGGACGGTTCCTCGACCAGCGGCGCCTCAGGCCCCGGCAAGGTCATCGGCCCGTCGTTTGCCGCCGACGAGGTGCCCGACGTCGTCGAGGCCGTGATCGACACCTACCGCCGCGAGCGCAGCGCGGGCGAACGCTTCATCGACACCGTCCGCCGCATCGGCGCGGCGCCCTTCCGCGCGGCCGCGGATGCCGTGCGCCGCGCCACCGCCCCCGCCCTGGCCTGAACGCTCCGGAGAACCCGACCATGAAGCTGATCGATTCCCGCGGCGATCCCTGGCACCCCGTCGTCGCCGACGAGGCCGCACCGGCGGTCCGTTCGCATGCGCTGCTGACCCTCGCCCAGTGGGAGGCGGTGCGTGCAGCGTGGCCTCTCGACGTGCCTGTGGGCGTGCTGCTCGCGAACACCGACGATGTCCGCCGCGTCGCCGCCGACCTGCCCCGGCTGGGCCTCATCGCTCTGGACTTCCCGAAGTGGACCGATGGCCGCGCCTATTCGCAGGCCCGCCTGCTTCGAGCGCGCCTGCGCTATGCGGGCGAGCTGCGCGCGAGCGGGCAGGTGCTCGTGGACATGCTGCCGCTGCTGCAGCGCACCGGTTTCGACGCCGCCGCGCTGCGCGCCGACCAGGACGAACAGGCCGCGCGCCGCGCGCTGTCGTTCTTCCCCGGCCACTACCAGGCCGACCCGTTGGCGCCCGCGCCGCGGTTCGGCCGCCAAGCTGCCTGAACCGCCATGCGCAGCGCCATCGAACTTCACGCCCGGCGCAAGCCCGGATTCGACGCCCGCGTGGCCCATGCCGTCGAGTTGCTCCGCGAAGCCGCGCACGAGCACCCTGGCCGCGTCGTCCAGGCGTCGAGCCTGGGGATCGAGGGCATGGTCATCACCGATCTGATCGCCCGCCACGGGCTGGCCATCGACGTCGCGACCCTGGACACCGGCGCCCTGCACGCCGAGACACTGGCACTGGTCGATCGCATCCGCGAACACTACGGCCTGGCCGTCGAGGTGGTGCGCCCGCGCCAGGAGGCCGTGCTGCACTTCGTGCGCGAGCATGGCGAGCGCGCGATGTTCCAGGGCGTCGATCTGCGCCAGGCCTGCTGCGCGGTGCGCAAGCTCGAGCCGATGAAGCGGCTGCTCGACGGCCGCAGCGCGTGGATCACCGGCCTGCGCCGCGAGCAGTCGGACGCCCGCGCCGGCGTGCCCTTCCGCGAGCGCGACAGCGACGGGCGGGAGAAGTTCTACCCGCTGGCCGACTGGAGCCTGGCCGACGTCTGGCAGTACGTCGCCGACCATGCCGTGCCCTACAACGAATTGCACGACCGTTTCTTCCCCAGCATAGGCTGCGCACCGTGCACGCGCGCGGTCGCGCTGGGCGAAGACGAGCGTGCAGGCCGCTGGTGGTGGGAGAACGACCACGCCAAGGAATGCGGCCTGCATGCCGACGCGCTGCCGCTGCTGCGCCGAGAGCGCCCGTCCGTCGCTGCGGAAGCCTGAGCCATGGGCAAGGTCTTCTTCGTCGGCGCCGGCCCCGGCGCGGCCGACCTGGTCACGCTGCGCGGCGCACGCTGCCTGGCCGAGGCCGACGTGGTGCTGCACGACGCGCTGACGGACCCGGCACTGCGCGAGCTCGCCCCGCACGCCCGCTGGATCGACGTCGGCAAGCGCGGCTTCTGCGATTCCACCGCGCAGGCCACCATCGATGCGATGCTGGTGCGGCACGCCCGTGAAGCCCGCGTCGTGGTCCGGCTCAAGGGCGGCGACCCCAGCGTCTTCGGGCGCCTCGAGGAGGAACTCGAGGCGCTGCTCGCTCACGGCATCGAGTGCGAGGTGGTGCCCGGCGTGACGGCGGCCATCGCGGCGGCGGCTGCGACGCAACGCCCGCTGACCCGACGCGGACGCGGCCGCAGCGTGGCCCTGACGACCGCCATGACCCGCGACGGCCGCCTGCAGGCCAGCCGCAGTGCGGACACCGAGGTTTTCTACATGGCGGGCCGGCAGCTCGGCCGCCTTGCACGCGCCCTCGGCGACGCCGGCTGGCCCGCGGACACCCCGGTCAGCGTCGTGTCGCAGGCAGGCCGAGCCGACATGCTGTGGTCGGACCACACCGTCGCGAGCCTCGGGCAGGCCGCCGTGCTGCACACCGGCAGGCCGACGGTCGTCACCGTCGGCGCGGGCGCAGCGCCGCTGGCGGTGCTGCCGGCACACGGAAGCTCCGAAACCCCCTCCCGGATAGTGGGCCAAGGTCAAGACTCCGTACAAACCCCGGCGCCGTAAAATCTGGTGCTCGAGAGGGTCGTTGTCGCCTGCAGTGCCGGCCGCCATGCCGCGCCGGGTGGCGCGTCCGTCCGCTCCGCCACCACCCAGAGCCCAGCCCATGACCCACGTCGTTCTCGAATCCTGCATCCGCTGCAAGTACACCGACTGCGTCGACGTGTGCCCCGTCGACTGCTTCCGCGAGGGGCCGAACTACCTCGTCATCGACCCCGACGAGTGCATCGACTGCGCCGTGTGCATCCCGGAGTGCCCGGTCAACGCGATCCTTCCCGAGGAAGACGTGCCTTCGGATCAGCTGCAGTTCATCAAGCTCAACGCCGACCTGGCGAAGAAGTGGCCCAGCATCACCAAGCGCAAGGCGCCCCTGCCCGACGCCGACGAGTGGAAGGACCGCAAGGACAAGCTCGACCAGCTCGTCCGCTGACGCCACGCCGGTGGTGCACCGGCGCGCCCTCAACTCCGCGAACACCATGGAACCCAACGTGAACCCCGAGATTGCCGACACCGCCCGCAGCCATGACGGCCCGATCGAGACCGATGCCGTCATCGTCGGCGCCGGCCCGGTGGGCCTGTTCCAGGTGTTCGAACTGGGCCTGCTCGAGATCAAGGCCCACGTGATCGACTCGCTGGCCTACCCCGGTGGGCAGTGCATCGAGCTCTACCCCGACAAGCCGATCTACGACATTCCCGCGGTGCCGGTGTGCACCGGCAAGGAACTGACCGACAACCTGCTCAAGCAGATCGAGCCCTTCGGCGCGACCTTCCACTTCGGCCAGGAGGTCTCGGTGGTGCAGAAGCAGGAAGACGGCCGCTTTTACGTCGAGACCGCCAAGGGCACGCGCTTCCTGACCAAGACCATCTTCATCGCCGGCGGCGTCG